>JBBSVH010000016.1:0-29095 GCA_038233685.1 Lysobacterales bacterium | reverse complement strand
GGCCACACCATTGCTGGAATGCGCTTTGCCCACACCTACCGGGCGCGGGTGCACGGCCTGCAGCGGCGGCGTGCGGTGTTGAGGCGGCCGCTGGACCAGGTGCCGCTGCTGGTGGGCGACGTGATGCTGGTCGACGCCTCGGAGTCCTCGCTGGAGGCGCTGCGCAAGGATCCCGGGCTGGTGGTGCTGAGCCAGCGTGCGCAGCAACGCATCGACTGGCGTCGGGCAACGGTGTCGATGCTGATCCTGTTTGGCGTGGTGGCCGTGGCGTCCTTCGGCTGGCTGCCGATCGTGGCCTCGGCGCTGCTGGGCTGCGTGGCCCTGGTGGTGTTCCGCTGCCTGGACACCGACGAAGCCTATGCGGCCATCGACTGGCGCGTGATCATCCTGCTGGCCGGGGTCCTGCCTTTGGGTATCGCGCTGCAGAATTCCGGCGGCGCCGACTGGGTGGCGCGGCAGGCGATCAGCGTGATCGGACCCTATGGCCCGGTCGCCACGCTGGGACTGATCTACCTGCTGACGGCAACCATGACCGAAGTCATGAGCAACAACGCGGCCGGCGTTCTGGTGGTCCCGATCGCCATTGCCGCCGCCGATTCTCTCGGCGTGGATGCCAAGCCTTTCCTCGTGGCCGTCGCGTTCGCCGCGTCCACCAGTTTCGCCACGCCTGTCGGCTACCAGACCAACACCATGGTCTACACGGCAGGCGGCTATCGCTTCGGCGACTTCATGCGCATCGGCGTGCCGCTGAATATCATTTTCTGGATCATGGCGATCGCGCTGATCCCGCGCTATTTCCCGTTCCACTCCCTGTAAATGAACAGATTGCACAGCACGATTCGGCGGGTAACTACTGTTTAACCAGCGCGCTGCCAGACTCCGCGGCCAGCACGGAGGCAGGCGGTGGGCATGCGCAACGAAAGCAGGGTGGAGCGCGTCATTGCATGGGGCCTGGTGGCTGGCCTGCACATCGGTATTTTCTGGCTGCTGACCTATGCACCCGTGGCGCGCCGCGTCGACACTGATCCATTTCGGATGCGCCTGGTGCTGATACCGAAAGCGCTGGCGCCGAACTCGCCCGTGGTTCCGGTTGCTCCCCTGGTCACTACCGGACAGCCCCGACGCAAGCCACAGGCCAGGGTCATCGATGCAGTGCAACCGCGCCTTGACGACGCGATGGTCGCCCCGGTCAGCGCGGTGCCCGCGCCAATCGAAAATACAGTCGACTGGCAGCAGCAGGCGCGCGCCGTAGTCCGCCAGCAGGCCGCATCGGACGCGATGACCTTTGCACCCGACCCGCTGCGCAGCCGTCGCGCGCGCTTGCCCGGCGGAGGCCCACGCCGCGACACGTTCGTCATGCACCAGGCGGTGACTCCGGCCCATGTGGCCGGGTTCATCGGGGGACTGTTCGGAGGCTATCCGCCGCCCTGCCCGCGGGTGCGCGAGAACATCGCCGGCCTGTTGACCTCCACCTCCGGTCACGACCGGGAGCTGCTGCAGGAAGAGCTGCGCCAGCAGCGCGAGTACTGCGCGCCCTGACCCTGCGGCATGGACTCCGCAGGAGCGACGCGAGTCGCGAGTCGTGATTCCAGTGCCAGTGCTTCGCGACTCGAGTCGCTCCTATAGAACCCATGGTTCGAAATGCCGGGCGTGGAGAGGCCGTGCTGTGGGGTTCACTGCTTCGCAACTCACGTCGCTCCTGCAGACCCCATGCTTCGCACCGCCGGGCCTGGACAGGATCGTGGGGGATGAAAAGTTTTCTAGCGGACGGGTCGGTCCGGATCAGGTGAGGCAAGCAGCGCGCCGGCACCCAGGTCAAGCAGCGACTGCGCCAGTTCCAGCCCCAGCGCCTCGTGCGCCGATGCTTCGCCCTGCACGTGGGCGCGGATCAGCTCGCCGTCCTCCGCGCTGCCCACCAGCCCATGCATCGACAGGCCCGAACCCTGCAGCTCGGCGTACGCCGCGACAGGCACCTGGCAGCTGCCATGCAGGGCGCGGTTCATGGCCCGCTCCGCCTCGACCCGGGTGCGCGTGTGCGCATGGTCCAGCGCCACCAGCAGCCCCTGCACGGCGGCATCGTCATCGCGGCACTCGATCGCGACCGCGCCCTGTGCCGGCGCGGGCAGCCACTGTGGCGGGAGCAGGCGCTGGGTGATCCTGTGGTCCAGGCCGAGCCGCTGCAGCCCGGCGCAGGCCAGCACGATCGCGTCGTAGTCGCCGGCATCGAGCTTGGCCAGGCGGGTGTTGACGTTGCCACGAAGGTCCCGCAACTCAAGATCCGGGCGGCATGCACGCAGCTGCGCCTGGCGGCGCAACGACGAAGTCCCGACGCGTGCGCCCTGCGGCAGCTCCATCAGAGCGGCGTGAGCATTGGAGACAAACGCATCGGCCGCATCGGCGCGCTCCAGGATCGCCGCAAGCACGAACGGCCCATCCAGTTCCATCGGCACGTCCTTGAGCGAGTGCACCGCGCAGTCGGCCTCGCCGCGGAGCATGGCCAGCTCCAGTTCCTTGAGAAACAGTCCCTTGCCACCGATCGCCGACAGCGCGCGGTCCAGGACCTCGTCGCCGCGGGTGCTCATCGGCACCAGCTGCACCTCCAGGCCCGGAAACGCGCCGCGCAGCAACGCGGCCACGTGCTCGGTCTGCCAGAGCGCGAGCGGGCTCTTTCGGGTCGCGATTCGCAGCGTTTTCATGCCGCCATTATGGCCGCCGGCCGGGACCCTGGGTAGGCACGGGCACCTGGATCACAGGTGGCGGACGGTCTCGCGCAGGGCCGGTACGCAGCGTCGGCTCACTTCCAGTGGCTCCTTGCCATGCCGCAGCACCGCGTGCACATGGCCATCATTGGAGCGGCGCAGCTCGAGCAGTTCGTGGCGCGCCACCAGGCAGTTGCGGTGGATGCGCACGAACTGCGTTGCGAATTCGTCCTCCAGCGATTTGAGCGACTCCTCAATCAGGTCTTCGCCACGCACGTGGTGCACGACGACGTATTTCTCGTCAGCCTGCAGATAGTGGATTTCCTCGATCGGGATCAGGCGCAGGCTGCCGCGCAGGCGCGCGCACAGGTGGGTACGCGCCTGCTGCCCCGGCGGCATCGGCTGGTGCGATTGACGCCCCGCCACGAACAAACGTGCACGCTCGATTGCGGCAGCAAGCCGCTCAGGCCGCACCGGCTTCATCAGGTAGTCGATGGCTGCCGCGTCGAATGCCGACAGCGCGTGGTCGTCGTAGGCGGTGCAGAACACCACCGCCGGTCGCGGGTCGAACGCCGCCAGGTGTCGCGCGGCCTCCAGGCCGTCGACACCAGGCATGGAGATGTCCAGCAGCACCAGGTCGGGCTGGTGCTCGGCGCAGGCCTGCAGCGCGTCCAGTCCGTTGTCGGCCTCGGCCACCACTTCCAGCCCGGGCTCAGCGCCAAGCAGCGCACGCAGGCGCTCGCGCGCCAGTGGCTCGTCGTCGGCGATCACAACCTTCATGCGACTCCCCTCCCATTCGCGACACCGCCGTGCAAGCAACACGGCGAGCCCCCCGATAGTAGTCGCGTCAACGGTGCGGCGTCACTGCCGACCAGGTCAGCGCTCCGGAGCACGTTCCGATACAGGCGTGCGCAGCCGCCTCAAACTCCCGCTGCCTCGAACCTCGTCGCCATCCAGTCGCCAAGGTCGCGGATTTCCTCGCCGCAAACCTGGTGGGCCATCGGATACGCGCGCCACTGCACCTCCAGCCCCAGGGCCTGCAGGACGTCCTTGCTGCGCTGCGCATGGACCATTGGAATCACCTGGTCGCCACTCCCGTGGGCCATGAAGACCGGTTGCGACCTGCCGGCTGCGGTCACCGAACCTGCGGCGGTTTCCGCACCCGGCAGGTAGGTCGAGAGCGCGATGACTCCCGCCAGCGGGATGCTGCGCCGCAGCCCCGCGGACAGAGCGATGGCCCCACCCTGCGAGAACCCCGCCAGCAGCACGCGGTCCGCGCCCACGCCCCGCTCATGCTCGCGCGCAATCAGTGCATTGGCCATCTTTATGGAATGGTCGACGCCCGCGCTGTCGGCACGGCTCGCGAAATCCATGCTGACGATGTCGTACCACGCGCGCATCGGGACGCCATTGTTGATGGTGACCGGTCGCACCGGCGCGTGCGGGAACACGAAACGAATCGCAGGCCAGTCTTTGCGCACCAGTTCGGGCACGATCGGTGCGAAATCGTTGCCATCGGCGCCCAGGCCGTGCAGCCAGATCACCGACCACTGCGGCGACGGGCCGGTCTCGAGTTCGACGGCGTCGAGCAACTTGTTGTTTGCGTCCATTGCCCATTGTCGCGCAGTTGGTCGGCCGGGCCAATGATGGCCGGCTCCCTGGCTTGCGCGGCCGCAGCCGTAGCCAGCAGCCTGGCCATGCCGGCACGCGCCAACGGCGGTCGCAAAGGTCACCTGGCTTTACGGGTCGTATGCATACTGATGAAGAGTGCAGCTACAGAGCCGCTCACGCTCCGCGCACCATTCCAGAGTTGATCAAACGGAGAATCGACAATGTCCAAATACATGAAGTTTGGCGCGATGATCGCCACCTCGACCATCGTGATGTTCGGGCTGATGTATCTGAATACCTACGCCAGCGACCACGTGTTCTTCAGCGAGACGCGGTTCTACATGGCGTTCGTCATGGGTGCCGCGATGGCGGTGGTCATGCTGCTTTTCATGCTGAAGATGTACGAGAAAACGACCAACAACCTTGCCATCCTTGTCGGCAGCGTCGCGGTTTTCGCGCTTTCGCTCTGGCTGGTCAGGAGCCAGGAGACCGTCGACGATGTTTCCTACATGCGGGCCATGATCCCCCATCATTCGATCGCAATCCTGACCAGCAGCCGCGCGCACATCCGCGACCCTCGGGTGCGGGAGCTGGCGGACGGCATCATCGAGGCGCAGGTGCGTGAGATCAGGGAGATGAAGCAGCTGATCGCCGACCTTGAAGCCAATTCGGTGCCAGCCGATGCACCCGACCTTCCATCCGTGCCGGTGCAATAGGGTAGTCGCAGCCCGCATTTCCTCCGCGGGATCCGTCGCAATGATCCTTAGGGAACTGGTCCATTCAACACGTACCTGTTCCAAGTCTGCGGCGGTACGGTGAAACTGTGCAAAGCTGCCGATGATCAGGCCGACCTGCCAGTGATTTGACTTGGGGACCCGGTGTCGCCGACGCCGGACGGGCGCGCGACGAGCGTCACTGACACCGCGATCGCGAGCAGGTTTGCCATGAACACATCGGGCTGCGGCGATGCTCCAGTTCATCAGCGCGCTGCCAAAGCCGACCGCGTAAAGTGGCGGCATCAACGCAGTGGCGATCGCCGAGCCTGCGATGGCCTCGCGCTATCGGGTACCCGCGGCGTTGGCGCCGGCAAGGCCGGAGAATACCGCCACCAGCTTCACCCTGGAGCCCCGCACCCTTGCTACCCTCAGGCGCTCGCAGCGGACCGGCACCGGAGACAAGATGAAGCGCAAACCCCTGTTGATCGCTGTTGGCGGCCTGGTGCTGGCGGGCGGCGCCGTGGCCTTTCTCTACGACGGGTCGCAGTCGTTGCTGACCGGGACTTCGATCAGGCCGCTCGCGCAAACCGCTGGCCTCATCTGCGAGGGTTGCGACCGTACCCAATCCGCCAAGGTCACGCCCTCCAACGTGCACGTCATCGCACAGCAAGCTGCAAGCGGGGATTTCGATGGCGATGGGAAGAGCGACCTGCTCTTGGGTCACGACGCAAACGATTGGCTTGCGTACTGGAAGTTGAACGGACCGCAAGCGGTAGCGTATTCCAGCGTATTCCAGTTGCCAAAAGCGAATTATTCAACATACCAGCGCACCGCAACCGGGGATTTCAACGGCGACGGCCGAGCCGATCTGCTGCTGGCGCCTATCGGCTTCGGTGTCGCACAAACGTTCATCTGGCTGGCGGACGGTGCGGGTGGTTTTACCGCGGTGGCGCTCGAATCACTCGCTGCCGACGAGAGGATTGTCGGCGCGGGTGACGTCGACGGCGACGGCAAGGCCGATCTCCTGCTGTCCACCGATTACGGCGAAAAGCTAGGCTACTGGATCATGTCCGGCGGCACCGTGCTGCGAAAGGCCACCGGCCTGGCGATCCCCGCGGACCGCCCGGCCCTCGTCGCCACCGGCGACTTCAATGGCGACCACCGCGTGGACCTGCTGTGGAAACCCGCGAGCAGCCGTTCACTGGTGATGTTGGTCGGTGACGGCCAGGCATTCACCACGGCCCCCGTGCGCGACTACGCGGTCGGCTGGGAAGTGTGGGGCGCGGGGGATATCGATGCCGACGGCCGCAGTGACATCCTGCTGGTCAATCCCGGCTCGCGCTTCTTTGCATACTGGACAATGGACGGCGCGACCCCGGCTCGCTACTCGCAGGTGTTTCGCCTGCCCGGCGGCGCGGAACTTCCGTCCCGCTTCGGCCCCGTTGCGGTGGGCGATTACAACGGCGACGGACGTCTTGACCTGGTGCTGTCGCGCCAGCGCGACCGGTCTCTGGTGATGTGGCTGGGTGACGGCGCCAGCTTCACGGAGTACCCGACGCAGCGTCACGCACCCGATTGGCTTGTCTCGCACAGCTTCCGGTCGATTGGCGCCCCCGTGCAGCCGTACGTGGACCGGGACATCGATGGCGATGGGCGCTCCGACCTTGTGGCAGGCCGGCTTGATTTCTCCAAACCGGCGCCGCACGCCTGGTCTACATCTATCACGTACCACATCACCCTCCCGCGGCCAGCCGAGTACGACGGCGACTACACGACGTTGCGGCATTACCCGACCGGGTTCACGCTCTCTGGCGAACAGCCGTTGGCGACAGGAGACTTCGACGGCGACGGTCGACTCGACATGGTGACTGGTCGCGAGGATGCCGGATCAGGAGCGCGCGAGACGTCTGTTTCCCTGAGTTCCTTGGCGGGTGACGGCCCTGTGGCGATCCCGTCACCCGTTGCGGCGTGGCAGTTCATCGGCAGCGGTGACGTTGACGGCGATGGCAGGAGCGACTTGCTGCTTGGGCAGAACATGCCAATCGTGTCCGCGGGCAGTGCGGCGTACAACAATCCGAGCATGGATGGGTTCGCGTACTGGATCATGGAGCGGGGCAACGTCCTGCGCTATTCCCTCGGCTTCCTTACCGACCCGGCCGCACCGCGGCTGGCAGCCAAGGGCGACTTCAACGGCGATGGCAAGCTCGATCTGGTCTGGAGCAGCCTGCCGGGTGCGGCGGTGCCGATCCTTCGCATGTGGCTGGGCGACGGTAATGGATTCACGGTATTTACGGTGAATGCGCCCGCCGCAGGCTGGAACGTGATCGCCGCCGGCGATATCGATGGTGACGGGCGTAGCGATCTTGTGCTGCGCAACGGGGAAGGCGCTGCGTACTGGCTGATGGATTCGGCACGGATCCGCGAGTATTCGCCCGGCTTTCTCATCCCGGGGACCGATCTGGTTGGCGACTTCAACGGCGACGGTCGCGCGGATCTCCTTTATCTGGCGAGCAGTGGGACCCCCAGCGTCACCAGGTACGCGACGGTATACGCGGGTGATGGTCGCGGTTTCCCGATTAGCTGGATCGCGGGCCCGGTTTACGGTAGCGGGCGGACGGTCACCGCCGTGCCACGCGCCTTCGTCCGCTAGGCAATCGTTGAGGAGTGTCATGAACCTGGCAGTTCCCGCGTGCGGGTCGGGATCGCTGGCGGGCCGCGCGACCCAGTCACTCAACAGCGAATGCTTCTGCATCACGCTTGATCCGGGGGCGCTGCGGCGCGCGCTGCAGACGCAGTTGCCGAACCCGGATGTCTTTGCGCTCATCGAGGCGCGCTGTCCGCACCTGTTCGCCGCCAGTCCGGTGTTCATCACCGAAGTCCATCGCCAGCGCATGGCGGAAATCGTCCGCACCGTCACTTCAGTCGTGGCGCTGCCCGCATACCGGGAAGCTGTCCTGGCCTTGGCGACGGACATCGCCCGGCATGACCCCGGTGGCGCTGGCGGTGTTTTCCTTGGTTACGATTTCCACGTGACCGAAGGCGGACTCGGCCTGATCGAGATCAACACCAATGCCGGTGGCGCGATGCTCAGCGTGGCGCTGGCGCGTGCGCAGCGTGACTGCTGCGCTCCGCTGCAGGACATGGTGCCCGCAGCGGAGGCGATGGAAAACGCGGTTGTGGCGATGTTCCAGGAAGAATGGCGGTTGAGCAGGCGCAGTGGACCCCTGCGCTGCATCGCGATCGTCGACGAGGCGCCGGAGCAGCAATACCTGTATCCGGATTTCGTATTGTTCCAGGATCTTTTCCGGCGCCATGGGATCGAGGCCATCATCGCCGATCCCTCGGAGCTGTCGCTGCGCGACGGCGTGCTCCGACACGGCCAAGCCAGCGTGGACCTGGTCTACAACCGACTGACGGACTTTCCGCTGCTGGAGTCCGCCAACGCTGTTTTGCGCGAAGCCTACCTGCAGCACGCCGTGGTCTTGACCCCGCATCCCCGGGCGCACGCGCTGTACGCGGACAAGCGCAATCTGGCGCTGCTCAGCGACGATCGAGAGCTGCAGGCACTGGGCGTTCCCGCCGCCAGCCGCGACATCCTTCTGGCCGGTATTCCAGCCACCGAGCGCGTCGACCCGGTTCACGCCGAGCGATTGTGGGCCGAGCGGCGCAGGCTGTTCTTCAAGCCGGCCACGGGTTTCGGCAGCCGCGCCGCCTATCGTGGCGACAAGCTCACGCGCCGGGTCTGGCAGGAGATCCTGGCCGGCGACTACGTGGCCCAAGCGATCGTCGCCCCGGGCGAGCGCGTCATCTCCAGCCAGTCGCCACAGCAGACGCTGAAGTTCGACGTGCGCAACTACGTGTATGACGGCGCGGTTCAATGGCTGGCGGCCCGGCTGTATCAAGGCCAGACCACCAACTTCCGTACGCCGGGAGGCGGGTTTGCACCGGTCTACGTACGGCCGAAGGCTACCGTCACTGAAGGCCAAGCGTCGCTTTGAGAACCCTGCACGACGTCACTCCGGGCGCAGGACGCGGGTCTGTGCGGACCGGTCACGCTGGTCGGCCCATACGCAGAAGCCAGCGATGCACTTGGCCGTCATCGCTCAGCTCGATCCGGCCCGGGTCACCGTGCACGTCGTCGCCATCAAGGCTCGACGAGGCCACACCATTCTGCACGTGCGCGGAGTTGTCGATTTCAAGCTCGTAGCGGGTTGAGCCGTGTCGATACACCAGGCTGAAGCCCGGCCACGCGGCGGGGATGCAGGGTGCCATCCGCAGGGTCTTTCCCTGCAGCTGGAAGCCGAGAATAGCCTCCAGGCCAGCCCGATACAGCCAGCCGCCCGAGCCGGTGTACCAGGTCCAGCCGCCGCGGCCCACGTGGGGGGCTACGGAATACACATCGGCGCAGGCCACGTAGGGCTCGACCCTGTAGCGCGCCAGCTTGTCAGGCGTATCGGCATGCCGGATCGGATTGAGGATGTCGAACAGCGCCCCTGCGTGATCGCCTTGACCAAGCTGGGCGAAGGCGAACACCGACCAGATCGCGCCATGGGTATATTGCCCGCCGTTTTCGCGCACGCCGGGCGGATAGCCCTTGATGTAGCCCGGCTCGGTGGGTCCGTCGTCGAATGGCGGGGTGAACAGCAGCGCCAGGGCATCGTCGGTCAGCAGCAGGTGTTCGCGCACCGACTCCATTGCCTGTTCGACATGCGCCCGATCCGTGGCGCCGGCGATTGCGCTCCAGGACTGGGCGATGGTGTCGATCCTGCATTCCTGGCTTTGCGCCGAACCCAGCGGCGTGCCGTCGTCGTAATAGCCGCGGCGATACCACTGCCCGTCCCAACCGGCGGTTTCCACGGTCTTGCGCAGCGCTGCGGCATGTTCGCGCCAGCGGGCGGCACGGGTGTCGTCACCGCGCGCATCGGCGAATTGCGTGTACGCGTCGATGGTGGCCACCAGCAGCCAGACCATCCACACGCTTTCGCCGCGACCCTCGTCGCCGACGCTGTTCATTCCGTCGTTCCAGTCGCCGGTGCCGATCAGCGGCAGGCCGTGCGCGCCCAGCTCGAGGCTGATGTCGATCGCGCGTGCGCCGTGCTCGTAAATGCTGGCGGACTCCTGACTTGTGCCGGGCTTGAAGAACGCTTCGTGCTGGCCGTCCTCGAGGTCGTCACCGATCAGGAACGAGGTGCATTCGTCGAGCACCGATGCATCGCCGGTGGTCAGGATGTAGTGCGAGGCGACATACGGCAGCCACAGGCGGTCGTCGCTCATCCGGGTGCGCACGCCCTGCCCCTGTGGCGGCAGCCACCAGTGCTGGACGTCGCCTTCGGGAAACTGGCGCCCGGCCGAGCGCACGATGTGCTCGCGCGCCAGCGCCGGACGCGCCACGCACAGCGACGTCACGTCCTGCAGCTGGTCGCGGAAGCCGTAGGCACCACTGGACTGGTAGTAGGCGCTGCGCGCCCAGAGCCGGCAGCCAAGCGACTGGTACAGCAGCCAGTCGTTGACCAGGATATCCAGCGCACGATCGGGCGTGCTGACCTGGACCGTGTCGAGCACGTCGTCCCAGTGCGCGCGAACCTGCGCCAGCACGGCGTCCGGATCGGCGTCGCGGTAGCGCTGCACCAGCTCCTGCGCGGCCTGCGCCGAATCCGCATCGCCCAGAACGAACTGCAGCTCCACCTGCTGGTCCGGAGCCAGGGTCACATGGGTCTGCAGCGCACCGCAGGGGTCAAGGCCAGCGCCGGTCCGTCCATCGAGCGAAGCTGCCGCCAGCCCCTGTGGTGCGTCGATTGCGCCGTAGCGGCCGAGGAACGCGCCACGGTCGCCGCTGCAGGACGTTTGCGCGCCGCCGAGGTCGATGAAGGCAACCCGCTCGACAAATTCAGCACGCCAGCGATTGCACGCGAACAGCGCACCGGTTGCCTGATCGAGTTCGGTCACCACGTATGGGGCCGCAGTGCTGCCGTTGGGCGCCAGCGCCCAGCGCACGTACCCGGTCACTGCCAGTCGCCGGGCGCGGCCGGAGCGGTTGTGCAGCCGCAGGCACGAAATCTTGATGCTGTCGGCCAGCGGCACAAGCTGCAGCAGGTCGACATCGATGCCGTAGCCGCTGTGGGAGACGCGGCTCCAACCCTTGCCGTGGGTCACGCAGTATTCCGCATCCTCCACGCGGATCGGCGCGGCGGTGGCCGACCACAACTCGCCGCTGTCCTCGTCACGCAGGTACAGGATTTCGCTGGGCGCATCGGTGACCGGATCGTTGGGCCAGGGCGTCAGCGGATTCTGCTGGCTGTTGCGCGACCAGGTGTAGCCGCCACCCTCGGCCGAGACGATGAAGCCAAAATCCGGATTGGCCACCACGTTGATCCAGGGCGCAGGCGTGCACGCGCCGCTCTCCAGGTCGATGCGGTATTCACGGCCGTCGCCGGCGAAACCGCCGATGCCGTTGTCGAACCCCAGCGCGCCGCTGCCGGTTCCCGGCCAGGGCGCGAACGTGGCCGCGGTGGCCTGGCCCTGGTTCGCAGTGGCGGCCGTTGCTGGCGCTGCCGACGCAGCATGCTGGCCGCTACCGCTGTCGCTACCGCTGCCGCTGGCCGATTGGCGAGCTGCAACCGGAATCGCAGCGCCGCCGGTGCTGACCAGCACCACCCGTGCAGCCCGGGTCAGACCGTCGAGGAAGGCATCGTCGAGTTGATCCTGGCGAAGCACGAAACACTGTGCTTTTGCCAACCCGCCATCGTCACCGGATGCGGCCTGGCCGCTGGCAATCAGCGAGTCCCGTAGAGACTGCAGCTGCTGGTGCATGGCCGCGCCGGCGTCGCCGCCTGTGCTGACCAGCAGGACCACGTCCACGCCCAGCCAGTGTTGGCGCCAGCCATGCTGGGCCTGCAACAGCGTCTTCGCAGCAGGGGCTCCGTCGGCGTCGGCAATGCGCAACAGCACGATGGGTCGGTCGCCGGAAATACCGTGGGCCCACAGCACCGGCGCACCGCCGGCACCGCATTGCAGGGCCTCGGGCGCTGCACGCCAGTCCGGATCCGCATACAGCAACGGTGCCAGCCAGCAATTCCACGCATCCGTGCCCGAAGCCACTGTCGATGGCTGCTGCAATCCCTCCCCGTCCACCGGCTCGGCGCGGCGCTGGAAACACGCCTCGGAACTGACGGAAGTCAGCTCTGCAGCGGCAGCGACCAGCTGCTCGCGGGTGGTCGCTGCCAGGGTCCAGAAATCGACATGCGCCGTGCCGCCGGCCTCGATCCGAACTCGCGTGCGCAGGCTCAGGATCGGGTCCAGCACGGTACCGACCGTATTCGACAGCACGCTCCCGGGCTGCAGCGCGTCGGCGCCGGCAAGTCGGTTGCCGCGCCCGAGGAAACGCGCGCGGTCGGTCTCGAACTGGATGCCCGCACCCGCATCGGGCTGCAATGCCGGCAGGACAATCCGATGGGCGACCCACAAATCGGCATCGCCTGGGCTGCGCTTGCGCCGTGTCGCCAGCAGGAGTTCGCGCTCGGCATCCCAGTGGGTCTGCACAAAAAGTTTTGCGAAGGCCGGATGGCTGGCGTCGGCGGCTGCCGACCCGAGCACCAGTTCAGCGTAGGAGGTCAGTTCGATTTCGCGCGCGGCGTCGCTGCGATTGTGCAGGCTGAGCCGGCGCACTTCCGCATCCTGGTCGCCGGACACCGCCACCGTCAGGGTCGCGGCCACGCCTTCGCGCTCACCGCTGAACATCGCCTGCGCGCCATCGAAAGCTACGCCCTGCCCCTGGTTGTCGGCGCCAAGCGGCTGGCGTGCCGGCGACCAGAGCGTTCCGCTCTCGACATCGCGCAGCAGGATGAAACTGCCCCAGTCATCGCATGTGGGATCTTCGCGCCAGCGCGTGATCGCTTGGTCGCGCCAGTGGCTGTAGCCGCCGCCCGCATCGGTCAGCATCACCGAATAACGGCCGTTGCCAAGGAGCCGCACGCGCCTCGCGTCGGGGGTGGGCTGCAGAGAGGGCGAGGTCGACATTGCGGATGTTCTCCTGGATTCACCGGTTGCGCAGGGTCCACGCAGTGCGTGAGTGTGCCGCGCTTACGGGACAGGCTGGGTGAATTCGGGCGAATCGAACCGGCGCCGATCGCCCCGCGCTCACGTGGCGGAGGCGGGCGTGCGCTATCGTCGGCGGCGATGGGACTCCGCCCCGATACCTCCAGCCAGTCCCTCGCCGAGCCTGCATGGCCGGCAGACGACGAGGCGTTGCTGGACGTGCTGCAGCGTGCGGCATTCGCCTATTTCCCGCAGCAGCTCAACCGCGACAACGGGCTGGTTGCCGATACCTCGCGTGAAAACTCACCCATCAGCATTGCGGTGGTCGGGTTCGCGCTGTCGGCCTATCCGGTGGGCGTGGAGCGTGGCTGGATGACCCGTGACCAAGCGGTGGAAAGCAGCCTGGCCTCGCTGCGGTTTTTTCGCGATTCCGACCAGAGTGGCAGCGCCGAGGCGACCGGCTACAAGGGGTTCTATTACCACTTCCTGGATGCGAAGCGAGGGACCCGCGTGTGGCGATCGGAACTGTCGATGATCGACACCGCGCTGCTGATCGCCGGCGCGCTCACGGCTGCCATGTACTTCGATGCCGACACCCCGCAGGAAGCGGAACTGCGGTCCGTGGTGGACCACCTGTACCGGCGCATCGACTGGCGCTGGGCCCAGGATGGTGGCGACACGATCGTGCAGGGCTGGAAGCCTGAATCCGGCTTCCTCAAGTACGGGTGGGAAGGCTACAGCGAGGCGATCATCCTGTACGCGCTGGCCATGGGCTCGCCGACCCATCCCGTTCTGGCCGACTGCTATGACGCATGGACCATGACCTACCAGTGGGAAAACCTTTACGGCCACAACTATCTCTACGCCGGGCCGCTGTTCGTGCACCAGTTCTCGCACGCCTGGGTGGACCTGCGCGGAATCCAGGACCCGTTCATGCGCGAAAAGCGCGCGGACTACTTCGAAAACAGCCAACGCGCCGTGCGCGTGCAGCGCGAGTACACCCGGATCAATCCGCACGGACATACCGGCTTCGACCAGGACTGCTGGGGACTGAGCGCAGGCGACGGCCCCAGCGACGCCGCGCCAGACGTCGAAAGCGAGCCGCGTCGATTGTTCGGCTATGCCGCACGCGGGGTGCCCTACGGACCCGATGACGGCACCCTGTCCCCACCCGCGGTGCTGGCGTGCCTGCCTTTCGAACCGGAAATCACCATGCGCGGCGTGCGCACGCTGCTGCAACGCTACCCGGACCTGGTACGCGACGGTCGCATGACCAGCGGCCTCAACCCCGGCTACCCCACGGCAGAGGGAAAGCCCTGGGTCTCTGACGGCCATTACGGGCTGGATCAGGGCATCGTCGTGATGATGATCGAGAACCACCGCTCGGAGCTGATCTGGCGCCTGATGCGGCGCTGTCCCTATCTGGTCGACGGCCTGCGCGCGGCGGGCTTCCGTGGCGGCTGGCTCGACCTCAGCCAAAAAGCACGGGTGACATGACCACGCCCCACGACGACTACGAGGCGCAGCGCCTGGCCAATGTGCGGCCACCCGACTGGCTGAATCCGACGCCGGCCGATCGCTATGACCTGGTCGTGATCGGCGCGGGCCCGGCCGGCCTGATCGCCGCCAAGGGTGCCGCCGGGCTCGGCGCGCGGGTTGCGCTGGTCGAACAGGACCTGCTGGGCGGTGACTGCCTCAACGTCGGCTGCGTGCCGTCCAAGGCGTTGATCCGCACGGCGCGGCTGTATGCCGAAATGCGCAACGCCGCGCATTACGGTGCGGTCGCTCCGGATGAAGTGCGGGTGGATTTCGCCATGGCGATGGCGCGGATGCGCCGACTGCGCGCGCGGATCAGCCAGGCCGATTCGGTCGCCGGCCTTCAGCGGGCCGGCGTGGACGTGTTCCTGGGGCATGCGCGGTTTCGCTCGCACGACGGAATCGATGTCGACGGCACCCGGCTTCGCTTCGGCAAGGCGGTGATCGCCACCGGCTCACGCCCCGATATCCCGCGCATCCCGGGCCTGGGCGAGGTCGATCTGCTGACCAACGAGAATATTTTCGACCTCACCGAACTCCCACCGCGGCTGCTGGTGGTCGGTGGCGGCCCGCTGGGTTGCGAACTGGCCCAGGCGTTTTCGCGATTCGGGGCCAGCACCATCATCGTCCAGGACATGCCACTGTTCCTGCCCAAGGAAGAGCGCGACGCTGCCCAGCTGCTCTCTGACGCCTTCGCGCGAGACGGGCTCGAGGTGCGGCTCAACACAACCGTCACCGGCGTGCGCATGCAGGACGGCCAACGCATCGTCGACATGATCAGCGACGACTACCACAGCAGCGTGGCGGTCGACGCGGTGCTGGCCGGCGTCGGCCGCCTGCCGAACGTCGAAGGCCTGGACCTGCACCTGGCTGGCGTGGAAACCACCGAAGACGGCGGCATCCGCGTCGATGATTTCCTGCGCACCGGCAACCCCCGCATCTACGCGGCGGGCGATGTGTGCATGGACGACAAGTTCACCGACGTCGCCGACGCCACCGCGCGGATCGTGGTGCGCAACGCGCTGTTTCCTGGCAAGCAGCGGGTCAGCGAGCTCATCATTCCGTGGTGCACCTACACCGACCCGGAAATCGCCCACGTCGGGCTGTATGTGCGCCAGGCCAATGAACGTGGCATCCCGGTGCGCACCTTCACCGTGCCGATGCATGAAATCGACCGCGCAATCCTGGACGGCGAGCAGACCGGCTTCGTCAAGATCCACGTCGCCCAGCGCAGCGACAGGATCCTTGGCGCCACGATCGTGGCAAGCCACGCCGGCGAGATGATCAATGAAATCACCCTGGCCATGGTCAACGGTATTGGCCTGAACCGGCTGGCCAACGTGATCCACGCTTACCCGACCCAGGCCGAGGCGATACGCAAGGCCGCAAATGCCTGCAGCCGCGAACGCCTGACACCATTCATCGCCGGTCTGATGCGCTGGTGGATCAGGCGTTGAGCGAATGTCCGCGCTCCATCGTCACCCCGTTGCAGCGCTGCGATAGGTACCGTTCCACATTAAAACCACGCGTGCGGGCCAGGTCCTGGCGCGATGGTGGCGCGCTTGAATCGTGTATCGAATGATTAGGAGAACACCCATGGATATCGGCATGATCGGACTCGGCAAGATGGGCGGCAACATGGCCCAGCGCCTGCTGAAGAATGGCCATCGCGTGGTCGGATTTGACCCGAATGCGGACGCACGCAAGGCGCTGGAGGACAAGGGCGGCGAATCGGCCGATTCGCTGCAGGGTCTGGTCGACAAGCTCGATGGGCCACGCGCAATCTGGATGATGGTGCCGGCCGGCGCGATCACCGACAAGACCGTCGACGGACTGCTTCCGCTATTGCAAGGCGATGACATCGTCATCGACGGCGGCAACTCCAACTACAAGGACACCGTGCGTCGTTCCGGACGTTTCACCGAAGCACGGATGCACTACGTGGATTGCGGCACCAGCGGCGGCATCTGGGGCCTCAAGGAAGGCTACGGCATGATGATCGGCGGCAGCCACGGCGCGGTCGAACGCCTGCGCCCGATTTTCGAGACGCTGGCGCCGGCCAAGGACAAGGGTTGGGGTCATGTGGGCAAGGCCGGCGCCGGACACTTCGTCAAGATGGTGCACAACGGTATCGAATACGGGCTGATGCAGGCCTACGCCGAAGGCTTTTCGATCATGGAGCACAAGCAGGATTTCGGGCTCGACCTGCACCAGGTCGCCGAGCTCTGGCGACATGGCACGGTGATCCGTTCCTGGCTGCTGGACCTCACCGCCAATGCGCTGGACAAGAATCCCGACCTTGACGGCATCGCGCCATATGTCGCCGACTCCGGCGAGGGCCGCTGGACGGTGATGGAAGCGATCGACCTGGATGTTCCCGCACCCGTGATCACCCAGTCGCTGATCGAGCGCCTGCGCTCGCGCGACAGCGACTCGTTCTCGGACCGGCTGCTGTCGTCGATGCGCAACGAGTTCGGCGGGCATGCGGTGAAGAAGGACTGAAGGCCGACTGTGGGGTCGTGTTTACCTGAAAGCCAATCGATCGTTCTATTGACTCGCGCGCGCCCAATGCGCGCTGTCTAATCGCTGCCGCCGATCGCGGTGTCGACCACCTGTTGCGCCTGCGCCAGGATCTTCCTGAGATGCGCCTTGTCGCGGTAGCTTTCGGCATAGATCTTGTAGATGTCTTCGGTGCCAGAAGGTCTCGCGGCGAACCAGCCGCCTTTGGACACCACCTTGATCCCGCCGATCGGCGCGTCGTTGCCAGGGGCCTTGTCCAGCACGGCTTCGATGGCGTCGCCGGCCAGTTCCTGCAGTGAGATCGCAGCGGGCGAAAGTTTCGACAGCGCTTTTTTCTGTTGCGCCGTGGCCGGGGCCTCGACGCGATCGGCGTGCAGGCTGCCCAGGTCGTCTTCCAATGCCGCATACAACTCGCCCGGATCACGACCGCGACGCGCGGTGATCTCCGCCGCCAGCAGCGCCGGTACGATCCCGTCCTTGTCGGTGGTCCAGACGCTGCCGTCGCGGCGCAGGAACGACGCGCCCGCGCTTTCCTCGCCGCCGAACCCCAGCGAACCGTCGAACAGGCCGTCGGCGAACCACTTAAAACCCACCGGCACCTCGTACACTTCGCGACCAAGCCGTGACGCGATCCGGTCGATCATCGCGGTGCTGACCACGGTCTTGCCGACGCCAGCACTGCGCTTCCATTGTTCGCGATCGCTGAACAGGTAATCGATCATCACCGCCAGATACTGGTTTGGCGCCAGCAGGCCGCTGCCCCTGGTGACGATGCCGTGCCGGTCGTGGTCGGTGTCGCATGCGAACGCAACGTCGTACCTTTCCTTGAGGCCGATCAGCCGCTGCATCGCATAGCTCGAGGACGGGTCCATGCGGATGTTGCCGTCCCAGTCCACGCTCATGAAACCGAACTGGGTATCGACCTGTTCACTGACCACCTCGAGGTCGATTTTGTAGCGGTCGGCGATGCGCGCCCAGTAGTGCACCCCAGCCCCGCCCAGCGGGTCCACGCCCAGCTTCAAACCTCCGCTCCGGATCGCATCGAAATCCACGACCGAATCAAGGTCGGCTACGTAGGAGCTGACGTAGTCGTGGCTCCGGGTCGCGTCGGCAGCACGCGCCTCGGCGAGGCTGACGCGCTTGACCCCGCCGAGTCCGGCTTCCAGCAGCCGGTTGGCTTCGTCCTGGATCCAGCCGGTCACTTCGCTGCCGGCCGGCCCGCCATGGGTCGGGTTGTACTTGAAGCCGCCGTCCTGCGGCGGATTGTGCGAGGGCGTGATCACGATGCCGTCGGCCAGACCGGTGTCACGACCCCGGTTGTGGACCAGGATGGCGTGCGAGATTGCCGGCGTGGGCGTGTATTCGTCGTTGCTGGACCTCAGTACGGTCACGTCGTTGGCGGCCAGCACCTCCAGCGCGCTGGCGAAGGCCGGGGCGGACAGCGCGTGGGTGTCGAAGCCGATGAACAGCGGGCCGTCGATGCCCTGCTTTTTTCGATAGCTGCAGATCGCCTGGCTGATCGCCAGCACGTGTGCTTCATTGAAGCTGTTGTCCAGCGAGGAGCCGCGATGGCCCGAGGTACCGAACGACACGCGTTGCGACGGCTCCGACGGATCGGGACGCCCCGTGTAATACGCCGTGACCAGCCTGGTCACGTCGACCAGCAGCGATGGTGGTGCAGGTTTCCCGGCCAGCGGGCTGATCTCGGTGCTCATGCGCGCCCGGTCAGGAGCAACCGCGCCCGACTGCACACGTTGTCGACACTGAACCCGTACTTGTCCATCACCGTATCGCCCGGTGCCGAGGCGCCGTAGCGATCGACGCCAATCATGTCGCCCGCAGCGCCGACATAGCGCGCCCAGCCCTGGGACACGCCGGCTTCCACGGCCAACCGCGCGGTGACCGACGCGGGCAGCACGCTTTGGCGATAGTGGTCCGGTTGCGCCTCGAACAACTCCCAGCTCGGCATCGATACGCAGCGCACCGCCACGCCCTCTGCGCGAAGACGCTCGGCCGCTTCGACGATCAGATGCACTTCCGAGCCGGTGGCGATCAGGATCAATGCCGGATCGGCCTGGGCGCCGCCCGTATCGCTGAGCACGTAAGCGCCGCGGCGCAGGCCGTCTGCGGATGCGAATTTTTTCCGGTCCAGGGTCGGCAGGTCCTGCCGACTGAATACCAGGGTCACCGGTTGCTCGCGCGTCTCGATCGCGACCCGCCATGCCACTGCGGTTTCATTGGCGTCGCAGGGCCGGATCACGGTCAGGTCCGGGATCGCGCGCAGGCTGGCGACCTGCTCGACCGGTTCGTGGGTCGGCCCGTCCTCGCCCACCGCGATGCTGTCGTGGGTGAACACGTGGATCACATGCAGCTTCGACAACGCCGCCAGACGCATCGGCGGGCGCATGTAGTCGGCGAACACCAGGAAGGTTGCAGTGAACGGCAAGCAGCCGCCGTGCGCGGCCAGTCCATTGGCGATCGCGCCCATGGCATGTTCGCGCACCCCAAAGTGCAGGTTGCGGCCGGCGTAACTCCAGCCGCCGCCATCGGAGCCCTGCATGTCGTCATCGTCCGCATCGCCATCGGGTACCGGGTTGAAGTCGCCCAGGCCTTTCATCGCGGTCTTGGTCGATGGATCGAGGTCAGCAGAGCCACCGGTCAACTGCGGCAGTTTCGCGGCGATGGCATTGATGATCTTGCCCGATGCTGCGCGCGTGGCCATGCCTTTGGCGTCGGCCGGGAATACCGGGATATCCGCATCCCAGCCATCGGGCAAGCCGGCGTGCAGGCAGCGCTCGAATTCCGCGGCCAGTGCAGGCTCTGCGATGGCGTAGGCCTTGAAGCGATCTTCCCATGCGGTCTCGGCAGCGGCCCCGGCATTGCCCGGCTTGCGCATATGGTCACGTGCATTTTCAGGCACGAGGAAGCTCGGCTCGAGCGGCCAGTCCAGGTTCTGCTTGGTCTTGCGCACATCCTGCTCACCCAGCGGCGAGCCGTGTGCCTTGAAGCTGCCCTGCTCCGGCGAGCCGAAACCGATATGCGTGCGCACGACCACCAGCGAAGGCCGCGCGGTTTCGTCCCGTGCCGCCTTCAGCGCGGCGTCGAGTGCATCGACATCGTTGCCGTCTGCCACATGCTGCACGTGCCAGCCGCAGGCTGCGAAGCGCGCGCCGCGGTCCTCGGTGAAGGTCATGTCGGTGCCGGCGGCCAGGGTCACGAAGTTGTCGTCATACAGGCAGTTGAGCTTGCCCAGCTGCAGGTGCCCGGCCAGCGACATGGCTTCGGCGCAGACGCCCTCCATCAGGTCGCCGTCACTGACCAGCGTCCAGGTGCGATGGTCGACGATGACGTGCTCCGGCCTGTTGTAGCGTGCGGCCAGCTGCGCCTCGGCGATGGCCAGGCCAACCGCGTTGGCGAAGCCCTGACCCAGCGGGCCGGTGGTGACTTCAACGCCCGGGGTGTGTCCACGCTCGGGATGCCCCGGCGTCCTGCTGCCCCATTGCCGGAACTGCCTGATGTCCTCCATCGACACCTCGTAGCCGGTCATGTGCAGCAGCGCATACAGCAGCGCCGAACCATGGCCGGCCGACAGCACGAAGCGGTCGCGATCGGTCCAATCCGGGTTTTTCGGATTGAATTTGAGAAAGCGCTGCCACAGCACGTAGGCCATCGGCGCAGCGCCCAGCGGCAGGCCGGGATGGCCGCTGTCGGCTTTCTCCACCATGTCCACGGCGAGGAAGCGCAAGGTGTCGATGCAGCGCTGGTCGAGTTGGTCGGTCATCTGATTTCCCTGTTCTGATTCTTCTTCAGCGCACGTTGAACGTACACATCCGTCACGCCCGCGCAGGCGCGAGTGCACTGATCAGTCATCCGTATTGTTCTTGCGATGCTTGCGGTAGTGGCGGATCAGCGCATTGGTGGAGCTGTCATGATCAAGCTCACCCGTCTCGGCAGCAGCCAGTTCGGACTCGGTCGTCTTGGCCAGCTGCTTGCCGAGCTCAACCCCCCACTGGTCGAAGCTGTCGATATTCCAGATCACTCCCTGCACGAAGACGCTGTGTTCGTACAGCGCCACCAGCGCGCCCAGCGTGTGGGGGGTCAGCCGATCGGCAAGGATGGTCGTGCTGGGGCGGTTGCCTTCAAACACGCGGTGCGGCACCACCGCTTCGTCGGTCCCTTCCTCGCGAACGGCGTCCGCATCCTTGCCGAAGGCCAGCGCTTCACCCTGCGCGAACAGGTTGGCCATCAGCAGGTCGTGTTGCGTCTCGAAGCCGCTCAACGGCTGGCAGAACCCGATGAAATCGCAGGGCACCAGTCGCGTGCCCTGGTGCAGCAGCTGGTAGAACGAATGCTGGCCGTTGGTGCCCGGCTCGCCCCAGTAGATCGGTGCGGTTTGCACCTCGACCTGCGCGCCGTCGCGGGTCACCGACTTGCCGTTGCTCTCCATCGCCAGTTGCTGCAGATAGGCGGGGAAGCGCTTGAGATACTGCGCGTATGGCAGCACGGCGACCGTGTCGGCGCCCAGGAAATCGTTGTTCCAGATCGCGATCAGTCCCATCAGCACGGGGAGATTGCGTTCGAATGGCGCATCGCGGAAATGCACGTCCATGGCGTGGAAGCCGGCCAGCATCTGGCGGAAGTGGTCCGGTCCGATCGCGATCATGGTCGACAGCCCGATCGCCGAGTCCATCGAATAGCGTCCACCGACCCAGTCCCAGAACCCGAACATGTTGGCCGGATCGATACCGAACTTGCGCACGCCCTCTGCATTGGTCGACACCGCGACGAAATGGCTGGCAACCGCAGACTCGTCACCCAATGCCGCAAGGCACCAGGCGCGTGCGGCATGCGCGTTGGTCAGCGTCTCCTGGGTGGTGAACGTCTTCGAGCAGATGACGAACAGCGTCTCGGCTGGATTCAGGTCGCGCGTGGCCTCGATGAAATCGGCCGGGTCCACGTTGGAGATGAAACGCACCTTCAGCTCGCGGTCGCTGTAATGACGCAGGGCTTCGTAGGCCATCACCGGGCCCAGGTCGGAGCCGCCGATGCCGATGTTGACGATGCTGGTGATGCGCTTGCCGGTGGCGCCGGCCCAGCGGCCGTCGCGCAGCCTGTTGGCGAACGCGGACATCCGCTCCAGGACGGCGTGGACCTCGGGCACGACATCTTCGCCGTCGACCTCGATCCGTTCGCCTTGCGGCGCACGCAGGGCGACATGCAGCGCCGGACGGCCTTCGGTGGTGTTGATGCGCGCGCCGCGGAACATTGCTTCGGTCCGCGCACGCACACCGGAGGCATCGGCCAGCTCCAGCAACAGGCGCAGGGTTGCATCATCGATACGCTGCTTGGAGTAATCGACATACAGCCCGGTGGCTTCCAGCTTCAGGCGATTGCCGCGGTCGGGATCAGCCGCGAACAGGTCCTGCAGCCGATGCCCGCCAGTCTCCTCTACGTGCTTCAACAACGCGCGCCACTGCGGGCGCTCCGTCAACGGTACCTTTGCATGACCCGGATCCGGAATGCTCATGCCAGCTGCTTCGCCTTCTCGCCGATACGCTGCATCAGCTGCTGCCATGAGTCGACGAAGGAGTCCGCCCCTTCGCGCTGCAGCTGGGCGGCCAGGGCGTCGATGTCGATGCCCGCGTCGGTGAATGGCTGCAGCACATCCGAGCCATCGTCCACCTCCAGGACACTGGCGACCGTGCCGTGATCCGCGAACGCATGCAGGGTTTTTTCCGGGATCGTATCCACGGTCTCGGGTGCAGCCAGCGCGGCGACGTAGAGCGTGTCGAGCGCCTTGGGATCCTTGGCGCTGGTGCTTGCCCAGAGCAGGCGCTGCGGCTGCGCACCCGCAGCGGCGAGCTTCTGCCAGCGCTCCGAAGCCAGCAGGTCCCGATAGGCGCGATACGCCTGACGGCTCACCGCGATGCCCAGTTTGTTGTGCAAGTGCCCAGGTGCGCTGCCTGCGATTGCTTTGTCCCAGCGACTGACGAACAGCGACGCCACCGACGACACCACCGGGTCGCGGCCATCCTTGATCCTGCGCTCGATGCCGCGCAGGTAGGCATGCGCGGCGGCAAGGTATTGCTCGGTGGAGAACAGCAGGGTGACGTTGATCGGGATGCCGTTGTAGATCGACTCCTCGATCGCCGGTATGCCGTCAGGCGTGCCCGGGATCTTGATGTAAAGGTTGTCGCACCCGGCCTGCGCATGGATGCGCGTCGCCGCCTCGATACTGCCGGCGGTGTCACTGGCCAGCAATGGCGACAGTTCCATCGACACCCAGCCATCCATGCCATTAGTGGCTTTGTGCACGGGTTCGAACATCCGTGCGGCGCGGCGCAGGTCTTCCAACGCCAGCTCCACGAACAAGGCTTCGCCTTCGAGCCCGGCAGCGGTCTTTTGCGCAATCGCCGCATCGTAGGCATCGCTGCCGCCGATGGCATTGTCGAAGATCGTGGGATTGGAGGTCAGGCCGCTGATTCCGTATTCCTCGATGTAGCGCGCGAGGGTGCCTTCATCGAGCAGGGAGCGGGTGATGTTGTCCAGCCACAGGCTCTGGCCGGTGGCGCGAAGCTGCTTCAGGTTGTCGTTCATTTCGATTCCTCGGTGGGTGGCGTGCGCGACACTGTCAGCGTGTAGCGTCGCCACGCTGGATCTGATTGCGAAAATCGGTAGTGGACGCCGCTGGCATCCAGTCCAGGACTCAACATGGCGTGCTCCGCTCCGGCTTGGGGTCGTGCCAATGGTGCTGGCCGCCGACCAGCGTGCCTGCGTCATCGGGACCCCAGCTGCCGCCGGCGTAGGTCTGGACGGCGTCGGGCAGGTCGAGCACCGGATCCACCACTCGCCACGCTTCCTCCACGGCCTCGTCGTGGGTGAACAACGTCGCGTCTCCGACCAGCGCATCGCCCAGCAGGCGCTCATACGGCGACGCATCGTTGACGTGCTGATGGCGTGCGATCAACTCCACGTCCTCTCCGCGCATGGCCTCGCCAGAACGCTTCACCCGCGCGCCGGTGGCAATGACCACCTCAGGGCCCAGGCGGAAACGGAAATAGTTGGAATGCACCGGCTGCATCCCCTGCGGCTGGTCGGCGTCGAAGATCGCCAGCGGCGGATTTTTTAGATCCACCGTGACCTCGGTGGCGCTGATCGGCAGGCATTTGCCGGTACGGATATAAAACGGCACGCCGGCCCAGCGCCAGGTATCGATCTCCAGCTTCAGTGCGGCAAAGGTCTCGACGTTGGAGTCCTTCGCCACGCCGTCCTCGTCGCCATAGCCACGGAACTGGCCGCGCACCACGTTGCCCGGCTGCAGCGGGCGCATGGCGCGAAACAGCCGCAGTTTCTCGGCATGGATCGCTTCGGCGTCGTCACCCACCGGGGCGTCCATCGCCAGCAGGGCGACCACCTGCAGCAGGTGGTTCTGGACCACGTCGCGGATCGCACCGACGCCGTCGTAGAAGCTGCCGCGGCCCTGTACCCCGAAACGTTCTGCCATGGTGATCTGCACGTTGTTGACGTGGTCGCGATTCCAGAGCGGCTCCAGGAATGCGTTGGCGAAGCGGAAATACAGCAGGTTCTGCACCGCCTCCTTGCCCAGGTAGTGATCAATGCGAAACACCGCCTCCTCGGCGAAGACCGCGTGCAAGGCCTTGTTGAGCGCCCGGGCCGATGCGAGGTCGCGGCCGAAGGGCTTCTCCACCACCACCCGGGCGTTGTCCGCGCAGCCCGAGCTGCCCAGCGCCTGCACCACATCGTCGAACAACGATGGCGGGATCGCCAGGTAGTGCAGCGGTCGAGACACGCCTTCCAGCGCCTGTTTCAGGCGCTGGAAGGTTTCCGGATCCTGGTAGTCGCCGTCGACGTAGCGCAGCTGCGCGGCGAGTTTTCCGAAGGCGGCTTCGTCGATCTCACCGGCATGTTCCAGACTGTCGCGGACGCGCTCGCGAAGCTGGTCCAGATTCCATCCGGCGCGCGCCACCCCGATCACCGGCATGTCCAGCTGCCCGGCCTGGACCAGCGCCTGCAGCGCGGGAAAGATCTTCTTGTAGGCCAGGTCACCGGTGGCGCCGAAGAAGACGAGCGCGTCGGACGGGGCGGTGGATCGGCGCAATGGCGACTCCCTGGATCCTGGTGGAGGCCTGGTACCGATGATCTCACGCAGGCACCAGGGCAGTTGGCGACTCTAGGCCAAGCCCGGTTAAGGCCGGGTCGCTGCGACAGCGTGCCGATGGCGGCTGCACCATCAGCCGATTTGCAGCAGCAGACGTTGACGCTTCCTCGGAGCGGGTCATTTCACGTGCGCGAGATGCCGTCCGCAAAACCCAGTCCCGCCCCGCCAGAACTCGGGAGGGAATCGATCCACGCCCGGCTTAGCGGGCACGTCTGCAAGCTCACATGACCGGCACGGGGGTTGCAAAACAGCTTGGTGGGCCCACCAGGACTCGAACCTGGAACCAAAGGATTATGAGTCCTCTGCTCTAACCATTGAGCTATGGGCCCGCGTGCTGAATTGTAACTGGCGCGCCCCGACCTGTTTGGTGCCAAAGCGATCCCGAAACAGCCACGGCCAAATTTCGCAGTCCACTTTGTTCGAGCCGCTCCGGGCGCCAACGAACAAGGGCCCCTCGCGGAGCCCTTGGCGCGTCTACAACCCGCTCGATCGAACTATTCGATATCGAGGAAGCTGCGCAGCTGTTCCGAACGACTCGGGTGACGCAGCTTGCGCAGCGCCTTGGCCTCTATCTGGCGGATCCGCTCACGGGTGACGTCGAACTGCTTGCCCACTTCCTCGAGGGTGTGGTCGGTGTTCATGTCGATGCCGAAGCGCATGCGCAGCACCTTGGCCTCGCGGGGCGTCAGCCCGGCAAGCACGTCGCGCACGGTCTCGGAGAGATTGATGTTGACCGTATTCTCGATCGGGGACTCCACGTTGGTGTCCTCGATGAAGTCGCCCAGGTGCGAGTCCTCGTCGTCGCCGATCGGGGCCTCCATGGAGATCGGTTCCTTCGCGATCTTCATCACCTTGCGGATCTTGTCCTCGGGCATCTCCATTTCCTTGGCCAGCTCCTCCGGCGTAGCCTCGCGGCCGTACTGCTGGAGCATCTGCCTGGAAATACGGTTCAACTTGTTGATCGTCTCGATCATGTGCACCGGGATGCGGATGGTGCGCGCCTGGTCGGCGATCGAACGGGTGATCGCCTGGCGGATCCACCACGTGGCGTAGGTCGAGAACTTGTAGCCGCGACGGTACTCGAACTTGTCCACCGCCTTCATCAGGCCGATGTTGCCCTCCTGGATCAGGTCCAGGAACTGCAGTCCGCGATTGGTGTACTTCTTGGCGATCGAGATCACCAGGCGCAGGTTGGCTTCCACCATTTCGCGCTTGGCCTTGCGGGCGCGGGCCTCGCCATAGGCCATGGCGCGGCTGATCTCCTTGATGTCGACAAGGTTCAGGTGCATGGCCTGCTCGATGGCGATGGTGGCCTGCTGCTCGGCGATGATCTGGTCCTTGACGTCGCGCAGGGCCGACGACCACTTCTGCTTGCGCTTGAGGACCTCGTCCACCCAGCCCACGTTGGTCTGGTTGCCTTCCCACGAGCGGATGAAATCCTTGCGCGGCATCTTGGCCGAGTTGGTGGAGAGGTACAGCACGCGACGCTCGTGGTCCTTGATCTGGCCCACCACCTCGCGCAGCTTGCGCACCAGGGTATCGGTCAGCGCCAGCGGAAACTTCAGGGTGACGAACGTCTCGGCCAAATCGGTGCGCAGCTTGGCCACGGCCTTGTTGTCGGCACCGTTCTTGGCATACGACCGCTTGAACTTGGCGTAGCCGTCGGTGAGCACCTGCATGCGCCGCGCGACTTCTTCCGGATCAGGACCGGTCGGACCGGCTTCTTCCTCTTCCTCGTCGTCGTCGCTGTCGTCGTCACTGCTGTCGTCGGTCGCCGTGGCAGCCACCACCGGCGCCGGCGGCTCGGGCACTTCCTCTTCGCCGTCGTTGAACCCGACCACGATCTCGGCCAGGCGCTTCTTGCCCGCCTTGTGCAGCTCCCAGTCTTCGAGCAGCAGCTCGATCGACCACGGGAAGTTGCCCAGTGAGGCCTGGACCTGGCCAAGGCCTTCCTCGATGCGCTTGGCGATGGCGATCTCGCCTTCGCGGGTCAACAGTTCGACCGTGCCCATCTCACGCATGTACATGCGCACCGGGTCGGTGGTGCGGCCACCTTCGGTGTCGAGGGTGAGCGCAGCAGCAGCTTCCTCGGCGGCGGTATCGTCGACTTCGCGGTTGCCGGTGCTGTTGCCAGCAAGCAGGAGGGTTTCTGCATCAGGCGCGACTTCGTGCACCTCGATGCCCATGCCGTTGATCATGCCGATGATGTCTTCGATCTGCTCCGCCTCGACGATGTCGTCGGGAAGATGGTCGTTGACTTCGGCAAAGGTCAGGTAGCCCTGTTCCAGGCCCTTGCTGATCAGAAGCTTGATATCGTTTTGTTGGGCTGGACGTTCGTTGGCCATCAGTGCTTGCGCCACCGGCTTGATTAGGGAACCCAGCATTATACCGCGCCGCGGACGATTTGGCCCGCGAGGGTCGTGAATGCGCCGCGGAACGGGGGAATCCCGCAAGCCCGGACATGCCTCGCCGGAAACAGGCGATGTCAGGGCTTCAAGGCCGCAGCAGGAAGGTTACCGGCCCGTCATTGACCAGGCTGATCTCCATATGGGCACCAAACCGGCCACTTTCCACCCCGTGTCGATGCAGGTGCCGGCAGGTGTCCAGCAGGCGGTTGAAGACGCGTTCAGCCTCGACAGGTTCGGCCGCCGTGGTGAAGCTCGGCCGCATACCCGAACGCGTGTCGGCCGCAAGGGTGAACTGGCTGACCAGCAGGAGCGCGCCTTCGCAATCCCGGAGCGAGCGGTTCATCCGGCCCGACTCGTCTGCGAAAATGCGGTAGCCGAGCAGGCGCCTGGCCATGCGCTCGATCTGCCGATCGTCGTCACCAGGCTCCACCGCGACCAGCGCCAGCATGCCCGGACCGATCTGGCCCACGCACGCCTCGTCGACGTGGACGGATGCTTGCAGGACGCGCTGGATCAGGCTGAGCATGGGGCGATGCTGGCGAGCTTGGGCAGTCCGGTCAACCGCTAGACTGTGGCCATGAGACCGGACGTCCTGGCCAACGCGCTGTACACGCTCGCCGCCCTACTCACGCGGCTGCCATGGCCGTGGCTGCGGTCGCTGGCCGATGCGCTGGCCTGGTGGTGGCGACGGGTGGATGCCCGCGAAAGCCGGGTTGCCCGAACAAACCTTGAGCTGGTCTACCCCGAGCTGCTGCCCTCGCAACGCAAGGAACTGCACCGCGCGGTATTGCAAAGCACCTCGCGGCAGGCGCTGGAAACGCTGCGCTTCTGGACCCGCCGCCACGCCGAAAACCTGCAGCACATTGAGGCGCAGTCGGGCGACTCGCTGTATGACGCGGCGCTGGCCTCGGGCCGGGGCGTGATCGTGGTGGCGCCGCATTTCGGCAACTGGGAGTTGCTCAGCCAGTGGCTGGCTTCAAAAGGACCGCTGGCCATCGTCTATGCGCCGCCGGAGTCGGCCGTTGGCGATGCCTTCCTCCTGCGCGTCCGCGGCGCCGACAACATCCGCCAGGTGCGCGCCGAGGGGCCGGCGGTGCGCCAGCTGTGGAAGGTCCTGAAGCAGGGTGGCGTGGTCGGCATCCTGCCCGACCAGCAGCCAAAGCTGGGCGATGGCGAGTTCGCGCCGTTTTTCGGCATCCAGGCGCTGACCATGACCCTGGTATCGCGGCTGGCCGAACGCACCGGGGCCGTGGTCCTGTTCGCCTGGTGCGAGCGCGTGGGTGACGACCTGGCGTTCTCGCTGCATGTGCAGACTGCGCCAAGCGGGATCGCCGATCCTGACCCTGCATTGGCGGCTGGTGTCCTCAATGCGCAGGTGGAATCCATTGCCCG
>JBBSVH010000015.1:0-29389 GCA_038233685.1 Lysobacterales bacterium | reverse complement strand
TGCTTCATTTCCCACGGCGACAGGAACTGGCCCTTCTTGATGTTGACCGGCTTGCCGGCACTGGCGACCTTCTGGATGAAGTCGGTCTGGCGACACAGGAAGGCCGGGGTCTGGAGTACATCCACGACCGATGTGACTTCGTCCAGGGGCGTGTACTCGTGCACGTCGGTCAGCACGGGCACGCCCAGCTGGCGCTTGACCTCGGCCAGCACTTTCAGGCCCTCCTCGAGCCCTGGCCCGCGGAAACTGGTGCCGGAGGTGCGGTTGGCCTTGTCGAAGCTGGACTTGAAAATGAAGTTGATGCCCAGCCTGCCGGTGATCTCCTTGAGCCGGCCGGCAACGTCCAACTGCAGCTGCATGGACTCGATCACGCACGGACCGGCGATCAGGAAGAACGGCTGGTCCAGGCCAATGTCAAAACCGCAGAGTTTCAAGTCACTGCTCCTGTGGGAGCGACGTCAGTCGCGAGGGGCCTGGCTGGTGTCTTTGCTGGTCGCGACTGACGTCGCTCCCACACCCGAAGATACGGTCCGCAATCACGCCCTTGCTTCCTTCAGCAGCCGACCGCCGGCCTTCATTTCGCGTGCGGCGCGGATGAAGCCAACGAACAGTGGATGGCCATCGCGCGGGGTGGAGAGGAACTCCGGGTGCGCCTGGCACGCCAGGAACCAGGGATGTTTGCTGCGGGGCAACTCGATCATCTCCACCAGCAGGTCGTCCATGGACTTGGCGGAAATGACCAGGCCGGCTTCCTCGAGCTGCGTGCGGTAGCGGTTGTTGAACTCGTAGCGATGGCGGTGGCGTTCGGAAACGACGTCCTTGCCGTAGAGCTCGCGGGCCAGCGTGTCCGGCTTGAGCCGCGCTTCCTGTGAACCCAGGCGCATGCTTCCCCCCAGGTCGGACTTCTCGTCGCGCTTCTCAACATCCCCTGTAGCGGTGCGCCATTCGGTGATGAGCCCGATCACCGGATGCGGTGACTGCTTGTCGTTTTCGGTGCTGTTGGCGTCGACCAGTCCGGCGACGTTGCGCGCGTACTCGACTACTGCAGCCTGCATGCCGTAACAGATGCCGAAGTAGGGGACGCCGTGGGTCCGGGCATAGCCAGCGGTGGCAACCTTGCCCTCGAATCCGCGGTCACCAAAGCCCCCGGGGACCAGGATGCCGTCGACACCGTCCAGTGCCGCCGGCGGATCGCGCTCGAGGTCCTGCGCCTCCAGCCACTTCAGGTTGACCCGCGTGCGCTGGCGCAGCCCCCCGTGCTTCAGCGCCTCGCCCACCGACTTGTAGGCGTCCTTGTGGTCGACGTACTTGCCGACTACGGCAATGGTGACTTCGTCGACCGGATTCTCGGTGGCGTCGACCGCGTCGGCCCATGCGGACAGATCGGCCGGACCGGTCACGGGGAGCTTCAGCTGCGACACCACGATCTCGTCCAGACCCTGCTCGTGCAGCTCCAGCGGGATCTTGTAGAGAACGTCCACGTCGCGCGCGGTGATCACTGCGCGTTCGGGCACGTTGGTGAAGGAGGCGATCTTGCGGCGCTCCGAATCCGGCAGCGGCTGCTCGCTGCGGCACAGCAGCACGTCGGGCTGGATGCCGATGGAGCGCAGCTCCTTGACCGAATGCTGGGTTGGCTTGGTCTTCAACTCACCTGCCGCGGCAATGTACGGCACCAGCGTCAGGTGCATGAACAGCGCCTTGTCCTGGCCGCGTTCGGTGCGCAGCTGGCGGATTGCCTCCAGGAACGGCAGCGACTCGATATCGCCAACCGTACCGCCAATCTCGACCAGGCCCACGTCAAAGCCCTCGGTGGCCGCGTCGATGCAGCGCTTGATCTCGTCGGTGATATGCGGGATGACCTGCACCGTCGCGCCCAGGTAGTCGCCGCGACGCTCCTTGCGGATCACGTTCTCGTAGATCCGCCCGGTGGTGACGGAGTGCTTGCGGCTCAGGCGCGTGCGCACGAAGCGCTCGTAGTGGCCCAGGTCAAGGTCGGTCTCGGCACCGTCGTCGGTCACGTAGACCTCGCCGTGCTGGAACGGGCTCATGGTCCCGGGGTCTACATTGATGTACGGATCCAGCTTCATCATCGTCACCCGCAAGCCACGGGCCTCGAGGATTGAAGCGAGCGAAGCGGCGGCGATGCCCTTGCCGAGCGAGGACACAACGCCGCCGGTAACAAAAATCAGTGGAGTCATGGCCGCGGCAGGTCCTTGGTGGGCAAAAAGGTCGAACCACCGCGCGACGCGAGCGGGTCAAAGGGGAACAGGGGACGGCAGGCCAATGAACCAGCGACCGATGACGCCGAAAAGGGATTGGTCAGCCCGGAAAACCGCTGCCATTCGCGGCCTGTCAGGAGAATGCCACCCCGGGCTGCCACTGGGTCCGCTGACCCTGTGAGGCGGCCACGCGAGCGCAATGCGACCTGCTTGCCCTGTGACGGCATGCCCTGTCTCCCGGAAAGCGATAGTTTACCGGTTGGGGAGCGCTTCCACAAAAGGCTAAAAAAACACGACGCCCCGACCAGGCGGGGCGTGCGTGGGCCAAAAGCGGCCCGAAAAATCGTGGCGCGAAGCGGTTAGAGGGCGCAGGTCACGGCTTCTTCCTGCCTTCTTCTTCCTCTTCCTTTACAGACTCCTTGTCGCCGCCGGCCTTGGCTCGGGCCGCTGCGGCGGCTTCATTGCGGGCGCGACGTTCGGCCTTGCGCTCGGAATCGGACTGGACTGTCTGCTCCGCTTCGCTTGAGCGCTCTTCGGCCTTCGTACCCTTGGTGGTTTGCGCCAAGGCGAGAGATGTGGCGAAAGCCGCGGCGATTGTGCCGAGGATCAGGACATTGCGCTTGTTCATGGGTTCCTCCTGCGATGGCCGCTGCGGAGGGTCAAATCCGCGGACGTACCTGTGTATTCAAGATCGCACCATACGCCGCCGTCACCCACCACCCAGTGAACGTGCAAAACACCCAGGCAGGCTGCACACTTCAGGGCTTGCAACCTCGCCGATGATTCCGAACTCGATGAATACCCGCTACAACGCCGCTGATATCGAGGTCCTCTCCGGCCTGGACCCGGTCAAACGCCGCCCAGGCATGTACACCGACACCACGCGTCCCAACCACCTCGCCCAGGAAGTCATTGACAACGCGGTGGACGAGGCCCTGGCCGGTCATGCCAGCGAGATCCAGGTCATCCTGTTCAAGGACGGCAGCTGCGAGGTCTCGGACGACGGCCGCGGCATGCCGGTGGACATCCACCCCGAAGAAAAGATTTCCGGCGTGGAACTGATCCTGACCCGGCTCCATGCAGGCGGCAAATTCAACAACCGCAACTACACCTTCAGCGGTGGCCTGCACGGCGTTGGCGTGAGCGTGGTGAACGCGCTGTCGACCCGGGTGGAACTCTTCATCAAGCGCGACGGCAGCGAGTACCGGATGGAGTTCCGCAACGGCGACGCGGCTTCGACACTGGAGGTCGTCAATACGGTCGGCAAGAAGAATACCGGCACCCGGCTGCGCTTCTGGGCCGATCCGAAGTACTTCGACACGGCCAAATACAACCTGCGCGCGCTCAAGCACCTGCTGCGCGCCAAAGCGGTTCTGTGTCCTGGCCTCACCGTCAAGCTGTTCGACGAGGCCAGCGATGAGCGCGAGCAGTGGCACTACCGCGACGGCCTGCGCGACTACCTGCTGGGCGAACTGCAGGGGCGTGAGCTCCTGCCGCCGGAGTTGTTTGTCGGCCAGCTGGCCAAGCAGAGCGAGATCGTGGACTGGGCCGTGGCCTGGGTTCCGGAAGGCGAACTGGTCCAGGAGAGCTACGTCAACCTGATCCCGACCGCGCAGCACGGCACCCACGTCAACGGCCTGCGCAGCGGATTCACCGACGCCCTGCGCGAGTTCTGCGATTTCCGCAACCTGCTGCCGCGCGGGGTCAAGCTTGCGCCGGAAGACGTATGGGACCGGGTTGCGTTCGTACTCTCGCTGAAGATGACCGACCCGCAGTTCAGCGGCCAGACCAAGGAACGCCTGAGTTCAAGGCACGCCGCCGGCTTCATCGAAGGCGCGGCCCACGACGCCTTCAGCCTGTGGTTGAACCAGCACACCGAGATCGGCGAACGGATTGCCCAGCTGGCGATCGAGCGCGCCAGCGTGCGCCTGAAGACCGAAAAGCAGATCGTGCGCAAGAAGGTCACGCAGGGCCCCGCGCTACCCGGCAAGCTGGCCGACTGCATCAGCCAGGACCTGTCGCGTACCGAGCTGTTCCTGGTGGAGGGCGACTCGGCTGGAGGCAGTGCCAAGCAGGCGCGCGACAAGGATTTCCAGGCGATCCTTCCGTTGAGGGGAAAGATCCTCAACACCTGGGAAGTGGCTTCCGGCGGGGTGCTGGCTTCCAACGAAGTGCACGATCTGGCGGTGGCGATCGGGTGCGATCCCGGCAAGGACGACATCAGCGGCCTGCGCTACGGCAAGGTGGTGATCCTGGCCGATGCGGACTCTGATGGCCTGCACATCGCGACCCTGCTGACTGCGCTGTTCCTGCAGCATTTCCCTGCGCTGGTCCAGGCGGGCAACATCTTCGTGGCGATGCCGCCGCTGTTCCGCGTGGACGTGGGCAAGCAGGTGTTCTATGCGCTGGACGAGGAAGAAAAGCGCCTGCTGCTGGAGAAGATCGAGCGCGAGAAGCTCAAGGGAGCGGTCAACGTGACCCGCTTCAAGGGCCTGGGCGAAATGAATCCATCACAGCTGCGCGAATCGACCATCCATCCCGATACCCGCCGTCTGGTGCAGTTGACCAACGAGGACGACCCGGCCACGCGCTCGCTGATGGACATGTTGCTGTCGAAAAAGCGCGCAGGAGACCGGAAGGCCTGGCTTGAGACCAAAGGCGACCTGGCTTCATTGGAAGTGTAGTCACCGCGCCTCTGTGAGCTGCCAAGGGCAGGCACAGGACTTACGCTGGGCATACGAGCGTTGTCGCAGCTGCCGGCTATTTATCCGATGGCGATACGGCGCTGCGATTCCAACCGACCCTGGCTGCTGCTGGATACTCCAACCTTACTGCGCCTCGAAGACCGGCTCACCGTCAACCCAGGTGGACAGTATCTGCAGCGCGTCCATTCTGCCGGCAGCAACCGCAAGCGGATCCTGCGCGAGGATCACGAAATCGGCGCGCATCCCCGGTGCCAACTGTCCTACCTCGGCCTCGTCGTGCCCGGCATAGGCCGCATCGGCCGTGAATCCGCGCAAGGCTTCCGCCGGGGTCAGGACCTGCTCCGGCAGCCAACCGCCCAGCGGCATTCCGGCGCGATCCTGCCGGGTGACCGCGGCATGCAGGCCCAGTCGCGGGTCTGGCGATTCCACCGGGAAATCGGATCCCAGTGCAAGACGCGCGCCGCTGTCGAGGAAGCGCCGCCAGGCATAGGCGCCCTGGATGCGCTTGGCACCAACGCGATCCTCGGCCCACGGCTTGTCCGACGTGGCGTGGGTCGGCTGCATCGAGGCGATCACCTCGAGCGACCCGAAGCGTCCGATGTCTTCGAGCGCGACGACCTGCGCATGTTCGATGCGCCAGCGGTGGTCGCCGTCAGCATGGTCACCGAGGACCCGGGCGTAGGTGTCCAGGACAATGCGATTGCCGCGATCGCCGATGGCATGCGTGGCCAGCTGCACTCCACAGCCCTGCGCCTTGCGCACCGCCGCTTCCAGCGCGTCAGGCTGGGTCAGCAGCAGACCGCGATTGCCGGGATCGTCGCTGTAGTCCTCGATCAACGCGGCGCCACGGCTGCCCAGGGCGCCGTCCATGTACAGCTTCACCCCGCGCATCTGCAGTCGACCATTGGCGTGGCGGTACAGCCCGCCACTGCACAGGTCATCCAGCGCATCGCTGTTGCCGTCGGCATAGGCGTCGATGCGCAGCGGAAGTTCGCCCGCATCGGCAAACTGCTTCATCAGCGCCAGGTCGGCGCGCGGCACGCCCATGTCATGCACGCCGGTGAGGCCGTTGCTCACCGCGGCGTGCACGGCCTTGCGCAGTGCCTGTTCGCGCACGGCCTGGTCGGGTGCGGGCACCACGGCGTTGACCAGGTCCATGGCCCGATCAACGAACACACCGCTCGCCTTGCCGTCGCTTCGTTCGATGCGGCCGCCGTCGGGCTGCCAGTCACCGTCGAGCGGACGCGGGCCCTTCGCGACGGCCGCCTTGAGTGCAGCTGAATTGGCCCAGCCGGCATGGCCGTCCACGCGCTCGAGCCACACCGGGCGATCGGGGAATGCCTCGTCGAGGTCGGCGGCAGTCGGGAAGTGTTTGCCCGCCCAGCGATTCTGGTCCCAGCCCCCGCCAAGCAGCCACGCACCTGGAGGAAGCTGCTTCTCATATTCGCGCAACCGGGCGATGGCTTCAGCCTTGTCCAAGGTTCCCGTGAGGTCGGCGCGCAACAGCGCATAGCCCAGCCCCATGACATGGCCGTGGGCGTCGATCAGGCCCGGAATCACGGTCCTGCCCAGAGCGTCGATGCGGGCGGCATCGGGATAGCGCGCGTGCAGTTCCTGCGAAGTTCCCAAGGCCAGTATCCGGCCCTGTTCGTCCCATGCCATCGCCTGGGCGGCGGGACGCTCCAGGTTCGAGGTGTGGATGCGCCCAGCGCTTAGCACCGTGACTTCCGAAGCCATCGAGCCAACTGCACAGGCAAACAGCAACACAGCCACGATGGGACGACGCATGTGTGATCTCCTCAGGTTCGACCGGGAGCCGACTATGCTGGAATCGCAACGCCGGACACAAGCAAGGCGGCCATTGCTGGCCGCCTTGCGGTGTAGCTGACGCGTTCTCGACCTGCAGGATTTCAGTCGGGGCGCACGTCGACGCGGACGCGGATCCGGTCGCCGGGATGATAGTCGGTGCGCGTCTGGTAGGTGCGACCGTTGTACTCGTAGGTGACGTCGTAGCCTTCGAGGTTTTCGTTGCCCCGATAGTTGCCAGTGCCGTAGGAGCCCGCCCTGGAGCCCACCGGTATCGGATCACATACGGTTACGGTGCCGCGCGTGACCTCGCGGTTGCGCTGGCTGCTGTCGTAGATGGAACGCCCGGCCATACCGCCAACCATCGAACCAATCGCCGATCCAACATATTGCCCGCTCCCTTGGCCCACCTTGCTCCCGAGGACCGCACCGGCAATACCACCTATCACCGTGGCGACCGTGCGCCCGGTTTCGCCACCACGCGGATCGCGGTAGCCGTCGTTGCCGCCGAGGTAGCGATCAGTACGACTCCCGTAACGGTCGTTGCCGTAATAGCCCTCATTGCGACTGCCATACCGGTCGTTGCCGTAATAGCCGTCGTTGCGACTGCCGTAGCGGTCGTTCCCGTAGTAGCCGTCGTTGTTATTGCCATAGCGATTGTCGCCGTAATACCCATCGTTGCGGCTGCCGTAGCGATCGTTGCGGTAGTCACCGCCACGTGCGTACACGTCATCGGCCTGGCGGCTCTGGCAATTCTGGCCGCCCGACGAGGACTGTCCGCGATACCCGCTGCCGATCACAGGATCGACCCGCAGCACGCGCGCGTAGTCGTAAATGGCGCCAGGAATGTCTCCGGGCTGCGAGTATCCCTGGGACGGCTGGCTGGAGTAGCCTTGCCCTTGGGCTCCGAAGGTGCGGGCGTACTCATCCGCATATCGCTCCTGGGCGGCGGCGGCGCCCGACAGCGAGAGGCCGGTAAACAGCAGGCTGCAAGCGAGGCGTTTCATGGGGGCATTCTCCGGCTGGACAGGTGGCGGGGTCACATCCTAGTGCGGAGGCGTGCCAACCCCGTCTGAATTCGGGCCCTTGGATAGCGTCTGATTTAGCCATGCGACAGCTTCCCCGGCGGCTGACGCTGCCGCTTTGCCGAGCAGCGGCCCGACATGGCTGGCGGTAAGCGCTTTCACCACGCGCGCGTCCCACTCACTGGCCATGGCGAGCGAAACCGCCGGCGGCACCTCATCGTCCGCCACGGAAACAAGGAAAAGCGCGGGGGCACGTCGGCGGTGCGACCTCAACCCCTGCCCAAGCGGCGCGCAGGGCCGCGCCAGACTCGTCGCGCCATCGGCGATAGGCGAACAGCGCGCTCGCAGCGTCCGCATCATCCATCCCGTCCCGAGTTGTCTGCAGGCGCGCATCCCGCTGCCAATGCACGACACCATTCCACTGGCGCTCGGTGAGCTGCGATTGCCATGGACTGCAAGGCACCGGATTGACCAGGATCACGGCATCGGCATCTGCCGCACACATGGCCGCCAACAGCCCGCCGAGACTGGCCCCGACGATCACGCGTGGCCGCGCCAAGGCCAGCAGCCGGGCCCGAACCTGGATCGCGTAGTGGTCCAGAGATGTCATCGCGAGACCCGCCGCCGTCGGCTGGAGCTCCACTGCATGCGGATCGATAGCGTGGGCTCGCATCACGCCGACCCAGACGTTCCACTCCCACGCGCCTCCGCCCGCGCCGTGGACCAGCACCGCGCTCACGGGCGGGCGCATCATTCGCGTTCGAAGATCAGATTTCAGGACGCCAGTTCGGCCTCGAGGGTGATCGGCACGGCGCTCAATGCCTTGGATACGGGGCAGTTCTTCTCCGCATCCTTCGCCAACTCCTGGAACTTCGCGTCGTCAATGCCCGGCACCACGCCTCGAAGCTTGAGGCGGATCTTCGACAAGGCAGGTCCGTTTTCCATCGACAGGTCCACGTCGGCCCGGGTGTCAAGCGAGGTCGGCGGAAATCCGGCTTCCGTGAGCTTGGCCGACAGCGCCATGGTGAAGCAGCCGGCGTGTGCGGCGGCGATCAACTCTTCAGGATTCGTCCCTTTCTCGTCACCAAATCGGCTGCTGAAGGCGTATCGCGTGTTTTCCATCAACCCGCTCTGCGGCGTGCTCAGCTGACCCTTGCCGGTCTTGAGGTCGCCTTCCCAATGTGCGGTGGCGTGGCGCGAAATTCCCATGTGGTTCTCCATATCGTGGTGGGGATGGCGAGGATAGACCCGCCTGCGTGACAGGTTTGTGCGCCGCAACGCGACGCACTGTCCCGGCGGCGCTAAGGTAAAGCCCCGCCATGACCGCCCACCAGGCGTCACCGATCAAGTCCAGGGCACGCGCCCGGACAGCCATGACGGCCATTCGATTCCATCCCCTGGAGGAACGGCCTCATGCCTCATTCGACAGAAAATATCCGCAACGTCGCCCTCGCGGGCCACCCCGGAGCCGGCAAGACCACGCTGTTTGAAGCCCTGCTGCATGCCGGCGGCGCACTACAGGCGGCCGGCACTATCGAGCGGGGCAATACGGTGTCCGATTTCGATCCGATGGAGAAGGCGCGCGGTCATTCGCTGGACAGCGCGATCGCGTGCCTCCCGTACGCGAGTGCGAAGCAAGCCCCAGTGCACATCAATCTCATCGATACGCCTGGCTATCCGGAATTCCGCGGTCCGGCCCTGTCGGCCCTGTCGGCGGTGGAAACGGTGTTGATGGTGGTCGACGCCAGCACCGGGGTCGAGCACGGTACGCGTCGGCTGATGGATCGCTCGCAGCAGCGCAACCTGTGCCGGGCCATCGTCATCAACAAGATCGACCACGAGGCCGCCGACTGTCGCGGCGTGCTGGCGGCGCTGCGCGAGGAGTTCGGGGCCGAGGTCCTGCCGCTTAACCTGCCTGCCGATGGCGGCACGCGCGTGGTGGACTGCTTCAGGCAGTCAGAAGGCGACAGCGACCTTGGGCCGGTTTCCGAATGGCACCAGAAGATCATCGATCAAGTGGTCGAGGTCAACGAAACGGTCATGGAGCACTACCTGGACCTGGGTGAAAGTGGTCTTGGCGGGAAGGAACTGCACGACGCGTTCGAGCAGTGCCTTCGCGAGGGACACCTGGTCCCGGTGTGCTTTGCCTCGGCGCGCAGCGGCGCAGGGATCGTCGAGCTGCTGGACATCACCGCCCGGCTTTTCCCCAATCCGGCTGAGGGCAACCCACCCGCTTTCCAGAAGGGAACCGGAGAGCACGTGCTGCCGATTGGCGCGCTGCCCGATCCTGAGGCGCATGTCATCGCCGATGTCTTCAAGCTGGTCAACGATCCATTCGTGGGCAAGCTGGGAATCTTCCGCGTGTTCCAGGGCACGGTCCGCAAGGACACGCAGCTGTTCGTCGACGATGGCCGCAAGCCGTTCAAGGTGGCCCACCTGTACCGGATCCAGGGAAAAGAGCACATCGAGGTGGAGCAGGCGATCCCGGGTGACATCGCTGCGGTGGCCAAGATCGAGGACCTGCACTTTGACGCGGTGCTGCACGACAGCCACGACGAGGACCATATCCATCTCGCCCCAATTGACTTCCCGCAGCCCATGTTCGGGCTGGCGGTCGAGGCTACGCGCAAAGGGCAGGAGCAGAAGCTGGCCACGGCCCTGCAGCGACTGGCCGAAGAGGATCCGTGCCTGCACGTAGAGCATGAAACCGAGACCAACCAGACGGTGGTCCGTGGTCTCTCGGACCTCCACCTGCGCATCAACCTGGACCGATTGCGCGAACGCCACGGAGTGGAAGTCAGCTCGCAGGTGCCACGCATCGCCTATCGCGAAACCATAGCGGCACATTCCGAAGGCCATTACCGGCACAAGAAGCAGACCGGGGGTGCCGGGCAGTTCGGCGAGGTGTTCCTGCGCGTCGAACCACTCCCCCGCGGTGGTGGGTTCGAGTTCGTCGACGCGGTGAAGGGCGGCACGATCCCGGGGCAGTTCCTGCCGGCGGTGGAGAAAGGCGTGCGCCAGGTGCTGCAGGGCGGCGCGATCGCCGGTTTTCCCATCCAGGACGTTCGCGTGACGGTGTACGACGGCAAGCATCACGCCGTGGACAGCAAGGAGGTGGCGTTCGTCGCCGCCGGCAAGCGTGCCTTCATGGACGCGATCCTGAAGGCGAAACCGCAGGTGCTGGAGCCGATTGTCCACCTGGAAGTATGCGCACCCGAAGACCAGGTGGGCGACATCACCGGAGGCCTTTCTTCGAAGCGTGCGCGCATCCACGGCACCGATGCGGGACGCGGCGAGATCGTGGTCAAGGCAGAGGTTCCCCTCTCGGAGCTTGATGGCTACCCCGCGGAGCTGAAATCGGTGACGGCGGGCAAGGGTCGCTACAGCCTGGACTTCAGCCACTACGAACCGGTGCCCGGGGCCGTGCAGCAAAAACTGGTGGAGGCCTGGCACCCGGGACAGGATCAGGATTGACCGCGTGTCATTGCAGCCGCGTCCCCTGTCCAACCCCGTCGCGAAAAGCGTGCATGGCGCCAGTCGGCCCGTGTTGCGGCGTCTTGCAATGAATTGGCGCGCACCGGTCTGCGCCCGGACCTAGATCATGGAAATCCTGTCACCTGCCGTGGCCCGCGTGCTGGCCGACCTGGTACTCGTACTGCACGTTGGAATCGTTCTGTTCGTGGTGCTCGGGCAGCTGGCCATCCTGGTGGGGTGGTGGCGCGGCTGGCCCTGGGTCCGGCACTTCGGCCTGCGTGTGACGCATCTCGTACTGATCGCGATAATCGTGCTGCAGGCCTGGCTGGGCCGCATCTGTCCGCTCACCATCTGGGAACAGACGCTCAGGCAACAGGCCGGAGAGACTGGCTACGGAGGCTCCTTTGTCGAGCACTGGCTGTCGCAGCTGATCTTCTTCGACGCACCCTGGTGGGTGTTCGTGGCGGCGTACTCGGCGTTCGCCGCCGTAGTCGTCCTGTCCTGGGCATTGCTTCCTCCCAGGCGAAATCACGCTTCCAGGTGAGGGAGCGCATGCCCTTTGCACGTCGCATCGCTGCGCAACCCGCCGGTGCGGGTGCAGCAAAAAAGCGGGCATCGTGGCCGGCGCTGAAGGAAAGGCCGATACCGATACGCTGCGTTGGCGACCCCATACTTCTGCCCAGGAAGCTACACGCCCGCACTGAAGCCATCGATCCAGGCCGCTTGCGTGGTGCCAGATTGCTGTTGATGCAAAAAAAAGCCGTGATAAAGGACTTTTTGGGCTTGGCGTAGCCGCGTACATGCCCTACATTGCGCAGGCCGGCTTGTTCGGCCCGCACCCACCTACCGACTGTAAACAGGACACTTATGGCAAAGAGCACGAAAAAGGCTGCGCCCAAGAAGGCCGCTCCCAAGAAAGCCGCCGCCGCCAAACCGGCTGCACCGAAACCCATCAAGGAAGCATTGACCAAGTCAGGCCTGGTTGCGCACCTCTCGGAGAGCGCAGGCGTCGCCCCCAAGGACGTGCGCGCGGTGCTGGCTTCGCTCGAGAACGCGGTTGCCGGGTCCGTCAGCAAGAAGGGCGCGGGTTCCTTCACCCTGCCCGGCCTGCTGAAGATCACCTCGGTCAGCGTGCCGGCCAAGGCCAAGCGCAAGGGCATCAATCCCTTCACCAAGGAAGAGCAGTGGTTCGCCGCGAAGCCCGCCTCGGTCAAGGTCAAGGTGCGTCCGCTGAAGAAGCTGAAAGACGCTGCCGCCTGAGTGCAGCGCGCCAGGCACGACCTGCTCGGGACGGCGCTGCCGTCCCGAGTCGTTTCAGGAACAATGAATACGTCTGCACGCCGTTATCCACTGTGTGGATGCATGCCGAAACCCTTGACCGATCCAGACCTGCGGCAAATCGGAGCGAGCGCGGACATCCCGGGTTTCGTCAATCAGCTGCGATCAGCCAAGCGCGCTGGGGGCCACGCGTGACCAGACCGCGGGGCAGCGCCACACCGCAGGGCGATAAGTGACCGTAGCGACGCCTTGCGCCCTTCCCGCCGCAAGGCTCGTGCGAAACCTGCTGCTGGCGATCCTGTTCGTTTTCGTAGCCGCGCTTGTGGTTGCCTGGGGCTGGGGCCAACCTTCCATGCTGCGGGCCCGCGTCCTTTGGGAGCTGTCGCGTACGCCGCAACCGGCGACCCTTCCCGTTCCGGTGGAGGGGGTTGAGGCTTCGCAAATCGCCGACACTTTCGGCGCACCCCGCAGTGGCGATCGGACCCACGCCGGGGTCGACATCTTCGCCGCGCGCGGTACACCGGTGCTGAGCGCTACGCGCGGACTGGTCGTTTCGATCCGTGACACCGGCCTGGGCGGTAAGCAGGTCTGGGTGCTCGGACCTGCACGCGAACGCCACTATTACGCGCATCTCGATGGCTGGAAACCAGGCCTTGAGCAGGGCGATGTTCTCACGGCAGGTGACGTGCTGGGATTTGTCGGAACCACCGGCAACGCACGCGGCACGCCGCCGCATCTCCATTACGGCATCTACCGTGTTGACGGCGCGTATGACCCACTGCCGTTGATGCGCGATCGGCCATCTTCAATGCAGCCGTGAGCAATGCTGACGACCAGCAAGACGATGGCCAACGCCCTTTGGATATCACAGGCGCAGAGAATCGACTGCGGCGGACGCAGAATCGAGGTCAACAGCTGCCAATGCAAATGCCGGGATGGCGAAGAGCGGAGGATCAAACACGCATCGCCGGCTGTTGCCGAGAACTTACTCAAGCAATATTGAGGCTGCATTCACCGCTGCTGGCTAAGGTGCATGTTCATTTCCTGGAGTGACATGATGCGCAGCCGTCGATCCGTTCCGTTGTTCATGCTGGGCCTGTTGCTCCTGGCGGGGTGCCAGACCGTCAATACGCTCACCGGTTGGCTGGGCAATCGGGTTGCCTTCACCGCGCCGCAGCTGCAGCGCTACCTCGACAACAGTTTTCCACGTGATTTCGACAAGGTGGGTGGGCTGGTGTCGGCCCGGCTCAGCAACCCCAGGATCAGCATTCCTGCAGGAGACACGCGATTGCGCCTGGACTTCGACGTGGGCCTTGGCGCGATGGGCAGCAGCGAAATGCGCAGCGGCCGGTTCGCCCTGGCCAGTAGCCTGCGCTACGACCCGGCGACACAGGGCTTGCACCTCGAAAACCCGGAAATACTGAGCGTGGAGATTCCCGGCTCAGGTTCAGTCATGCAGGGTGGCACGCGCCAACTGCTCAGCAGGGTGCTCGCCGACTATGCCCGTCAGGTTCCCGTGTATCGCCTGGACAGCGAGCTGCTGCGCAAGCTCCCATCCGGGAAACACATCGGCGCGACCCAAATCGAAAATGGCCTCGTCGTCGTTAGACTGGATTGAATGCAATGACACCAAACTTGAAGAATTTGCTGCTGGCCGCGTCCCTGACCTTGGCGCCTTGTGCCGGCGCCGCGCTCGCCGTCGAGGTCCAGGGCCAGGAAGTCAGCGTGACTGCGCCCGAAATGCAGCAGTACCTTGACGACGCGTTCCCGCAGGTGCACGAGGTGATGGGAGGCCTGTTCACACTTACTGCGCGCGATCCACAGCTGACGATACCCGCGAGCGGACAGCGCTTGCAGATGGCATTTTCCGCAGATGCATCTTCGCCTGGCCGCGGTTCGGCGCCGGTGGCGCGCATCATCATGAGCAGCGGACTTCGATACGATCCAGTCGCCTACGCGGTCTACCTGGACCAGCCCACGATCGACGAGGTGCAGCCAGCGGCGTCTGGACAACGCATCGACGATCAGACCCGCATGCTGCTGAACCTCTGGCTTGAGGATTACGCCAGGCAAGAGCCGCTATATCAGCTGGAGCCGGCGATGGTGGGCATGCTCGGAACGATAAACGTGGAATCCACGCGACTGGAAAACCAGCGCGTCGTGATCCGCTTCAACAAGGCTATTGGATGGGTTCCTGATCTTGTGGAGTAACGCCAGGGGGCCGTTTGCTCATATTTCGAATCGGTAGGACAGCTTGACCAGCAGCTGTTCATCGTCACGCAGCTCGAAACTTTCGGCCAGCTGCTGGTCGGCACCGCGCGAGTATTCATCGAGCATCGCCCCACCGCGCGCATAGACCAGGTACAAATCGGAAAGTGGCGCCAGCTCGTAGCGATATCGCACCTGGAAGCCGACGTTGCGCAGGCTGAAGTCCTTGACCGTTTCCGCACTTGGTACCGGCGTGCCGTCGTCTGCCACACGCCAGGCCTGCTCAGCCCGTGCATCCAGCCCAATGGCCTGCAGCCGCACCCGCAGCTCCTGGTTGCGGGCGATGATCCAGTTGAAGGTTGCATCCAGCTGCAGGCGTCGCGAATCGAAAGTGCCCAGCAGGTTTCCTCCGCGCCACAGCAGCCAGTCCGGCCTGACCTGTAGCTGGACCCCCACCGCCAGGTTCATTGCTGCGCTGAAGTGGTACTTGGGCTCGACAGACAAGGTGCCACCCAGGCCCTGCAGTCCGTCCAGTCCATCGGCAGCCAGACGCGACTCCACTTCCCAAGCCCATCGGCCTTTTCGCGGCCGCTGCTGCTTGTAATACGCGTACAGCTTTTCCGGGACTTTCACCGGCCCATTTCCGCGCAGGATCAGGTCATCGTGGCCAGAGGTGTACGCGGACACGTCCCAGACTTCATCACCACCGTTGCGGAGTTGGCTCTGGCGGTTGATCGCGATCGCATCCGCCAGGTGCAGGCCGCTGTCGTTGTAACGCGTCGACATGATGTAGCGCCAAACCGACCCCAGATGGCGCGAATCGCCGGAATAGTCGCTGATACGGTGATTCAGTTCGTATCGGAGATAGTTGTAGTCGTTGCGATCCAAAAAGCCGATGTCATTGAGCTGCAGGTCACGCCCCAGGTGCAGTCCATACACCTGATGTCGCCAGCCACCGGGCGTCCCGAAATCATGGTCCAGACGCATTTGCACACCGCTGTCCTTGGTGCTGCGCCCGCCCTGTTCGATGCTGGAACCGACCCATTGGCTACGCACCTCCAGCGACGGAGATGGCGTGTAGCCATGGTCGAACGACAGCATCGACGCTTGACGGCCAAGGAAGGGCCGATTGACATGGGTCAGCATGCCGCCGAAGTCGTGCAGTGCGGACTCTTGCGTCGCACGAAGAGAATAGAAATCACGGCCCGCGTCGCCACTTTCACTGGCGGCGAGCAGGCCGTAGTTGATCCTGCCCAGGCTGCCGTTGAGCTTGGCGGCTGCGGCCACGTCTCCAGAGCCACTGCCGTCGTCAGTGGGCCCCCCGATGCGGCGCGTGTACAGCAAGCGGCTGTTGCCGCTGCCAAATGGCACTACGAAAAGCCCCTGGTTTTCAGTGAAGAAGGGCCGCTTGTCGCTGAAAAAGGTTTCCACGGCACCGAAGTTAATCACCAGCTCGTCGCTTTCGACCTGGCCGAAGTCGGGACTGATGGTCGCAGTCAGCTGCACGCGGCCGCTCGGCTTCCAGAGGATGTCGGCGCCGGCGTCGTAATCACCGGCGCCGCCCACGTTGTCGTACGCGCCGACCACGAACGGGCTGATCACCAGCAAGGACTGGGTGTACGCCGGCACTTGGACCGCGGCGAATACGCTCAGGAAGCGCGGGTCCCTGAAGCTGATCGCTGGCCAGGCGGCACGTTGTCCAGTGATTCCGATGACCCTGTCCAGGTAGACGCCGACGGTGCGCGTGCCATCGCTACCATCGCGCATGGGAGCAATGTGCCAGGGGATGAGCATTTCGACCGACCATCCCGCGTCGTCCTCGGCGACAGCGAATTGCCAGAGACCGTCCCAGTCATTGCTGAACCTGTTTTCATTGGTGATCACCTCGTCGGTGACGCTGCCGCCCAGCGACACGGTGAAGGCGTACCCGGTGCCCCCGTCGCCGTCGAAATCCAGCATCACGTTGACCCGGTCCACCTGGCCCATGGCGTCGCGGCGGGCCTGGTCGCGGGTCCGCGCCACGTCGGCAGGCTGGGTGTTGCGGAACGCCACGGCCAGGCCCTGGGGCGTCGACAGGATCCACGCCTCGGTTGGCAGGGGCGCAGCCTCCCTGCTCAACGGCTGGGTGAGGCGAAAGTCCGTGACATGCTGTGCCGCCGCCCATTCGCCAGCTGCAATGCGACCGTCGATTTCCACTGCCGCAACCGGCGCAATCGCCGCGCACCAGACCAACAATCCCACGATCGCGCGCATCACCACTCCCTGACCAGGCGCGCATTCTAGTGGCTGGCCGCTCGCACCGCGCCTCCTGTTGGTCATGGCGCGACGGGCGGCCCCCGATGCCTGGCTGAGGCCGGGGCGCCGCTGGAACGCTACTGCATGTGCCAGCCGTGGCTGACGGTCAGGCTTTGCCCGGTAAGCGCGTTACTCGGGAACTCGCACAGGAACTTCACCGTCTGCGCCACGTCTTCCACGGTGGTGAAGATGCCGTCCACGGTCTGCCCCAGCATCACCCGGCTGATCACTTCGGCTTCGGGGATGCCCAACTCTCGAGCCTGCTCCGGAATCTGCTTCTCCACCAGCGGCGTGCGCACGAAACCGGGGCACACCACGTTGGAGCGGACACCGTGCTTGCCGCCCTCCTTCGCGAGCACCCGGGCCAGGCCCAGCAGGCCGTGCTTGGCGGTGACGTAGGCCGACTTCAGCGGCGAAGCCTGGTGCGAGTGAACCGACCCCATGTAGATCACCACGCCGCCGCGGCTCTGGCCCGCATCGTTCGAGGCATACATGTGCGGAAGCACCGCCTTGGTGGTCAGGAAGGCGCCGTCAAGGTGGATCGCCAGCATTCTCTTCCAGTCCGAAAACGCATAGTTTTCGATCGGATTGACGATCTGGATGCCGGCGTTGGAGACCAGGATGTCGATCGGGCCGAAATGGTCCACCGCTGTCGCAACACCGCTGTTGACCGCGTCCTCGTCAGTGACATCCATGGCCACCGCCAGCGCCTGTCCACCCGCCGCCTTGATCTGGCCGGCCACGGCCTGCGCGCCGTCGAGATCGAGGTCCGCGATGGCAACGTATGCGCCGGCGGCAGCAAGGGTCTGGGCAATGGCCTTGCCAATGCCGCTGGCCGCGCCGGTGACCACGGCCACCTTGCCCTGGATCGAAGACATCATCTGAACTCCTGGATTTATGGGATGCGGCCATAGTGCACGGCCGCACGGAGGTGCGCATCGTCCCAAAGGACAATGCGTCGGTCTCCGGTCAGCGCTTGGGCTGGAGCATCGTCCCGGTGCACTTCTTGGAGCCGCAACGGCACTCCCAGACCTTCTTCAGGCGTGGCGTGTGGCGCTCTTCCAGGGTGATTCCGTAGCTGTAGGACAGCTCTTCGCCGGGCTTGATGTCGCGGATGGCCTCGATGAACACCTTGTCCTTCCGGCGGTTTTTCCCATCGTGCTCCTCGGTCACCGCCTCGCAGTTCGGATCACAGCTGTGGTTGATCCAGCGCGCCTCGTTGCCGTCGTAATTGGCATCGATGACGTACTTGTCGTTCAGCGTGAACAGGAACGTATGTCCGCTCTCGACGTCGCCCGAGTCGTCCTTGTCCACTTGCGCATGCGAGCGCAGCTTGCCGACGTACTCGATCAGCCGTTCGCCTTTCTTCAGCGGCTTCACGGCAAACATGCCGTTGCCGTGGATTACCGATTTGCGGGTTGCAATCTTGCGCGCCATTGCGTCTTCCAGCGTTGGGGACACGTATTGTCGCCTGTGCAGGCAATCGTCGCTACGCCGATGGCTCTCCTGATCAGCGATGTCCAGAAGGTTGTCCAGCGCCAGGCGAAGCATTACCGGCGACGCACCTTGTGCTTCCACACCGATGCAGGAGTCATCGACAGCACCCGTCCGCGCAGGTGGCGGCGGTTGGCTGGAGCCGACCAAAAGAGTACAATTTCGGTCCTGTATAGAGGATTTCGTGCCCAATGCTGCGCGTCACCAAGCTCACCGATTACGCCACCGTGGTCCTGACCGTGCTTGCTTCGCGGCCGGGCGACGTGCTGAGCGCGGCGGATCTGGCGGAACTGGCAGTACTAGAGGCTCCCACCGTCAGCAAGCTCCTCAAGCCGCTGGCCCAGGCTGGCCTGGTGGAAGGGCTGCGCGGGGTCCATGGAGGTTACCGGCTCAACCAGCACGCCGCCGACATCAGCCTGATCCATATTGTCGAGGCCATGGAGGGACCGCTGGCCATGACCGAGTGCAGCCAGCACGACAGCCAGTGCACCCTCGCCAGCAAGTGCGGCGTCCGCGCGAACTGGCGGCTCATCAACGACGTGGTTGCCGATGCCCTGCGCGGGGTCACCCTTGCCCAGATGCTCAAACCGCCGGCTGCGACCTACCGATCCAACGCTGCGCAGCGCAGATCCATCCCCGCGCGCATCACCGCCAACCAGACCTAGAGGCAGCCCCATGGCCACCCCAGCAGAAGCAGTCCCCACCAAGAACGCCGGCATCCTGGAGCAGCTGGGACGCCGCTACGATGCCGGCTTCGTCACCGACATCGAGTCCGACAGCTTTGAACCCGGACTCAGCGAGGACGTCGTACGGGCTCTTTCAGCCAAGAAAGAGGAGCCACAGTGGATGACCGACTGGCGACTGGCGGCCTACCGCCACTGGCTGACCATGCCGGTGCCGGACTGGGCGAAGCTCGAGATCGCCCCGATCGACCTGCAGTCGGTCAGCTACTACTCCGCGCCAAAGGCCAAATACGCCTCGCTTGACGAGGTACCGCAGGAGCTTCTGGACGTCTACGACAAGCTCGGCGTGCCGCTGCACGAGCGCGCCAAGCTGGCAGGCGTCGCCGTGGACGCGGTGTTCGACTCGGTCTCGGTGGGCACGACCTTTCGCAAGGAACTTGCCGAGAAAGGTGTCATTTTCTGTTCGATGAGCGAGGCGGTGCGCGAGTACCCGGAACTCGTCAAACAATACCTGGGCAGCGTGGTGCCAACCGGCGACAACTATTTCGCCGCGCTCAATTCCGCTGTGTTCTCCGACGGCAGCTTCGTATTCATTCCCAAGGGCGTGCGCTGCCCGATGGAGCTGAGCACCTACTTCCGCATCAACGCCGGGCATACCGGCCAGTTCGAACGCACCCTGATCATCGCTGAAGACAAGTCGTACGTCTCCTATCTGGAAGGCTGCACTGCGCCCATGCGCGACGAGAACCAGCTGCACGCGGCGGTGGTGGAGCTGGTCGCGCTGGAAGACGCCGAGATCAAGTACAGCACCGTGCAGAACTGGTATCCGGGCGACGAGAACGGCAAGGGCGGCATCTACAACTTCGTCACCAAACGGGCTGAATGCCGCGGCGCGCGCAGCAAGGTCAGCTGGACCCAGGTTGAAACCGGCTCGGCCATCACCTGGAAATATCCTTCCTGCGTGCTGCTGGGCGACGACTCGGTGGGCGAGTTCCATTCCGTGGCCCTCACCCATCATCGGCAGCAGGCTGATACCGGCACCAAGATGATCCACGTCGGGCGCAACACCAAGTCCAAGATCGTCAGCAAGGGCATCAGCGCCGGTCGCGGCCAGAACAGCTATCGCGGCCTTGTGAAGGTAGCCGCGACGGCCGCGGGCGCGCGCAACCACACCCAGTGCGACAGCCTGCTGATCGGCAAGAAGTGTGGTGCACATACCTTTCCCTATATAGAGGTCAAGCATCCCGATGCGATCGTCGAGCACGAGGCGACGACGTCCAAGATTTCCGACGACCAGATGTTCTACTGCCGTGCCCGTGGCATCAGCCAGGAAGACGCGGTCAGCCTGATCGTGGATGGCTTCTGCAAACAGGTGTTCCGCGAGTTGCCCATGGAGTTCGCGGTCGAAGCCAAGAAGCTGCTCGAAGTCAGCCTGGAAGGGTCCGTCGGCTGAAACGTGAGGCTGTTGTGGAAGCGACGTAAGTCGAGATAGCAGCGGCCAGTGAATCTATCGCGACTTGCGTCGCTCCCACAGCATTGCTCCCATATTGTTGCAATCAGCCCCGTTGATCGGGACCAAGAGACCTATACACATGCTCAAGATTGAAAACCTCCACGCCAGCATCGGCGGCAAGGAGATACTGAAAGGCCTGTCGCTGGAGATACAGCCGGGACAGGTTCACGCCTTGATGGGTCCGAATGGGGCCGGCAAGTCGACCCTGGGCAACATCCTGTCCGGACGCGATGGCTATGAGATCACCAAAGGCTCGGTGCTGTACGAAGGCGAGGACCTGCTCACGCTGGCACCGGAAGCACGCGCCGCCGCCGGCGTGTTCCTGGCCTTCCAGTACCCGGTGGAAATCCCGGGCGTCAACAACACCTACTTCCTGCGCGCCGCACTGAATGCCCAGCGCAAGGTGCGGGGCGAGCCGGAGCTGGATTCGATGGAGTTCCTGAAACTCGTCCGCAACAAGCTGTCGGTGCTGCACCTGAAGGACGACCTGCTGCACCGCGGGGTCAACGAAGGCTTCAGCGGCGGCGAGAAGAAGCGGAACGAGATCTTCCAGCTGGCCGTGCTCGAGCCAAAGCTGGCGATCCTCGATGAAACCGACAGTGGCCTGGACATCGACGCGCTCAAGACCGTGGCCGAAGGCGTCAACGCACTACGCTCGCCAGAGCGCGCGTTCCTGGTGATCACGCACTACCAACGCCTGCTCGACTACATCAAGCCCGACGTGGTCCACGTGCTGTCAGACGGGCGCATCGTGGAGAGCGGCGGACCGGAGTTGGCGCTGGAGCTGGAAGCGCACGGCTACGCCTGGCTGAAGGATCGCGTGGCGCCTGGCGAGGCCGCGTGATGAGTGCGCTGCTGGATTCGCTGGCAGAAGGCTTCCACGGCGATGCCGCGCGTCGCACGGTGCTGGAGCAAGTGCTGCATGACGGTTTTCCGGGCCCGCGCAACGAGGCCTGGAAATACACCTCGCTGCGTGCACTGGAGCGACGTCGTTTCAGTGCTGTTGTGCAGGCGCCTGCAATCGACGCCGCCTTCCTGGCAGACATCCCGTCGCCCCGGCTGGTGTTCGTCAACGGCCAACATGCGCCGGCGTTCTCCGACCTTGACGGGCTGCCCCACGGGTTCAGTGTCCAGCTGCTGTCCGAGGCCTTGGCTTCCGGCGGCGACTCGGCGCGCTTTCTTTCGCGCAGGTTCGAGCGCAGCGACGAGATCTTCGCGCGCCTCAATGCTGCGCTCGCCAGCGAAGGCGTGTTGCTGCGTGGTGAGGCCGGTACAGGAGTTGAAGGAGATGCCCCGCTGCACCTGGTGTTCGTGGGGGCCAGCGACACCGAAGACCGCGCCTGGCACGTGCGCAACCTGATCGAGCTGCGCGAAGGCGCGAGGCTTTCACTGGTCGAGCATCATCTCGCGGCCGATGCCCACGCGCACCTGGTCAACGAATTGAGCCACGTGCACCTGGCCAATGGGGCGCGACTGGATCACGCGCGGGTCCAGCGTGATAGTGACCGTGGCACCAGCCTGCTGCGGACCGACGCGGTGCTGGCGAAGGACGCAACCTACCAGCGCGTTGACCTGGAGTTGGGCGCAGCCCTTTCCCGGCACGAACTGAACGTGCGCCTGGAGGGCGATAGTGCACGGCTGGTCGCCAACGGAGTGCTGCTCGCCGGTGGTCGACGGCATGTGGATACGCGCCTTGGGATCGAACATATCGGGCGGGACACCAGCTGCGAACTCACCTGGCGCGGACTGGGCACCGGTCGCGGCCGCGCGGTCTTCCACGGCGGCATCCTGATCCGCCAGGGTGCCGACGGCGCTGACGCGATGCTGTCGAACAAGAACCTGCTGCTGTCCGAGGGTGCCGAAATCGACACCCAGCCGGTGCTCGAGATCCATGCCGACGAAGTCAAGGCCGCGCACGGTGCCACGGTGGGCCGGCTCGACGCCGATGCGCTGTTCTACCTGCGTTCGCGCGGACTGCCTGAGGCGCAGGCACAGCAGCTGCTCACAGCAGCGTTCTGCCGCGAGCCGCTGAGCGTCGTCGAAAACGGCGCTTTGTCCACTTCGCTCGCGGCGCAGCTCGATCTGGCGCTTGCTGCGGAGGGTGCGATATGAGCGGCGAAGCGCGCGTGATTGCTCCGGCTCTGCGCGACGTCGACTGGGCGACCGTGAGGGGTGACTTTCCGCTGCTGCGGCGGCAGGTCCACGGCAAGGCTCTGGTGTACCTGGACAGCGCCAACACCGGGCAGAAACCCGCCTCGGTGATCGAGTCCATGGACCAGCACTACCGCATGCACAACGCCAATGTCAGCCGCGCCGTGCATACCCTGGGCAGCGAGGCGACCGAGGCCTACGAAGGCGCGCGGCGCAAGCTTGCCGACTTTCTAAACGTTCGCACCGACGAACTGGTGCTGTGCAGCGGTACGACGTTCGCCATCAACCTGGTGGCCTACTCCTGGGGATTGCCCCATCTGAAGCCAGGCGACGTCATCCTGGTGTCGCGCATGGAGCACCACGCCAACATCGTGCCGTGGCAGCTGGTCGCCAACCGTACGGGCGCCGAAATCCGCGTCGTGGAGTTCAACCTGGACGGCACGCTGGACATGGCAGCACTGCATGCGGCGATGACGCCGCAGGTGAGGCTGCTTGCGCTCACCCACGTCAGCAACGTCCTGGGCACGGTGAATCCGGTTCGGGAGATTTGTCGCGAGGCGCGCAAACGCGGCATCGTGACGGTCATCGACGGCTCTCAGGCCGCACCACATCGCGCGCTGGACGTGGCCTCGCTCGGTTGCGACTTCTACGCGCTCACCGGGCACAAGATGTGCGGACCGACCGGCGCCGGCGCGCTCTGGGCGCGGCGCGAGCATCTCGATTCAATGCCGCCATTCGTTGGCGGCGGCGAAATGATCCGGGAAGTCAGCTTCGATGGGACCGTGTTCAACGAAGGTCCGCACAAGTTCGAGGCCGGTACTCCCAACATCGCCGGCTTCGTCGGACTGGGCGCTGCGGTGGACTACCTGCAGGCGCTGGGCATGGACCACGTGGAAGCGCGGGAAAGCGAACTGCTGGCCCACGCCACCGAAGAACTCCTGAAGATCGACGGCCTGCGGATCTTCGGCACCGCGCCCGGCAAAGCAGCGGTGATCTCGTTCCTGATCGAGGGCGCGCACGCGCACGACCTGGCTACGCTGCTGGACCTGGAAGGCGTGGCGATCCGCTCCGGCCAGCATTGCGCACACCCGCTGCTGCAGTTCTACGGCGTGACCGCCACGTGCCGTGCTTCGTTCGCCTTTTACAACACCCATGCCGAGATCGAGCACTTCATCAAGGCGCTGCGGAAATCCAGCAGCCTTCTGGCCTGATTCGCACGCCCGTCGCCACCTGGACCCCGGAAACCCGCAGATGCAGCAACTTCATTTCCGCCATGCGACCCCGGCTGATATTCCCGCGCTGGTGGAGCTGGTCACTTCGGCATACCGCGGTGATGCGAGCCGAAAGGGCTGGACCACCGAAGCCGACCTGCTCGACGGACAGCGCATCGATCCGGACGTGCTGCTTATCGACATCCAGCGCCCGCGCAGCAGCGTGCTCATCGCTGACCGCGATGGCGACGGCGACATGGTCGCTTGCGTGCACGTTGCCGAGGACCACGGCGCCGGCTACCTGGGCATGTTCTCGGTACGGCCCGACGGGCAGGCCAAGGGGTTGGGCAGCCGCGTGATCGTGGAGGCCGAGCGCCATGCGCGTGAGGACCTGGGCCTTGCACTCATGCGCATGACCGTCATCGACGTACGTGACGAACTGATTGCCTGGTACCTGCGTCGTGGCTACAGGCGCACCGGCATCAAGAAGCCCTTTCCCTACGGCGACACCCGCTTCGGAATTCCCAGGCGCGACGATCTTCGATTCGAAGTATTGGAGAAGGATCTGGAGCGCGACGCGTGAACGAGACCTGGACCTTCGTCTGCGCCACCAGCGACCTGCTGCCAGGCGAGATGAAGAGCACGTGGGACGAAGTCACCGCCGTTCCAATCCTTGTGTTCAACCTCGATGGACAGCTCTTCGCGCTTGAGGACAAGTGCAGCCACGAGGACTTCGAGCTTTCTGCTGGCGGCTTTGACCCGGTCACCGCATCGGTGGAATGCGTGCTGCATGGGGCCCGCTTCGATATCCGCGACGGCAAAGCACTCTGTGCGCCCGCCTACTCGCCCGTGACCAAGTTTCCGGTGAAACTCGAGCATGGCGGCGTGTGGACCCGCGACGACCGCGACTGACCGGCTGCAGCTAGTCTGGCTCCAGCGACGTCAGCTTGATCGCCAGCAGTTGACCGCCGCCGTCGAGTGCGAACCGCTGGCGACCCTCCGCCGCGACCAGCAGGGCGGTGTCGCCCAGCCACATCGGAGGCAAACCGCTGGAGGAATCGAACCGGGCCTGGCCGGCCAGCAGGTGCACCGCCCAGGTGGTGCCCGGATCTGAAAAGAACAGCATTGGCCCCACCAGCGGCCTGTACAGCACCTCTGCCGCGACCCGATCGCGCTGCCACATCAGGTTGAAATCGTGGGTCAGCCCGTCGATCAGCTCCCCCGCCACCCCGCGCTCGCCGGCAAAACGATAGCGCTCGTGCGGTGGCTGCAGCGTGTGAACCTCGCCGTCGTCGAACCGTAGCCGCAGCCCGTTGCCCTGCAGCAGCACCAGCTCCCGATCGACTCCGGAGAAGGTCGAAAATCGGGAATCCTGTTCGATCTCGGCGATCGACAGGCGCCACGACCAGTCGTCGAGATCGGGCCAGCGCACGATCTCGCGGGTCCAGCCGAGCCCGTTCTTCCAGCGCTCGCGCCGATACTCGTTGGACGGTATGACGTGGGATTCCTGAGCCTGAGGCATGCCGCCGGTTTCATGGAGGGTAGGGTTCAGTCTACCCGCGACCACGAAGCCGCCCGCGGCACATCCTGTGCAACGGGCGGCGGTGCTGCTGCGATCAGTACGTCCTTGTTGGCATCCGTGCCTGTATCCCGCGCTTCCTGTGCTCTCCCCGGCCGCCCCGTCGGGCAGGACCGGGACTCGGGTGATTCAGCGGCGGGCGACCGGCTTGGGCTTGGTCGCAGCGGACGCGCGTGCAGCGGGCTTGGGGGCCGAGCTGCGACCCACCTCGATGCGGTCGCGGTTCTTCTCGACCGTCTTCAGGCCGATGCCCTTGACCATGGCCAGCGCCTCGGCGCTCTTGAACGGCCCGTTCGCCTTTCGGTAATCGACGATGGCCTGGGCCTTGGAAGGACCGACGTTCAGCAGGGCCGCGTCGATGGCGGCGGCATCGGCGGTATTGATATTGACCTTGTCGGCTGCAAAGGCGCTGGTGGCCAGCAGCAGCGAAAGGCCCAGTGACTTGAGCACTACGGCGAAAGACTTCATGGCAACTCTCCTTGTGGCGATGGTGGGATCCGGCGGGCCGGCAGGCCGGTCCGCCGGTGTGGAAAGTCTCCGCGTTGCCGGGTCGGCCCAACATCGGTCACCTGCCGCGGCAGGGGCCGGAGCATGCCCCGCCGCAATGTGGGGAAATGACTACTTCGCAGCGGTCGATTACCGGCCCTGAACGCCTTGACGCGTAGAATCGAGGGATATACACAGACGCCGGAGTACCCATGGACAGCGCCAAGATCGATCGATTCGTTGCCGAAATGTGGGATGACGAGATCGTGCCGCAGCTGGTCGAGTACATCCGCATCCCGAACAAGTCACCGATGTTCGACGCGGACTGGGTGGCCCATGGCTACATGGAGGACGCGGTGACGCTAATGCAGCGCTGGGCCGCGGCGCAGCCGATCCGGGGCATGCAGCTGGAAGTGGTGCGCCTGGAGGGCCGCACGCCGCTGATCTTCATCGAGATTCCCGCCACGGGCCCGGAGACCGGCGCCGACACGGTGCTGCTGTACGGACACCTGGACAAGCAGCCGGAAATGACCGGCTGGGACGATGACCTGGGGCCGTGGAAGCCGGTGCTGCGCGACGGCAAGCTGTTCGGTCGCGGCGGCGCCGACGATGGCTATGCGCTGTTCGGCTCACTCGCCGCGATCCAGGCGTTGCAGCAACAGGGTGTGCCGCATGCGCGCTGCGTGGTGCTGATCGAAGCCTGCGAAGAGTCGGGCAGCTACGACCTTCCCGCCTACGTCGATCATCTCTCCGATCGCATTGGCAAGCCTTCGCTGGTGGTCTGCCTGGATTCGGGCTGCGGCAACTACGACCAGCTGTGGTGCACGACGTCGCTGCGTGGCATGGCCGGCGGCAACTTTTCGGTGGAGGTGCTGAGCGAAGGCGTGCACTCGGGCGATGCCTCGGGCATCGTTCCCTCCAGCTTCCGCATCCTGCGCCAGCTGCTGTCGCGCCTGGAAGACGAGGCAACCGGGCGCATCAAGCCCGAAGGGTTGTCGGTCCAGGTCCCGGAAGAGCGCCTGCAGCAGGCGGCCAGGGTGGCCAAGGTCCTGGGCAGCGAAGTGCACGACAAATTCCCGTTCCTGCCCGGCGTGCAGCCGGTCGTGGACGACCTGCAGGAACTCATCCTCAACCGAACCTGGCGCCCCGCGCTCTCCGTCACCGGCGCGGACGGGCTGCCTTCGCTGGATTCGGCCGGCAACGTGCTGCGCCCGCACACCGCCGTGAAACTGTCCCTGCGCCTGCCTCCAACGCTGGACGGCAAGAAGGCCGGCGAGCTGCTGCATGACCTGCTGCTGCGCGATCCGCCCTACGGAGCAAAGGTCGCGCTCGCACTGGAAAAAGCCTCCAGCGGCTGGAATGCGCCGGCGCAGTCACCGTGGCTCACCAATGCAATTGAAGCCGCCTCACAGGCCGCCTTCGGCAAGCCGGCGATGTATATGGGCGAAGGCGGCTCGATCCCGTTCATGGGCATGCTCGGCGAGAAGTTCCCGGGCGCGCAATTCATGATCACCGGCGTGCTGGGCCCACACTCCAATGCCCACGGCCCCAACGAATTCCTGCACATTTCCATGGGAAAACGGGTTACCGCCAGCGTGGCGAAAGTACTGGCCGATCACCACGGCGCCAGCGCACGCGGCGAGACGACCGGCGTGGCGGCGGTGGCGGGCGGAGAGCAGCACGGCAACCACGGCTGCTGCTGAGAGAAACGGATCCCGGCCGAACCGGGGCTTGATTATCCAGGGGAAACGCAATGGACGGACTTTTCGGCAGCAGCAGTTGGCTCTACATCATCTTCATCGGATTCATCGTCGGACTGCTGGCCCGGTTCCTCAAGCCCGGCAACGACTCGATGGGGATCATCCTGACCGTGCTGCTGGGAATCGGCGGAGCGCTGCTCGCCGGATGGGCGGGCCAGCAGATGGGCTGGTATGCCCCGGGCCGACCGGCGGGCTTTATCGGCGCCCTGCTGGGGGCGATCGTGATCCTGGTGATCGTGAGCCTGTTCCGCGGCAAGCGCCGCCGGCGGCGCTGACCGGACAGGGCAGCCGGCATGAAGGCGCTGATCTTTGCCGCCGGCCTGGGCGAGCGCATGCGGCCGCTTACCGACGTCCCGCCGAAACCGCTGCTCCTTGCTGGCGGAAAGCCGCTGATCCAGTGGCATCTGGAAAAGCTTGCTGCGCGGGGAGTGACCGAGGTGGTCATCAACACGTCGTGGCTGGCCGGGAAGTTCCCCGCCACGCTGGGAGCAGGTGAGCGCTGGGGACTGCGGATCTCCTACTCGTCCGAGGGCCCGGTGCCGCTGGAAACCGGTGGCGGAATGTTGCATGCACTTGCACTGCTTGAAGACGACACCTTCATCGCGGTCAACGGCGACATCTGGACCGACTACGATTTCGGACGCCTCGCCAAGGCGCCGGCGGGCGGTGCCCACCTGGTGCTGGTCGACAATCCGGTTCATCACCCACGCGGCGACTTCGCGCTGCGTGAAAATGGCACGGTCAGCAACGAAGGTACGACCAGACTGACCTTCAGTGGCATCGGCCTTTACACGCCAGGGTTTCTGGCAGGCTGGCGCGACACCATCGGTGACGCCTGCGGAGCGGATGCCGATCCGCCGCGCTTCAAGTTGGCGCCCCTGCTGGTGGCAGCCATGCCGGCCGGCCGGATCAGCGGCGAGCATCACGCCGGGCGATGGACCGACGTGGGAACGCCGCAGAGGCTGCTCGAGCTCGACAGCTCACTCGGCGCCAAAGCAACGGCGAAGCCTGCAACGCTGTAAGGCCCCCGGGCGTATCAGTAGCAATGGACAGCCCTGCACACGCCCCGCTCGACGAGAAGACCCTGTTGCGCAAGGCGCGCTGGGGCAATCACGCCGCCTTTGCCGAGCTCTACCGCCTGCACGCCAGCGCTGTCCACACGCTGGCCTATCGGCTCACCAGTAACACCGCCGCTGCCGAGGACATCACCCAGGACACCTTCCTGAAGATGCTCCAGTTCCTCAACGGCATCCGCGATGACGCTCCGCTGCGCCCGTGGTTGAAGAAGGTTGCAGCGAACACGGCCATAGACCGGCTGCGCAAGGAGCGACGTTTTTCGTCGAGTGAAGACGAGAATCAATTGATCGCAGCCGCTCCGGCGCAGGCGCAGGACGTGGAAATGTCCCACCTGCTGCAGCGGCTCGAGCCATCGGTACGCATGGTGGTGTGGCTGCATGAGATGGAAGGCTGGACCCATGCCGAACTGGGCACCCGCTTCGGGC
>JBBSVH010000014.1:0-30333 GCA_038233685.1 Lysobacterales bacterium | reverse complement strand
GTGCTCTACCGACTGAGCTACGTGAGCGTGTTTCTTTTGCTGCCGTTACTTGAAGCGCGGTGCGTTCGGTGGAGCGGGAGACGGGGATCGAACCCGCACAATCAGCTTGGAAGGCTGAGGTTCTACCATTGAACTACTCCCGCGCCGGGAAACTGCAGTGACACATGGAACTGGTGGAGGGAGGTGGATTCGAACCACCGAAGGCGTAAGCCAGCAGATTTACAGTCTGCCCCCGTTGGCCGCTTGGGTATCCCTCCGGATTGCGTGATTCAACAACCGGCCAAATCAAACCGGGGCGAAACAGCCGGTGATTTTGGCCTGATCGGCCCGCAGTGTCAACTGAATAGGTGGTCCATCCGCAGGTTCGGCGCTGCCGGGGCAATCGGCAGGGCGCCAGACGTGTTTATCGCCAACTGCGGCGCTCCGGCTCTGGGGCCGACCGCTCAGACGTTGAAGCGGAAATGCAGCACATCGCCTTCCTGCACCCGGTACTCCTTGCCCTCCAGGCGCAGCCTGCCGGCCTCCTTGGCCCCGCCCTCCCCCTTGTACTGGATGAAGTCGGCAAAGGAGATGGTCTCGGCACGGATGAAACCCTTCTCGAAATCGGTATGGATGACCGCCGCGGCCTGCGGGGCGGTCGAGCCGGCCCTGACCGTCCAGGCGCGCACTTCCTTGACCCCGGCGGTGAAATAGGTCTGCAGGCCCAGCAGCTTGTAGGCGGCGCGGATCACCCTGTTCAGGCCGGGCTCGTCCAGGCCCATGTCGGCCAGGAAAGTGTCGCGGTCGGCGTCGTCCATCTGCGACAGCTCCTCCTCGATGGCCGCAGAGACCGGAACGACCTCGGCGCCCTCGGCCGCAGCGCGGGCCCGGACCACGTCCAGGTGCGGATTGTGCTCGAACCCGTCCTCAAGGACGTTGGCGATGTACAGCACCGGCTTGAGGGTCAGCAGGAACATGTCGCGCACCAGCGCCAGCTCCTCGTCGTCCAGCCCCACCGAGCGACCCGGCCGGCCGTCGGCCAGCGCGGCCTGCAGCTTGGCCAGCACCGGCTTGCGCGCGATCGCGTCCTTTTCGCCCTGCTTGGCCGACCGCTCGGCCCGGTTCAGCGCCTTTTCCACACTGTCCAGGTCGGCCAGGGCCAGCTCGGTGTCGATGGTGTCGATGTCGGAAAGCGGATCGACCTTGTTGTTGACGTGGATCACGTCATCGTTCTCGAAGCAGCGCACCACGTGGGTGATCGCATCCACTTCACGGATGTGGGCCAGGAACTTGTTACCCAGCCCTTCGCCGCTGGCCGCACCGGCCACCAGGCCGGCGATGTCGACGAACTCCACGGCAGTCGGGATCACCTTCTGCGGCTTGACGATGTCAGACAGCTGGTTCAGGCGCAGGTCCGGCACCGGCACCACGCCCACGTTCGGCTCGATCGTGCAGAACGGGAAATTGGCCGCGGCGATGCCCGCCTTGGTCAGCGCGTTGAAGAGGGTCGACTTGCCGACGTTGGGCAGGCCGACGATGCCGCATTTGATGCCCATGTTTGATGCCACTTGATCAAGAGTGAAAAGTAAAGGATCGCCCCCGGGCTTCCTTTACTCTTGACTCTCGGCCGGCTGCCCTCGCGCGCCTTCAGTCCTTGCTGGTGTGCAGCCGCGTCATGGCGTCCATGTAGTTTCCCACCACTGCCAGCGGCAGCGCGTCGATCGCCTCGTCGATGGCCCGCCCGATCAGGATCTCGTCGTCCATTCCCGGCTTGCCCAGCACCCATGAGGTCACCCGGTCCTTGTGTCCGGGATGGCCGATGCCAATGCGCAACCGGTGAAAACGGCCGTGCCCCAGCAGCTGCATTGTGTCGCGAAGCCCGTTCTGGCCTCCATGGCCGCCGTCGAACTTCAGCCTGGACACGCCCGGAGGCAGGTCGAGGTCATCATGTGCGAGCAGCGCCTGCTCCGGCTCGATCTTCCAGAACCGCAGTGCGGCGGTGACCGACTTGCCGCTGAGGTTCATGTAGGTGGCCGGCTTGAGCAGCCAGACCGACTCGCCGCCAATGGTGGTGCGGGCGGTTTCCCCAAACAGCTTGCTCTCCAGTCCGAAGCGCACGCCTTCCTTTTCCGCCAGCGTGTCCACGAAACGGAACCCGGCGTTGTGCCGGGTCCGCGCGTGTTCCGGGCCCGGATTGCCCAGGCCCACGATCAGTTTCAAACCGGTCATCACGATCATCGCAAGCGGCGCCCGGCCCGCCGAGGCGGGGCCGGACATCCGACAGGCGATCAGTCCTTGCTGCCTTCCTTGCTGTCGTCCTTGTTCTCGTCCTTCTTGGCGACCTTGGCGGCCGGCACTTCGGGCGATTCCTCTTCCACGGTCTCTTCCGGCTCATCCTCGGTGCCGTACTTGGCCATGACCACCGCCACGTCGTGCTCCTTGCCCAGCTTCAGCTCGGGGATTTCGACGCCCTTGGGCAGCTTGAGGTCCGACAGATGCAGCACGTTGCCAACCTCGAGGGTCGACAGATCGACCTCGATGAACTCCGGCAGGTCCTTGGGCAGGCACGCGATCTCGACTTCGTTGAGCTCGTGGGTGACCACGACTTCGGAGGCCTTGCCGGCCGGCGAGGTGTCTTCGCCGATAAAATGCAGCGGCACCGAGACGCGCAGCGACTCGTTCTCGTTCACGCGCTGGAAGTCCAGGTGCAGGATCTGCTGCTTGAACGGGTGACGCTGCATGTCACGCAGCAGAACGCGCTGGACGTCGCCCGACAGGCTGAGGTCCAGGATCGACGCATAGAACCAGTCGTTCTGGCTGGCGAGCCAGACGTCGTTGTGGTTCAGCTGGATGCTGACCGGCTTGAGATCGCCACCGTAGACGATGGCAGGTACGGTGCCGGCACGACGCAGGCGGCGGCTCGCACCCTTGCCCTCGTCTTCCCGGCGCTCGACCTTCATTTCATGTGTGATTGCCATTTTGCTGTACTACCTTCAGTTGAAAGAACCGCTTCGCAGCGGTTTTGGTGACTCTCCCGCGACCAGGAGAGTCTTGCTTGTAGCGGGGCACCGGGAGCCGGGAACCGGGAGTGCGGATTTGCCGCTCCCTGAAACCGCACCCGCGTACCACGCCTGTTTCGGAATCGGGACCCTGGGGCCAGCAGCGACGTTGCGTCGTTACCTGTTCCCGGTTCCCCGTTCCCGGTGTTGCTTCTAATCCACGTAAAGCGAACTGACCGACTCACCAAAGGCGATGCGCCGGATGGTCTCGGCCAGCAGTTCGGCCACGCTGAGCTGGCGGATCTTGCTGCAGGCCTTGGCCTTCGCCGACAGCGGGATGGTGTCGGTCACCACCAGTTCGTCCAGCTGCGAGGCGTTGATGTTGTCCATGGCCGGCCCCGACAGCACCGGATGGGTGCAGTAGGCAGCCACCTTGATCGCGCCCTGCGCCTTCAGCGCAGCGGCGGCGGCACACAGGGTCCCGGCGGTGTCGACGATGTCGTCCACCAGCACGCAGATCTTGCCTTCGACGTCGCCGATGATGTTCATCACCGTGGACACGTTTGCGCGCGGGCGGCGTTTGTCGATGATCGCCAGGTCCGCGTCATCCAGGCGCTTGGCCACGGCCCGGGCGCGCACCACGCCGCCGACGTCGGGGGAGACCACGATGATGTTCTCGGTTCCGTAGGCGCGCCAGATGTCGGCCAGCAGCAGCGGCGAGGCGTAGACGTTGTCCACCGGAATGTCGAAGAAGCCCTGGATCTGGTCGGCATGCAGGTCCACGGTCAGCACGCGGTCGGCGTTGACCGAGTTGAACATCTTGGCCGCGACCTTGGCGGTGATCGGCACGCGCGACGAGCGCGGGCGGCGGTCCTGGCGGGCGTAGCCGAAATACGGCACCACCGCGGTGACGCTGGCGGCCGAGGCCCGCTTCAGCGCGTCCACCAGGACCAGCAGCTCGACCAGGTTCTCGGCACTGGGCGCGCAGGTGGGCTGGATGACGAACACCTCCTGCCGACGCACGTTTTCCTCGATCTCCACCTGTACCTCGCCGTCGGAAAACGTCGAGACCAGCGCCTTGCCCGGGCGAATGCCCAGCTCGCGACAGATGCTGGCGGCCAACGGCTTGTTCGCGTTGCCGGAAAAGACAAGCAGATTGCGGTCGTCTTGCATGTCATCCAGTCCGGGTTGGGCGTTGCTGCTGCGTAAGTGATCCGGGCAAGCGATCTGCACGGGCGAAACGGGGTGACTGGCTGGGGCGGCAGGATTCGAACCTGCGAAATGCCGGGATCAAAACCCGGTGCCTTAGGCCTCTTGGCGACGCCCCAGTGTCAAAAACTCATTGGCCATGGCCACGTGCAGCGGAGACCGGTTAACCCCCCTTGCCGTCCAGGCCAGCAACCCATCCGGCAGACCCGCCAGCGCGGCCTCGGCTGAGGCGCGATCGGCGAACTCCACGAAGCAGCCGCTGCCCGACCCCGTCAAGCGAGGCGTGCCGAACTGCGACAACACCGTGAACACGGACTCGATGACCGGTTCGCGGCGACGCAGCACCGGCTCGAACGCATTCCCGAGCACGTGACCCAAAACGAAGTCGGATATTTTCGCGGGTGCAGCATTGCGCGTCAAATCAGGCGCTTGGAAAAGCTCGCCTGTGGGAACGTGCAGCCCGGGATCGGCGATCAGATAGTGGGCCTCGGGAAGCTCGAGCGGCTCCAAGAGCTCACCGACCCCTTCGGCCCATGCGCTGTGCCCATGCACGAACACCGGCACGTCGGCGCCCAAGGCCAGCCCGAGTTCGGCCAGCTTCGCCGCGGCGAAATCCAGGCCCCAAAGCCGGTTCAGCACCACCAGCACGGTGGCCGCGTCGGAGGAACCGCCGCCGAATCCACCGCCTGAAGGAATGCGCTTTTCGAGGCAGATATCCGCCCCAAGCGTAGTTTTCGACGATTTTCGGAGAAGATGAGCCGCTCTCACCGCCAGGTCGTCAGCTGCCGCCACGCCTGCCGCAGATGGCCCATGGCGCTCCACCGCGCCGTCCTGACGGACCCTCAGCCGCACCGTGTCGCCCCAGTCCAGCAGGCGGAACACAGTCTGCAGGTGGTGGTACCCATCGGCACGGCGGCCGGTTATGTGCAGGAACAGGTTGAGCTTGGCGGGCGCCGGCCATCGCGACCAGCCGCCGGCGTCCGGTTTGGCGCTCATTGCGCAGGAAAGACCCAGTTGTCGATGATCAGCCGGACCTTCGCGTCTCCACGCTGGGCCTCGATCCGAATCGGCAGGGTCGGCCGCTCACCCAGCGCCGGCTGCCACTGAAAGTAGTCGATCTGCCAACCGTCCTGGGCCAGACGCTGCAGGCGCCCGTCCTGCCCATAAGTCAGCTGCGCCGGTACCCCTGAGTCCGAAGCCTTGCCACGGGCCCAGTCCGACAAGGCCTGGACCGGGATCTGCCAGCCGGTGGCTTCGAGCAGCAGCAGGGCCGGGTCGGAGCCTTCGCGCGACCCGCCCTGGACACCTTCGAGCAGCGCGCCCCCGGGACCACCACTCATGCGCCAGCTCTGGCGTGTCACCGGCGCGCTCAAAGAAACGACGTAGGTTTGGTCCTGCTGCTGCCAATCGATGCGGCCACTGCCGCCCTTGCCAGCGTTGCTGATCGCGATCCGGCCCTCCAGGCTCCACTGCGGGTGCACTTCGAGCCAGGTCACGCGGCGGTCTTGGGCGCCCTGTGCCGCGGTGATGGCGGCGGGATCGACCAGGGTCGGCAAGAGATCGGGCCGGGTCATGCGGCCAGCGCACGCTGAAACCAGCAGCAGCGTCGACAGACCCACCAGGGCCCTGTACAGCCTCATGCGCCGGTCTTCTCGAGCGCGCGCTGCAGCGAACGGTTTTCAGGGTCCAGCTTGATCCCCTCGTCGAACAGCCGGCGCGCCTCGTCCTTCTGACCGCTGAACCAGAGCACCTCGGCCAGGTGAGCGGCCACTTCGGGGTCTTTCATCAGGTTGTAGGCGCGGCGCAACTCCATCAGCGCCTCGTCCACGCGTCCCAGCCGATAGAGCACCCACCCATAGCTGTCGATGATCGCGGCCTGGCCAGGATCGGCGGCGCGGGCGCGGCCAATCAGTTCCAGCGCCTCCTGATAGCGGGTCGTACGGTCGGCAAGCGTATAGCCCAAGGCGTTGAGGGCGGCCACGTTCTCCGGATCGGTCACCAGGATCCGGCGCAGGTCCGCCTCCGCACGGTCGATGCGATCGCGTCGCTCCCAGGCCAGACCGCGCGCGTACAGCAGTGCGCTGTCGTCCGGATACGCGCCCAGCCCCCGGCCCAGCGCCTCGAGTTCGCCTGCATCGTCCTGATCCTTCTGGCGCAGCTCGGCCTCCAGCAGATAGGCATCGCGGCGTGCATCTTCGTCAATGGCGGCATCGGCCTGCAGCCTGGCGGCCTCCTCGAAGGCCTGCACCTTCTGGCCCATCTCGAACATCACGCTGGCGATGCGCAGTCTGGCCTGGTTGCGCAAACGGCCGCCCGGCACGCTGCGATACCACTGCAGGGCTTCGGCCTGGCGCTCAAGGAATTCCGCCATCTGGCCCAGCAGCATGCGCTGCTCGGGATCGGGGTCGGTCGCGTCCTTGCGCAGCTCTTCGTACAGCAGGAGCAACGTTGCGTTGTCCTCCGCCTGGGCCAGGAGTGAGGCCCGCAGCCCGTAGGTGAAGCTGTCCTGGTTGCCCTGCGCAAGGGCCGCAGCCGCGGCGGCCGGATCGCCGAGCGCGTCGTACTCGCGGGCCAGCGCCAACCGCAGCTCCGGCGCGTCCGCAACTCCTGACATCAGCCCGTCCAGGATCTCGCGCGCCTGGTCGGCCTTGCCGGCCCGGTTGAGCTGGCTGGCGTGCAGCAGCGCGATCCGCGGCTCGCCAGGAAATCGCTGGACCGCGCCGGCAACGATGCGCTCGGCCAAGGGTGCCTTGCCCAGCCCTTGGGCCAGGCCACCAAAGGCCAGCCAGGCCTGAAGCTGGTCAGGGATTGCATCGGCATCGACAAGCTCTCCCAGAAGCCTTGCGGAGAGTTCCGGATCACGCCCCCCGCGACCCAGCACGGTCAGCGCGTGGCGCCAACCCGCTGGCGTCGGGTCGCGCATCAGGGCAACAAGCTGCATCCGGGCGGCAACCGCATCGCCCTTGCGCAGCGCCAGTGAGGCGTCAGCGCTGCGCATGGCAAGCGATTCCGGCGCGCGCTGGCGCCAGAGGGACAGGGCTTCGGCGGCGCGGGTGTCGTCATTGGCGAGCAGCGCGATGCGGGTGGCGCGCTCGGCGAGCCCCGCGTCTACTTCGGTCCTTGCCGCCTGCAGGTACCAGCGCGCGGCTTCTTTCAGCTGACCCGCCTGCAGGGCGAACTCACCGGCCATCACCGGCGCCAGCACGTCAGGCGACGACGAGGTTGGCGCAGCGGCCGACGCCATCGCCGGCAGCAGCAGGCCGAGCAATGCAATAGCGGTGTTTCGAACGAGTGCGGGCATGGAGTCCAACCGGGCCGTAAAATGGCAGCCACCAAGGCGGGGAAGCTTAGCGCAAGCACCTGAACATGACTTTGTGGGTACTCGGAATCAACCACCAGACCGCACCGCTCGAGATGCGCGAGCGGGTCGCGTTCGCCGCTGATCGCGTGCCCGCGGCGCTCGCGTCGGTGCGCGCGCTGCCCAACGTGTCCGAAGCCGCGCTGCTGTCCACCTGCAACCGCACCGAGCTCTATGTCATCGCCGAAGACACTGCCGGATTGGGCGACTGGCTCGGCAGCCATGCGCAGGGACTGGATGCCTACCTCTATCAGCACCGTGATGCGAACGCGGTGCGGCACCTGTTTCGTGTGGCGACCGGGCTGGACTCGATGGTCCTCGGCGAGCCCCAGATCCTGGGACAGGTCAAGGAAGCCTGGGTGGCCGCGCGCGAAAACGGCGCGCTGGGGAACCGGTTGGACCGGCTGTTCCAGCAAAGTTTTGCGGTGGCCAAGCGCGCACGCACCGATACACGCGTCGGCGTCAATCCGGTCTCGGTGGCGTCGGCCGCCGTGCGCCTGGCGCAGAACTCCTTCGCCCGGCTGGACGAGTCGACGGTGCTGTTGATCGGCGCAGGCGAAACCATCGAGCTGGCCGCACGTCACCTGAGCGAAGGCCGCGTGCGCCGCCTGTTGATCGCCAACCGCACGCTCGCCCATGCTCAGGAGCTCGCAACGCGCCACGGCGGATACGCGCTGCCGCTGGCCGAACTTGATCGGCACCTGGCCGAAGCCGACGTGGTGTTCTCGGCCACCGCCAGCCGTGCGCCGGTGCTGAGCCACGCCCAGGTCGCCGCCGCGCTGGCCCAACGCAGGCACAAGCCGATGCTTCTGTTCGACCTGGCGGTGCCGCGAGACATCGAGGCCGAGGTTGCCGGGCTGGGCGATGTGTACCTGTACACCATCGACGACCTCGAACGCGCGGTGGAAGACAACCGCCGCAGCCGACGCGAAGCCGCCGAGGCTGCCGAAGTCATCATCGATCTGCAGGTTGCGCGCTACGTCGAGAACCTGCACGCCAGCACGCGCCAGGAGCCGATGAAGCGGCTGCGTGCGCAGGGCGAAGCCGCGCGCGCCGAGGTGCTGGCCAAGGCCCGGTTGCAGCTCTCCCAGGGCCGCGACCCGCAAGAGGTGCTGGATTTCCTCGCCAGCACCTTGACCAACCGCCTCTTGCACGCGCCGACCGCCGCCCTGCGCGAGGCCGCCCTCACCGGCGATGCAGACCTGGCGCGTGCGGTCGACAGGCTGTTCCCGGCCAATCCCACCTCGCCTTCCCTTCCCGAACAAGACCTGCAGATCCATGACCCCGACCCTGCGCCGAAAACTTGAGGCCCTGGCCGAGCGCCGCGAGGAGCTCGAGCGGCTGTTGTCCGACCCGGCGGTGGTTTCGGACAACGACCGCTTCCGCCGCTTTTCACAGGAGTTCTCGCAGCTCGAACCGGTGGCTGTCGCGCTGGCCGAGGAAGCGCTGGCCAAGAGAGACCTCGACGCGGCCCAGGCCATGCGCAGCGATCCCGAAATGCGGGACTTCGCCGAGGAGGAGATCGCCACGGCCCAGGCGCGGTTGCTGCAGCTGGAAGACGACCTGTCGCTGCTGCTGGTGCCCAAGGATTCGCGCGACGATGCCGACCTGTTCCTGGAAGTACGCGCCGGCACCGGCGGCGACGAAGCAGCGATCTTTGCTGGTGACCTGTTCCGCATGTACGCCCGCTATGCCGAGCGCCAGGGCTGGAAAGTGGAGGTGGAGTCGGAAAGCCCCGGTGAGCACGGCGGCTACAAGGAGATCGTGGCCAAGGTGGTCGGACGGGGTGCCTTCTCGCGATTGAAGTTCGAATCCGGAACGCACCGCGTGCAGCGCGTACCCGAGACCGAATCGCAAGGCCGCATCCACACCTCGGCCGCCACCGTGGCCATCATTCCCGACGACGATGCGGTTGAAGAAGTCGTGATCAACCCGGCTGACCTCAGGGTTGACACCTTCCGATCATCCGGAGCCGGTGGCCAGCACGTCAACAAGACCGAATCGGCGATCCGGATCACGCATATCCCAAGCGGTCTGGTGGTCGAGAACCAGACCGAGCGCTCGCAGCACGCCAACCGCGAGCGCGCGATGAAGCGGCTCAAGGCGCAGCTGCTGGAGGCCGAGCGCAGCAGGCAGGCCGCGGCGCAGGCGCAGTCGCGCAAGCTGCAGGTGGGCAGCGGCGACCGCAGCCAGCGCATCCGCACCTACAACTTTTCCCAGGGCCGCATCACCGATCACCGGGTCGAGGGCCTGACCCTCTACGACCTGCCCAACATCCTGCAGGGCAACCTCGACGAACTGGTCGCGCGGCTCACCCGTGAGCACCAGGCCGATGAACTGTCGCGCCTGTCGGAAGCGGCATGACCGCGCACGCTCGGCGGGCCACGGCCGACGACGTCAGACACCTGGCGCCGCTGTTCGACCGGTACCGGCAGTTCTACGGGCAAGCATCGGACATCGCCCTGGCCTGCACCTTCCTGGCCAACCGGCTGGGCAATGACGAATCGGTCGTTCTTCTCGCACAGGACGGCGAGACGCTGCTCGGCTTCACCCAGCTCTATCCGTCGTTTTCCTCGGTCCGCGCGCGGCGTACCTGGATTTTGAACGACCTGTTCGTCGCCACCGACGCACGGCGGCGCGGCATCGCCAGCCTTCTGCTGCGGTCGGCGGCAGAGTTCGCCCGGGGCGAGGGCGCACTGCGCCTTGAGCTGGAAACCAACCACGACAATCAGGGCGCCCAAGCGCTCTATCGCAGCCTGGGCTGGATTGCGTTCGACGAAAGCCTGCGCTTTCATCTGCCGCTGCACGAACCGGTTAGGCTGCACACGTGAGCCTGGATCCAGCTCGCCACCCTTCACCCGTCATCGAAGGAACGACCGCATGACCATGGAGAACACCCTGCGCCTGCTGGCGCGCGCCAGCGGGCTTACCCCAACCGACATCGCCACCGCCATTCCGCGCGCCGGCGTGGCCACGGTCAAGGCGTGGATGAGCGGTGAAAAACTGCCGGGCAAGGACCAGGTCACTGCCCTCGCCCGGGCATTCGGCGTGCCGGCCGGGGTGCTGCTATCTGAGCTGGCCAGCACCTTCGACCCGGCTCGCACGAAGGGCGAGCACGACCTGCTGGGGGCCTATCGCGCACTCAACACCCGCCAACAGGGTGCGCTGCTTGAAGTAGCGCGCACGATGGCCGATACCCACGGCGCCAGCACGCGCGGGAAGGGCAAACGATGAGCCGGTCCAGGCTCCTCGCCCGCTGCGCGGCCGCACGCACCGGTGACAGCGCATGAAGGGCATGAAGGGCAAGCAATACCGGAAGCTTCTGGAGCCGCTGCAGCACGAACTGGTGGCCATGACGCGCTGGCTGAAGCACAGCGGGCAGCGCGCGGTGGTGATCTTCGAAGGACGCGACACCGCCGGCAAGGGTGGCACCATCAATGCCATCTCCGAATACCTCAATCCGCGCCAGTGCAGCGTGGTCGCCCTGCCCAAGCCAACCGAGCGCGAAAGCACCCAGTGGTACTTCCAGCGCTACGTGGCGCATCTGCCGGCGGCCGGCGAAATCGTGCTGATGGATCGCAGCTGGTACAACCGCGCCGGCGTGGAAAAGGTGATGGGTTTCTGCACGGAGGCTCAATACCAGCAGTTCCTGCAGCAGGCACCGGTGTTCGAGAAGCTGCTGGTGGACGACGGCATCCTGCTGTTCAAGTACTGGCTGACGGTGGACCAGGAAGAGCAGGAAGTTCGATTCTGCGAACGCCTCGAGGACCCGCTCAAGCGCTGGAAGCTGTCGCCGATCGACGTGCAGGCGCGGCAGAAATACGCCGACTACACTGCCGCGCGTGCCGCCATGCTCGAGGCCACGCACACCGCCCATGCGCCGTGGACGCTGGTCGACTTCAACGACCAGAAACACGGACGCCTGACCCTGATCGCCGACCTGCTGGCACGCCTGCCGGACACCGAAGTGGCGCCCGCCGAAATCGACTTCCCGGCACTGAAGGGCAAGCCGCGAAAGGAGCAGTTCAGCCTGTTGAAGCCAATCAAGCCGCTCCCGGTTCCCGACTGAGGACGCTCAACCTGCGGCGACTGCGCGGCCTGCGCCGGCCTCGGCAATGGCTGATTCGATCTGGGCTGCGGTGACCGGTCCCAGGAACTGTTCGGCCACCGTTCCATCGGGCGCGATCAGGTAGGTCATTGGCAGGCCCCGGGGCGTAGCGAAGTCTGACGGTGGCGCATACATGTCGACCAGCGCGATGGGATACACCACGGGTCGCTTGGCCAGGAAATCGCGCATCGCCACTACGTCGATCTCCTCGTACGCCAGCCCGATCACCTCGATGTGCTCATTGCCCGCGTCCAGCTCGGAGAGCTCGGGCATCTCCTTGATGCACGGCGCGCACCAGGTGGCCCAGAAGTTCACCACCACCCAGCGCCCGCGCCGCTGTGCAAGCTCATACGCGGCACCGTCCAGGGTCGTCACCTGGAGCGTGGGAACAGCGGCAGTGGCATCGGCGGGCCGCACCTGCACGTCCTTGGCAGGTGCCGTGGCGGCTGCGGGCGCGGAATCGGGCGCGCCGGCCTGCGGGCCCCGGCTGCAGGCGCTTGCGCAGAGCAGCGCCATCAGCAATGCAATGGGCCGTCCGCTCACGTCTTTTCCTGCGGGTACACGTCACTGACGCGCCGCTTGAGCGCAACGCGCAGGGGAATGCGCAGCTGGTCCAGCGCCTCGCGCGCGGCCACGCCAAGCGCGTCGCCCTGGCATGGCAGGTGCGCTTCGGCCACCGGTATACGCAACTGGCAGGCTTCGTAGAGTTCGGCCAGGGTCATGTCGTCAAGATCGCGCGCCAGCAGCCATTCGCCTTCTTCGTCGCGACGCAGCAGCTTGATCTGAACCAGCTGGGCCAGGATCTGCTGCAGCAGCGAGTCGGTCAGCATCGGCTCCATTTCCAGCATCTGGTCGCTATGCAGCCCCCGTCCCTCGTCCCGCGCCTGGTCGAAGCGGCCGAGCAATCGCAGCAGCCCGTAGATCTCGTAGCCCAGCGGCAGGCGCATTGCCGCAGGCTGGTAGCGGAATGCCGAAAGCGTCGACGCCAGCGACGCACCCAGCAGGATCGCAATCCACAGCAGGTAGATCCACAGCAGCAGGATGGGCGCCGCGGCAATGGCGCCGTAGATCTTCTGGTAAGACTCGAAGCGGGAAAGGTATAGCCCCAGCGCCCACTTGATCGACTCAACCAGGACCGTGGCCAGCAGGGCCCCGGCCATGGCATGTCGCATCTTCACCGTGCGGTGCGGAACGACCCGGTAGACCGCGGTGATCGCCGCGAATGCAATCAACACCGGTGCCACGCCGATCGCAAATCCTTGCAGGACGCGGCCCTGGTCGGTTGCGAACACTGGCAGGGCGAATATCTGCGCCGACACCGCGAGGGACGACGCCGCGGCAATCGCGCCAAGGGTCACCACCGTCCAGTAGGTGATGAAGCGGGGCAGCAGGGGCCTCGACGACGCGACCCTCCAGATCCGGTTGAATGTGGTCTCGACGCTGTTGAGGGTGATCAGCAGGGACACCACCAGCGCGATGACGCCGGCCGCGGTCAGGGTGCTGGAGTTCTGCGAGAACTCGGTCAGCTTGGCTTCGACCTCCCTGGCCGCGGAGGGCACGAAGTTGGCGAACACGTAGGTGCTGAGCGCCTTGCTCCATTCGTCGAAAACCGGGAACACTTTCAATACGCCGAACACCACCATGGCCAGCGGCACCAGCGCGAACACCGTGGTGTAGGCCAGCGCCGCGGCCGATTCGAACAGGCGATCGTCCAGGAATCGCCTGGCCATGAATCGGGAAAACGTGCCGGCGCGTGCGCGGTCTCGCAGGCGCCGGGACCATCCACGGAGGGCGGCTTTGGGTTTCATCGTCGAAGGTTAACCGATGCACTGCGGGGCGCACATCGCCGATACTGATGGTCGTTGAACGCAAAGGCGCTGCCCATGCCCGAAATACTGGTGCTCTACTACAGCCGCGGCGGATCCGTTGCGCGACTTGCGCGCCAGGTGGCGCGGGGAGTGGAAGAAGTGGACGGCATGACGGCGCGCGTGCGTTCGGTGCCGCCGGTGAGCCCGATCACCGAACAGGCCGCTCCACCGGAGCCGGAGGAAGGCGCGCCCTATGTGCAACGTGGTGACCTGGACGCGTGCAGCGGCCTGCTGCTGGGCAGCCCGACGCGCTTTGGCAACATGGCCGCGCCCTTGAAGCATTTCATCGACGGGCTGGGCGCCGAATGGGCCAGCGGCACCCTGGCCGGCAAGCCCGCCGGGGTATTCACTTCGACCGCCACCCAGCACGGCGGACAGGAAGCGACGCTGCTGTCGATGCACGTGCCGCTGCTGCACCACGGCTGCCTGATCGTCGGTATTCCCTATACCGAGCCGCTGCTCAGCAGCACGCGCGGGGGCGGCACGCCCTACGGCGCAAGCCACGTCGCCGGTGGCGACAACGATCCGCAACCGAGCGATGACGAAGCTGCGCTGGCCCGTGCGCTTGGTCGCCGGGTGGCGGACGTGGCCCGACGCCTGGGGCGGTCGGCATGAAGCGTTCGCGCATCGTGCTTGGGGTGGCGCTGTTCGCACTGTCGGTGCTTTTTTCGGTATGGATGCACGAGGATCCGTACCTGATTGCGTCGCTGCTGGTGTTTGCACTGCCGCCGCTGCTGTTGCTGGCCGGCGTCGTCAGCGGCTCGCGCAAGGCCGCATTCTGGTCGGGCGTATTCGGGCTGCTCTGGTTCAGTCACGGCGTCATGGTGGCCTATGGACGACCGGCCGAACGCGGATTCGGCTGGGGCGAGATCGTGCTGGCCGTGACCATCGTGATGGCATCGAGCTGGCCGGGCGTCGCGGGACGTTTTCGCAAGAAGCCGCCTGAGGCATCGTGAACGAGTCGGGAGCGGCGAAGCTGGAGCTGAGCGTTTTGCCAGGACGCTTTGCCGTGTCCCGGCTGCCTGCCGGTTCAGCCCTGCCACCGTGGTTCCAGCCTGGGCCTTTCACCACCGCGTCCTGGACCATTGACGAGCTTTCACTCGTATGTCCGCAGCAGCTTGTGCCGCCCGATGCATCGGCACAGTGCGAACGCGACTGGTGCTGCCTGATGCTGCATGGACCGATCCCGTTCCAGTGCACCGGAGTCCTGCTGCGCATCCTGCAGCCGCTGGCAGCGGCCGGGATCGGAATCTTCGCCATCTCCACCTTCGACACCGACTACGTGCTGGTCAAGGAATCCTCACGCGAAGCCGCAATCACCGCGCTGGCCGACGCTGGTCATCACGTGGCGGGCCGGAACTAGCTCAGACCGGTTGTTCGACCAGACAGACCTGGCCGTCGCGCACTTCCACGGCCACCGCACGCAGGCGGTCACCCCGGCACGGTCCAGCGATGCACTCGCCGGTCTCCGGTTCGAAGGTAGCGCCGTGCACCGCGCAGACCAGGTGACCCTCCTTGCTTTTCAGGAATTTGCCCGGCGCCCAGTCGAGTCGCCGCCCGGCATGCGGACACACGTTCAGCCACGCCTGCACCTGCCGTCCGCGCCGATGCAGGATGAGCGATTCAGGATCTCCCGCCACGAGGCCTTCAGCCTCGGCATAGCCACCGTCATCAATCGATTGCAAGCTCATCAGCGGCATGGTGTTTAACGAACTTCTCACACTGTCATGTTTCGGTCATCCGATACTGGCGCACCGGCCCCGCCGCATTCTGTCACGACCTAATCGCAATGTTTGCCAACAGCTTCCGATTCGACAGCTCCCGCATGCGCTCGGCGTTTGCCCCGCGCAAACCGCGTCATCCGCTGCTGCGCCTGGCCTTCGGCCTGGTCGGGCTGGGTCTGTTGTGCCTGCTGATCTTCTTCAGCGTTTTCGTTGGAGCGGCCATGCTCGCGGCCGGACTGGCCTATAAGCTGCTGAGCCAGCGCGGCAAGCCGGTAGTCGGGCGCGACACCAGCATCGTCGAAGGCGAGTATCGCGTACTGCGCAAACCTGTATTGCCCTTGTCACGTTGAGCCGTGGCACACGCCTGAACCGACACGCTTTAGACTGGAACGTCCAAGGCACAGGCGCGATGGTGACCCGATGAACGATGTGATTCCCGCACCGGCGACTCCCCGCGTGCCGGTGCGCGGCGGCGGCACCTTTCCGGTGCGCCGCATCTATTGCGTCGGCCGCAATTTCGCCGACCATGCGCGGGAAATGGGCGCTACCGCTCCAGCATCGAAAGCCGAACGCGGGCAGCCGGTATTCTTCCTCAAGCCCGCCGATGCCATCGTGGTCGGTGGTGCCGATGTGCCCTACCCGCCCGGCACCTGCGACCTGCACCACGAGGTTGAACTGGTGGTGGCCGTCGGCACCGACGCACCGGCCGGCGTGATCGACATCGAGGACGCTGCGGACCTGGTGTTTGGATACGGCGTCGGCCTGGACCTGACCCGCCGTGACCTGCAGGCCGCAGCCAAGGCCAAGGGCATGCCCTGGGACACGGGCAAGGCGTTCGACCATTCGGCGCCGATCAGCGAACTGGTGCCAGTCGCCGAGGTACACGAACTCGAACACCGCCGGCTGAGCCTGCAGGTCAACGGCAGCGTGCGCCAGCAAGGCAGCCTCCAGGACCTGATCTGGGACGTGCCGGACATCCTCCACGAGCTTTCGAAAATGTTCTCACTGCGCGCGGGCGACCTGATCATGATGGGGACACCGGCCGGCGTGGGTCCGATGCTCGCAGGTGACGAATTCGTGGCCTCGCTGGAAGGCGTCGTGGAACTGCGGGGCCGAATCGTCGAGTGATCGGACGGCAACCCGGCGCAGCGATGGCCAATTACACAAAACCCGACAACAGGAGCAGCGCATGGGCATGATCGGCGAATTCAAGACCTTCATCGCGAAAGGCAACGTGCTCGACCTGGCCACGGCCGTGGTGATCGGCGCGGCGTTTGGCAAGATCGTGACCGCACTGGTCGACGGCATCATCATGCCGCTGATCGGCTTCATGACCGGTGGAGTGAGCGTCAGCGACTGGAAGTACGTGCTGGAGCCGGCCCGTGTGGATGCCGCCGGCGCCGAGGTCACGGAAGTCGCCATCCGCTACGGATCCTTCATCCAGACGGTCATCGATTTCGTGCTCATCGGCCTGGTGATCTTCCTCATCGTGCGCGCCTACAACCACATGCGCGCGCCGGATGACGCCGCACCGGCCGCCCCTCCCGAGGACGTGCTGCTGCTGCGCGAAATCCGCGATTCCCTGCAGAACCATCCATTGCAGAACAATGTCCTGCAGAGGAACCCATCACCACAGCAGCCACCGCTGGACGATTCGTTGCACAGGTAGAAGGGTGTTTCCTGCATGAAACACCATGGCCGCGGGCTGGTAAGCTCGCGGCCCCGCTGCTTTACCGGATCGTCCATGCGCTGCATCCCTCTGCTTGTTGCCCTCGCCCTTGCCGTTCCGGCCATGGGTCACGAACAGACGACGCGGATTCCCGAGGCCGCCATGGCCACTGCCAGCAAGCTGCGCGAGCAGGCGCTGGCGAACGACACCGGCTACCGGATCGTCGAATCATTGACCACCGAAGTCGGTGCGCGACTGGCCGGCAGCGAAGCCGACGCACGCGCGGTGCAGTGGGCCAAGGCCAAGTTCGAGGCACTGGGCTATGACCGGGTGTGGCTGGAACCGGTGACGTTTCCCAAATGGGTACGGCGCAGCGAAAGCGCCGCCGTTGTCGGCATGCATGAGCAGCCCCTGACCATCACCGCGCTGGGTGGCAGCCCGGGTGGCACGGTCGAGGCCGAAGTCGTGCGGTTCGAAGACCTGGCCGCGCTGGAAGCTGCAGCGGCCGGCTCGCTGCAGGGGCGCATCGCGTTCGTCGATTACCAGATGCCTTCTGCACGCGACGGCAGCGGCTACGCCAAGGGCAGCGCAATTCGCGGCAAAGGTCCTTCTGCGGCAATCCGTGCGGGCGCGGCCGCCTATCTCATGCGCTCGGCCGGCACCGACAACCACCGCGTCGCCCATACGGGGATCACCCGGTTCGACGAGGGGCTCACACCGATACCTTCCGCGTCATTGACCATCCCCGATGCCGATCAGCTGGCGCGCCTGCTGGCTTTGGGCCCGGCACGGGTGCGCGTGGCGATCGATGCCGGTTGGGATGGCCAGGCGACCTCGCACAACGTGATCGGCGAGATCACCGGGCGCGAACTGCCGGACGAAGTGGTACTGATCGGAGGACACCTCGACTCCTGGGATCTGGGCACCGGCGCCATCGACGACGGCGCAGGCATCGGCATTACCATGGCCGCCGGACACCTGATCGGCCAGCTGGAGCGTGCGCCGAAGCGAAGCATCCGCGTGGTCGCTTTCGCCAACGAGGAGCAGGGGCTGTACGGCGGCAAGGCCTACGCGGCGAAGTACGCCGGTGAACTGCGGAAGCATCAGTTGGGTGCCGAGAGCGACTTCGGTGCCGGGCGCATCTACGCGTTCAACACCGGCGCGCCTGCCTATGCGCGAGCGGCCACCGAACAGATCGCCGCCGCGCTGGCACCGCTGGGCATCGAACTCGCCGCCGACAAAGGCAGCGCCGGGCCGGACATCAGCCCGTTCGCGGCAGAGGGACTGAGCTGGGCATGGCTGGGGCAGGACGGCACCGATTATTTCGACCTGCACCACAACGCCGACGACACCTTCGACAAGATCGTTCCGCAGGCGCTGGCGCAGAACGTGGCCGCCTACGCAGTCTTCGCCTATCTGGCCGCCGAGGCCGAGGGTGACTTCGGCAGCGCGCCCAAGGCACGGGAGCCGGCGGCGAACTGAGGGGCAAGTTCGCGGCGTCAGCCGTCGCGGCGGGTGCTCGCCCAGCGCGACAGGAACACGGCCGTGGCAGATGCCACGTTCAGGCTTTCGACCGCGCCGCTGCCGGGTATCGACAGGCTCAGGTCGCAACGCCGGGCCAGCTCGGCGTCCATGCCCTGCGCTTCGGCGCCCATGACGTAGACCAGACGCTGCGGCAAGTCGGTGTCGAACAGGTCGCGGCCTCCTCCGGCCAAGGTCGCGGCCAGCTGGAAGCCCGCGTCGCGCAGGGCCTGCATCGAATGGTCCAGTGCCGCCATCCGTACCAGCGGCACCCGTTCGGCACCACCTTCGGCCACGCGTGCCGCCGCGCCGGAAAGTGCAAGATCCGAGGATGGCGGCTGCAGGATGCCGGCCACTCCGAAATGCGCGGCCGAACGCAGGATCGCGCCGAAGTTGTGCGGGTTGCCCACGCCATCGAGCCACAGCGCCACGGCCGGGCCCGGCGGCAGCTCCTGCAGCCACTGATCGAGCGAAGCTGGAGGTACCTTCAAGACATCGGCGACCACGCCCTCGTGGTGCGAGCTGGCGGCCAGCTTGCCCAGGTCGGACTCGCCGACGACGCGGTATCCGATGCGCTCCCTGACGCACCAGGCCAGCAGCGGCTGCAGCTGGGCGATGCGCCCCTCGCTCAGGTAGACCTTCCGGATCGCCTCCGGGCGCTGCGCGAACACGGCCTGCACCGCGTTGAAGCCATACAGGCGCAGCTCGCCCTTGGACGCGCCGACGGCGCGCGCGGGCGGGTCCGCGGCGGGATCGCGGGCGGCGCGCCGCTCACGAGCCGATTTGTCTTCCTTTGGCGGCGGTCCCGTCCAGCTGTCCCAGGGGTTGCTCACGGCGCGGGCTTCTTCCAGAAGTCGGCATTCCTGATGCCCAGTGCTTCAGGATCGAACTGCGGATCCTTGCCCGCCTTCTTCTGTGCCTCGTAATCGCGCAGCGCCTTGAGCGCCGGCTTCTGCAGGATCAGGATCGCGATGATGTTGAGCCAGGCCATCATTCCAACGCCTACATCGCCAAGCGCCCACGCCGCCCCGGCGCTTCGCATCGCACCCAGGCCCACTGCCACCAGCAAGCCAGCGCGCAGGGCCAGAGTCATCCACGGGCGATGGATCTTGCGGTTGATGTAGGCGATGTTGGTTTCGGCCATGTAGTAATAGGCCACGATGGTGGTGAAGGCGAAGAACAGCAGCGCGAGGGCCACGAAACCGGCGCCGTAGCCAGGCAACAGCGACTCCACCGCATTCTGTGCGAAGCCGGGGCCTGCCTCGATTCCGGGCAGCGCCTCGTACAGCATCGTCCCGTCGGCACCTGCCACGTTGTACATGCCGGTCGACAGGATCATGAAGGCCGTGGCCGAGCACACCAGCAGGGTGTCTACGTACACCGAAAACGCCTGCACGTAGCCCTGCTTTGCCGGATGCGAAACTTCGGCTGCCGCCGCGGCGTGCGGGCCGGTGCCCTGGCCGGCTTCGTTGGAATAGATGCCGCGCTTGACGCCCCATTCAATCGCCAGGCCGAGCATCGCGCCGATGCCTGCCTCAAGCCCGAATGCGCTCTTGAAGATCAGGGCCACCATCGCGGGCAGCCGGTCGGCGTTGAGGACCAGCACGAACAGGGTCACCAGCATGTACGCCAGCGCCATGAACGGCACCACCAGCCCGGCAAAGCTGGCGATGCGCTTGACCCCGCCAAAGATGATGAAGGCCAGCGCGATCACCACGCCGGCCGCAGTGCTGCGCGGGTCGACGTTCCACGCGTTGGCCATGCCACCGGCGATGCCGTTGGCCTGCACGCCCGGCAGCAGGAAGCCGGTGGCCACGATGGTCACGATGGCGAACAGCCACGCATACCACTTCTGGCCCATGGCTTTCTCGATGTAGTACGCCGGACCGCCGCGGTCGCGACCCTCATCGTCGACCTCTTTGTAGATCTGCCCGAGGGTGCTCTCGACGTAAGCGGTCGAGGCGCCCAGGAACGCCATCACCCACATCCAGAACACCGCGCCCGGACCGCCAAAGGCAATAGCCGTGGCGACACCGGCGATGTTGCCGATGCCGATACGCCCGGACAGCGACATCGCCAGCGCCTGGAACGAGGACACACCGGCGTCGGACTTCTTGCCGGCGAACATCAGGCGCACCATCTCCCCGATTCCGCGCACCTGCATGAAGCGGGTGCGGATGGAGAAGTACAGGCCGGCACCAAGGCACAGCACGATCAGCGGCTTGCTCCAGATGATGTCGTTGAGGGTGCCGATCAGTTCATCCACGTGGTTTCTCCGGTGTTTGCGGGTGCGCACGGCACCGCGGTTGAACTCGATTGTCCACGATATCCAGCGCCAAGGGGCGGTACGGCGCTACCGCCAGCGCAAGGATGCACGCCTATTTCCGGGGCAGCGCCGGTGGAGAACGCGTTGGTCCGCCTCGCTGCCTGCAGCCCACTGCGCCGCGATCGGCCGCGGCGCCGTACCTGCTCAGCCGTGTCCGCCTACCGCGGGCGTGGTGTCTTCCAGCGTGTGCAATTCCTTTGACACGGCGTCCGGCGATCGGGTGAACGGCGCCAGCAGCGCGTAGAAGACCGGCACCACGAACAGCGACAGCAGGGTGGAGAAACTGACGCCGAAGATCACCACCACGCCGATGGTGGCGCGGCTGGCGGAGCCCGGTCCACCGGCAAGCACCAGCGGCAGGGCCCCCATCACTGTGGCGATCGAAGTCATCAGGATCGGCCGCAGGCGAACGCCTGCCGATTCTATGATCGCCTCCAGCACGCTGCGCCCGTCGTCGCGCAGCTGGTTGGCGAATTCCACGATCAGGATGCCGTTCTTGGCCGCCAGGCCGACCAGCATGACGATGCCGATCTGGCTGAAAAGGTTCAAGGTGCCGCCAGTGATTGCCAGACCCAGCAACGCGCCCAGCACACCCAATGGAACGGTGAGCATGATCACCAGCGGGTGGATGAAACTTTCGAACTGTGCTGCGAGCACCAGGTACACCACCAGCAAGGCCAGCGCAAAAGTAAGGAGCACGGCGCTGCCGGCCTTCTGGTATTCACGCGACTCGCCCTTCCAGTCGACCTGCGCGTAATCGGGCAGTTCGGTGCGCACGGTTTGGTCCAGGAACGCCAGCGCCTCGCCCATCGTGTAGCCCGGCGACAGCCCCGCGGTGATGGTGATCGCGCGCAGCCTGTTGAACCGGTTGAGGCTGGCAGCCTCGGCCAGTTCCGTGAAAGTGACCAGGTTGGAGAGCGGGATCAACTCGCCATTGCGTGCGCGCACCTGGATTGCGGACAGGTCGGCAGGCTCGGCCCGCCCTTCACGACCGGCCTGCAGGATCACGTCGTACTCCTCGCCTTCCTGCACGAACGTGGTCACGCGCCGGCTTCCCATCATGGTCTCCAGCGCGCGACCGATATCGGCGACGCTGACCCCCAGGTCGGCGGCACGCTGGCGGTCGATCTGCACGCGCATCTGCGGCCGGGTTTCCTTGTAGTCTGAGTTGATCGAGAACAGGCCCGGATTGGCCTCCATCCGCTGCATCACGGTGTCGCGCCACTTGGCGATTTCCTCGTACTCGGGGCCACCGAGCACGATCTGGATCGGCTGGCCGCGGCTGCCGACCAGGCCTCCGCCGACACGCGGCTGCGCGCTCACACCGGTCAGTTGCGACAGGTCACGGCGCAGGTCGTCGGCGATCTCGGCGGTGCTCTTGTCGCGCTTGTTCCAGTCCTGCAGGAACACGATCACCGAGCCGGTGTGCATTTCCTCGCTCGCCCCCCAGCCGCCCGGCACACGGGTGTTGTAGCGGCGCACCGGCTGGTCGTCTCCGGCCAGCTTGACGAATACATCTTCGACCTGCTCGATCTGCCTGACCGTGTAGTCGAAGCCGGCACCTTCAGGTCCCTCGATCGACACGAAGAACACGCCGCGATCCTCGGACGGTGCCAGCTCACGCGGTATCAGCGACCCGACTCCGACGATGGCGGCCACCGCGACGACCAGCAGCGCACCGAACAGCCAATAGCGCTGCACCAGCCGCTGCAGCGCGCGCCGGTAAAGATCACTCAGCCGATCGAGCCGCGCCCCTACCCAGCGGTACAACCGGTTGCTGTTCTCCTCGCTGCGTGCGCGCACCAGCTTGGACGCCATCATCGGCGTGAGCGTGAGCGCGACAAACGCTGAAATGGCGACGGCACCGGCGAGGGCCACGGACAGCTCGCGGAAAAGCCGCCCGGAGTTGCCCTCCATGAAGCCCACGGGCAGGAACACGGCCACCAGCACGGTGGTCGTGGCGATGACCGCGAAAGAGACCTGGCGGGTACCGCGAGCGGCGGCAACCAGGGCGGGCTCACCCAGATCGGTGCGGCGCTGGATGTTCTCCAGCACCACGATGGCGTCATCCACCACCAGGCCAATCGACAGCACCAGTGCCAGCAGCGTCAGGAGGTTGATCGAGAACCCGAAGAGATACAGGGGTATGAACGCGGCGATCAGGCACACCGGCACGGTGAGTGCCGGGATCAGGGCGGCACGAAAGCTGCCGAGGAACAGGTAGATGACCAGCAGCACGAGGGCAACGGCTTCAAGCAGGGTCCAGTAGACCCGTTTGATCGATGCATCGATGAACACGGTCGAATCAAAGGCCACGAAGATGCTGGTGCCCTTGGGCAGCGACTTCTGGATTTCCTCGGACATGGCCACGGCGGCCTTGGTCACGTCCAGGGCGTTGGCCGTGGATGTCTTGATGATGCCCAGTCCGATGTTCTGCTGGCCATTGCTCTTGTAGTAGGCGCGCCTTTCGGCCGAGGCGAGTTCCACCTTGGCCACGTCGCCGAGGCGCACCACGTATCCGTCTTCGCCCTTGGTCAGCGGGATCTGCGCGAAGTCCGACGGTTCCGTGTAGCCGCGCGCCACGCGCAGGGTGAAGTCCCGGGTCTCCGATTCGATCCGCCCCGCAGGCAACTCGACGTTTTCCGCGCGCAGTGCGCTCTCCACGTCAGGCGCCGTAATGCCGCGCGCGGCCATTGCCGCGCTGTCCAGCCAGACGCGCATGGCATAGCGCTGCCGTCCGCCGATGCGCACCTGCGCCACGCCGTCCAGGCTCGAAAGCCGGTCGACCACATAACGGTCGGCGTAGTCGGACAGCTCGAGCGTGTCCATCGTCTCGGAACTCATGTTGAGCCACATGATGGTGTCCGAATCGCTGTCGGCCTTCTCGACCTCGGGCGGGTCGGCCTCGTCGGGCAGGCGGTCGGCGACGCCGCTGATCGCATCGCGCACGTCGTTGGCGGCCGCCTCGATGTCGCGGCCCAGGGTGAACTCCATGGTCACCGAGGAGCGTCCGTTGACGCTCCTTGACTGGACAATCTCGACGCCTTCGATCCCCGACAGCGCGTCCTCCAGCACCTGGGTGATGCGCGTCTCCACCACCGCCGCCGATGCGCCGGGATAGCTGACGTCTACCGATACAACGGGCGGGTCGATGGCCGGGAGCTCGCGCAGGGTCAGCCGCGAGAACGCCATGATCCCGAGCACGATCAGCAGCAGGCTCATGACCGTCGCAAAGACCGGGCGCTGGATCGAGACGTCGGAAATGTTCATCGCTGGATCATTCTTTTGCCGCAGCTGCGGCCGGCGGCGCGAGTGATTCTTTCGCTCCCGGCCCACTCGCGCGCTCGGCGATCTTCGCCCCGTCGCGCAGCTTGCCGGTGCCGTCGACGACGATGCGGTCGCCCGCCGCAAGCCCGCCAACTATCTCGACCTTGCCCGAACGTCGGGCGCCGGTTTCCACTGCAGCCTCCTCGACCGTGCCGTCTGCCTTCACGCGATACACGTGCGAGTCCCGGCCCACCTGGACCACGGCGATCTCCGGGATCACCAGCGCCTTGCGCTCGGGTCGATACAGCTGCACCTGCATCAGCATTCCCGGCCGCAGGAGCCGGTCGGGATTGGGGAAGTCGGCGCGCACGTTGACCGCGCGCGTGGCCACGTCCAGTCGCGGATCGATCGTGGACACCTGGCCCTCGAAGGTGCGACCCGAATAGGCCGTGCTGGTGCCGGTTACTTCGTTGCCGGCCTGAATCGACGCCAGCGCCGCTTCGGGAACCTGGAAATCCACGAAGACCCGCGAGATATCGTCCAGGGTCGCGATCACCGTGGAAGGGGTCACCAGCGAGCCGGGGCTGACCTGGCGAATGCCGAGCACGCCGCCGAATGGCGCGCGCACTGACCGGTCGCCAATGTCGCTGCGCGTTTGCCGCACCCGTGCGCGCGCCGAATCGCGGACAGCACGCTGTGTATCCAGTGTCGCACGCGCGATCAGCTGCTGGTCGGCCAGCTCGCTTTGGCGCTTGAACAGACGCTCGGACTCGTCGTAGCTCGCCTGCGCCTCGGCCAGTGCGGCCTGCTGCGCTTCGCCGCGCAGGGTGACAAGTGGCGCGCCCGCCCTGACCTCGTCACCGCTGTCGAAATGCACGTCGCGCACGACCTCGCTGACCTTCGAGGTGAGAGTCACCGACTCCCGCGCCTTCACCGTGCCCAGCGCCTGCAGCGAATCGCTCCACGGCGACGCCTGCACCACTGCGGTGGTTACGGGAACGGCTCGCTCCTGGTCACCCCGGCCCTGCGCAGCGGGCGCATCTCCGCCGCACGCCACCAGCGCGGGCAGCACGACCAATGCCGCAAACGCAGCGCGGATCCGAAGTTGACTCGACATGCACCTATCCGTAATAGCTATTACCGAAGTTTACTGGCCCGACCATGACCGTGCGCAAGACGGTGCGGACCGGATGCATCACCAAAGACGCTTGACCGGGTGGTCTGCAAGCTTGATGCCGCTAGCGCAGGTCCAGACGTTCGAGCACCCTGGCGGCCAGTTGTTCCGGCGACTGCGCACCGGCATCGAGTGTCAACTCGGCGTGTTCGGGCTGCTCGTACGGGGAATCGATGCCGGTGAAGTTCGGAATCAGCCCGGCCCGGGCCTTGCGATAGAGCCCCTTCACGTCGCGCTCTTCGGCTACGGCGAGCGGCACGTCGACAAAGACCTCCATGAACTCGCCGTCGGCGAACAGATCCCGCGCCATGCGGCGTTCCGCGCGGAATGGGGAAATGAAACTCACCAGCACGATCAGCCCCGCATCGACCATCAGCCTCGCCACTTCGGCCACGCGCCTCACGTTCTCGACGCGGTCCTCGTCGGTGAAGCCCAGGTCGCGATTCAGGCCGTGGCGCACGTTGTCGCCGTCAAGAATGAAGGTGTGGTAGCCGAGCGCATGCAGGCGCTTGTCGACGAGGTTGGCCACGGTCGACTTTCCGGCGCCGGACAGGCCGGTGAACCAGAGCACTCGCGGCTGCTGGCCCTTGATCTTGGCGCGCGCCTGACGGTCCACGTCCAGATGCTGCCAGTGCACATTGCCGGCGCGGCGCAGCGCGAAATCCAGGGTGCCGGCGGCGACGGTGTCGTTGCTGTGGCGATCGATCAGGATGAAGCCGCCAAGCGTGCGGTTGTCCTTGTAGGCGGCGAAGGCGATCGGCTCGTCCAGGCTCAGGTTGACGTACGCGACCTCGTTGAGTTCGAGGCGCTTGGCCGCCAGGTGCTCCTGGGTGTTCACGTCCACGCGATGCTTGATCTCGCTCACCGTGGCCGGAACGGTGCGGGTGCCGATCTGCAGCCAGTACGGCCGACCCGGCAGCAGCGGCGCATCGTCCATCCACAACAGGTGGGCGGCAAACTGATCCGAAACTTCTGGCGGGTCGTCGGCCGCGGCGATGACATCTCCGCGACCGATGTCGATTTCGTCCTCCAGGGTCACCGTCACCGGCTGACCGACGCTGGCCCTTTCGACAATGCCGTCGGCGCCCAGCACGCTGGCCACGCGTGAACGGCGCCCCGAAGGCAGCGCCACCACCGCATCGCCAGCCTGCACTTGACCGGCGGCGATGGTGCCGGCGAATCCACGGAAGTTCTGGTTCGGCCGGCTGACCCACTGCACCGGGAGGCGCAGGCCGCTGCCGGTTCCAGGCACCTCGATGTGGACGCTTTCGAGCTGCTCCATCAGGCTCGGACCTTGATACCAACGCATCGCATCGGAGCGCTGTGACAGGTTTTCACCGTTCAAAGCCGAAAGCGGGATGAATGTCACCTGCGCGATTCCCAGCTGTTCGGCCAAGGCCTGGTAGCCCTGGACGATTTCGTCGAAGACCGACTGGTCGTAATCCACCAGGTCCATCTTGTTGACCGCCAGCACCACCTGGCCGATTCCCAGCAGCGACACGATGTAGCTGTGCCTGCGCGTCTGGGTCAGCAGGCCCTTGCGCGCATCCACCAGCACCACGGCCAGATCCGCGGTCGATGCGCCGGTGGCCATGTTCCGCGTGTACTGCTCATGCCCCGGGCAATCAGCGACGATGAACTTGCGTCGTTCCGTGTCGAAGTAGCGGTACGCGACATCGATGGTGATCCCCTGCTCGCGCTCGGCCGCCAGTCCATCCAGCAGCAGCGCATAGTCGATCTCCCCCCCACGCGTCCCGTGCCGCTTGCTGTCCGAAGCCAACGCCGCCAACTGGTCGTCGAACAGCCGCTTGCTGTCGTGCAACAGCCGCCCGATCAACGTGCTCTTGCCGTCGTCCACGCTGCCGCAGGTGATGAACCGCAGCAGCGGCTTTTCTTCGTGCTGCTTGAGGTAGTGGGCGACGTCAGACATGACGACTCCCGCACTGCGGGAATGTTCCATACGCGCCCAGTTTCGTGCTTATTGTTTGCTCGAAGGCAACGGCGAGAGCAAAAGCTTTCGCGCTTTGCGCGAGTTCCTTTTGTCTTGGCAAAAGGAACCAAAACCGTTGACGCCGGACGCGAGCCGATGCGGTGGAGCTGCATCGGTGCCCTGTGCTCCTCGCGGCAGGCGGCACGGCGCCCAAACTCGCTTCGCTCAGACAAGGGCGCCTCTTCGGCCGCCTGCCACTGCGGTGCTCGGCTCGCTTTACGGCTTGGAAGCGCAAAAAGTCCGAAACAATAGCAACAGCAACAGCGTGGCCCATCAGAAATACCCCTCCAGCTTCTTCTTCTCCATCGACGCCGAAGGATCCTGGTCGATCACCCGACCCTGGCGCTCCGACGTGGTGGCCACCAGCATCTCCTGGATGATCTTCTCCAGCGTATCGGCCTCCGACTCGATCGCACCGGTCAGCGGATAGCAGCCCAGCGTGCGGAAGCGGACCTTGCGCAGCTGCGGCACCTCGCCCTCGCGCAGCGGAAGTCGCTCGTCGTCGACCATGATCAGCGCGCCATCGCGCTCCACCACCGGACGCTCGGCGGCCAGATACAGCGGCACCACCGGGATATTCTCGCGGTAGATGTACAGCCAGATATCAAGCTCGGTCCAGTTGGACAGCGGGAACACGCGTACGCTTTCGCCGCTGTTGATGCGCGCGTTGTACAGGTTCCACAGTTCCGGGCGCTGGCGCTTGGGATCCCAGCGGTGGCGATCATTTCGGAACGAAAAGACGCGCTCCTTGGCCCGCGACTTCTCCTCGTCACGCCGTGCCCCGCCGATCGCGGCGTCGAAGGCGTGCTCGTCCATGGCCTGCTTCAGGCCCTGGGTCTTCATCACGTCGGTGTGCACCGTTGCGCCGTAGGTGACCGGGCTCATGTCCCGCGCCACGCCGTCCGGGTTGATGTGCACGCGCAGCTTGACGCCGGTCTCGGCCGCACGCCGGTCGCGGAACGCGATCATCTCGCGAAACTTCCAGCGCGTGTCGACGTGCAGCATGGGGATCGGCGGCGGGGCCGGGGCGAAGGCCTTGAGCAACAGGTGCAGCAGCACCGAACTGTCCTTGCCAACCGAGTAGAGCATCACCGGATTGCGGAAGCGCGCCGCGACTTCGCGCAGGATGTGGATGCTCTCGGCCTGCAGCTGGTCGAGGTGGGACTGGTGCGAGGTGTGATTCGGCAACGTCGGGATCATTTTCGAGGACTCTCGGGGCATGTTATCGCGAAGCTCCATGACAGCGCCCTCAACTGCTGACATGGTGCATCCACAGGGTTCGCAGGCTCAATCCGATCACCAGCACCCCTACCAGCGCCAGGACCGGCCTGGGCCGCACATACTTCACCAGCCACGCACCCAGGGGCGCCGCCACCACGCCTCCAATCGCCAGGCCGGCGATGATGTCCCAATGCGCCAGGCCCAGGGTCAGCAGGAACACCAGGGACGCGGTGAGGGTCACGAAGAATTCCACCGCGTTCACGGTCCCTACCGTCAGCCGCAGATCGTTCCCGCGCGCCAGCAGGTTGCTGGTCACGATCGGGCCCCAGCCACCTCCACCGATGGCGTCGACCAGCGCGCCGAAGAAGCCCAGCGGACTCAGGTATGAGGCGACCTTGCGCGGCCGATAGGGAAACAGCGACCTGGCCACCAGCAGCACGCCCATCAGCATGAGGTAGCCGGCAATCCACGGCTTCATCACCTCGCCCGGCAGGCTTGCCAGCAGGTAGGCTCCCATGCCCGCCCCCACCACGCCCGGCAGCAGCAGGCGCCTGAACAGCGTGCGGTCGATGTTGCCGAACGCGTGGTGGGCCGTCGCCGAGGCGCCGGTGGTGAAGCATTCGGCGGCATGCACGGTGGCGCTGGTGATCGCCGGTGGCACCCCGAGTCCCAGCAGCAGGCTGGATGCGATGATGCCGTAGGCCATGCCCAGAGCGCCGTCCACGAGCTGGGCCCCGAAGCCGATGGCGATATAGGACAGCAGGTCGGCAGGCAGTTCCATCGTGTTCCGGGCATTCGAGGTCGCCGCAGTATCTGCATCGCTCCGAGGAGCCGGAAATGCGCACAAGGCATAAGCGCATAACCAGCCATTGTTTCCGCCAGCGCGCCGGTCTCTCTAGGGTAGGCATCCGCACTTACAGCGCCTGCCATCACATCCATGCCTGCCTCAGCCCTGCCCCTTACCCCCGTGCCGCTGTCCGCCGACCAGGGGGACCTGCTGGGGCGCCTGACCCACGATCTGGACACGCAGCGGTTGTGGTGGCTGTCCGGCTATGCGGCGGGACTGGCGAACGCACAAACCGCCACTGGCGCGGCGGCTACTCCCGCGCCAGCAATCGCGAACCGACCCTCCCAGCGCCTGACCATCGTCTACGGCAGCCAGACCGGCAACGCGCGGCGCGAGGCCGAACGGCTGCACGCCGACGCCTTGGCCGCCGGCCTCGAGGTGCGCCTGCTGCGCGCCGACGCCTACCCGCAGCGGGAGCTCGCCAGCGAGCGCCTGCTGTACATCGTGATCAGTACCCAGGGCGAAGGCGATCCGCCCGACGATGCCATTGGCCTGGTGGAGTTCATCAGCGGCAAGCGCGCGCCGCAGCTGCCGGAGCTGAAATTCGCGATGCTTGGGCTTGGTGATTCCAGCTACGCCGATTTTTGCGGCATCGCCCGTCGCCTGGACGCGCGTCTTGCAGAGCTGGGCGCCACCCGCCTGATTGCTGCCGGCGAAGCCGATCTCGAGATCGAACCGGTGGCCGGGCCATGGCGTGGGCAGGCGATGGCGCTGGCGCGGTCCGCGCTCAAGTCGACTCTGCCATCGGCCACGCTGCCTTTGGCCACGGTGACCGCGCTGCGTCCACCCGTCATCTCCGCTCATTCGCACGACCGCCCGTTCGCCGCCGAGGTCCTGCTCAACCAGCGTATCAGCGGCCGCGAATTCAAGGGCGTCGGCTACCTGCAACACGGTGGCGTGGGACAGGACGTCCGCCACGTGGAACTGGCGCTGGAGGGATCGGGCCTGCAGTACGAGCCAGGTGACGCGTTGGGCGTATGGCCGCGCAATTCGGGCGCCGTCGTGGACGCGGTTCTGCACGCGGCGCAGCTCGAAGGCGACAGTACGGTCAGTGACACGGGCAATGCGCTGGC
>JBBSVH010000013.1:0-32272 GCA_038233685.1 Lysobacterales bacterium | reverse complement strand
GGGCCGTGATGGATTCGAACCGCGCCTCGACAGCACCTCCAGCCCGCGGTCTGCAACGCGCCGCAGCGCGCCCGGATGCACAGACGCGAGTGGTTGCTCGTGGACTGGGGTGGTGGCCCGTGATGGATTCGAACCGCGCCTCGACAACACCTCCAACCCGCGGTCTGCAACGCGCCGCAGCGCGCCCGGATGCACAGACGCGAGTGGTTGCTCGTGGACTGGGGTGGTGGGCCGTGATGGATTCGAACCATCGACCAAAAGATTAAAAGTCTTCTGCTCTACCAACTGAGCTAACGGCCCGCATGCAACCCGGCGTTGCGCCGGGCACGCATTCTAACGCACCGGGCGGCCTGGCGAAATCAGGCGTAGCGGGTGGGATCTGCCATGCAGGCGTTGGCGAAACCGGCAGCGCGCAGTTCGCATGCGTCGCAATGGCCGCACGCCAGGCCCTGCTCGTCGGCGCGGTAGCACGACACGGTCAGGGCGAAGTCCACGCCCAGGCGAGCGCCCTCGCGCACGATATCGCCCTTGCTCATGTGCAGCAGCGGTGCGTGTACGTGCAGGCCCGCGCCTTCGACACCCGCCTTGGTCGCCAGATTGGCGAGCCGCTCGAAGGCGTCGATGAATTCGGGACGGCAGTCGGGATAGCCCGAGTAGTCCACCGCGTTGACGCCGCAGAAGATGTCGGCGGCGCCCAGGACTTCCGCCCAACCCAGCGCCAGCGACAGCATGATCGTATTGCGTGCAGGCACGTAGGTGACCGGGATGCCCTGCCCACCTGCTTCAGGCACTTCGATCGCCGAATCTGTCAACGCCGAACCGCCGATGGCGCGCAGGTCGACCATCACGGTCTTGTGGGCTGCCGCACCCAAGGCTTTGGACACGCGGTCCGCGGCCTGCAGCTCCGAAGTGTGTCGTTGCCCGTAGCTCACACTGAGCGCGTACGGGGCGAAACCCTGTTCGCGTGCAAGGGCCAGGACGACGGCTGAATCCATTCCACCGGAAACGAGTACGACTGCATTTTTCATGGGTGGGATTTTAGCCGGTGGAATCGGAGCCGGCGCGCGATGCGCTCGCCCTGCCCCCCCCCCCAAGGGACGCCTTAAGCTGTAGATCCGAGCTTGCTCGGATGCTCTTTGCCTTGGATCGGCAGCATCCGGGCAGGCTCGGATCTACAGGCAATCTAGGCATCAGAGCATCCGAGTGAGCTCGGATCTACGCGAATGCGGGGCTTGGGTTCTACCGCGGCCGCGAAGGGAGTGAAAGCCAGGCCGCCTGGCTAGCGGCCCGGCGCGTCGTCCCAAAGCAGTTTGTGCAGCTGCATCTGGAAGCGCACGGGCAACCGGTCGGCCACGATCCAGTCGGCGAGGTCGCGCGGCTCGAGCTCGGATTTGCTCGGCGAGAAGAGCACGTCGCAGCGCTCGTGCAGGCGATGGTTGGCCACCAAATCACGCGCCCACTCGTAGTCGGAACGTCCGCACAGCACGAACTTCACCTGGTCGCGCTGCGTGAGCAGCGGCAGGTTCTCCCAGCGGTTGCGCGCCTCCTCGCCCGAGCCCGGGGTCTTGATGTCCAGCACCCGCGAGACCCGCGCATCCACTTCCGAAATGTCCAGCGCGCCCGAGGTCTCCAGGGAAACATCCAGGCCCGCCTCGCACAGGGCATGCAGCAACTTCAGGCAGCGCTTCTGTGCGAGCGGTTCGCCACCGGTAACGCACACGTGGCGCACGCCGTGGTCGATCACTTCCTGCACGATCGCGTCGATTTCGCGCCACTGCCCACCATGGAAGGCGTATGCGGTATCGCAGTAGTGACAGCGCAGTGGGCAGCCGGTCAAGCGCACGAAAACCGTCGGCCAGCCTGCGGTGGCCGCTTCGCCCTGCAGCGACAGGAAGATCTCGGTGATCTTGAGGCGGTCGGTGGACGACTGGACGATGTCGCTGGGACGGGAGGCTGCAGACATGTCTATAGGTTACGTGGCTGGAGGCCGCCGCGGAGACGCATGGGAACAGTGCACCTGCCGATGTGCCCCGCCTTGAAGGCAAACCGGGAAGATCAAGGCCCGGCGCACGCAGGGCGCTGGACCCGTGCCCAATGGATCAGCGCAAGCCACCCAGCTGGATCGAACGCAGCCGGTCTGCGGCGGTGCGTGCTGCATCACTGCCGGGGTAGCGAACCGTGACCTCGGCCAAGGTGGCTTCGGCCGCTTGCACTTTGCCTTGGCCAAATTCGGACAGGCCCAGCTTGAGCAGGGCACCGGGAGCCTTGTCGTGGGTCGGGTGGCGCTCCAGCAGGCTGCGGAACTGCTGCGCCGCCAGCTTGTAATTCTGGGTCACGTAGTAACTTTCGCCCAGCCAGTACAGCGCGTTTGGCGCATACGCGCCATTCGGGTACAGCTCCAGGAAACTCAGGAACAGCTGCGCAGCGTCGGCATAGGTGCCTGCCTTCAGCGCATCGAAGGCCACGCCATAGGCGGCGCGCTCCTGGCCGGCATCGGCCATGGCGCCCACGTCGCCGCGAACCGTCGGCGCCGGGCCGTCGGAGATGGTTCCAAGAGAGTCGGACGGCGGCGTCTTCGAGACCGTAGGCGGCGCCACCGGCGCACCTGTTACGGGCGGCGGAGTGGCTCCGCCTTCGAGGCGGTTGAGCCTGCCATCAAGGTCCAGGTACTGGTCTTTGGTGCTTTGCTTCAGCTGCTGGTTGGCGTTCTGCAGCTCCTCGACCAAGGCGCGCAGGGTCTGCACCTCAGTGCGCAGCTCGCCGACCTGGTTGAGCAGGTCAAGATTGCCGCGGTCGTTGGCGGCGCCCTGCTCCAGGGCCGCCACGCGTTCGGCCAGGCTCTGGCGCTGCGCGTGGGCCGGTGCTGCAATCACTGCCGACAGTATCAGGGCGATCAGCAGCGTGGTAATCGGGTTGGAACGCATCAGGGGGTGGTCCGTGTCGTTGCCGCGCTCAACGGATCCGCAGCCGGACTATCGGCTGCGGACCGTGGTCGCAAGCGGATTACTTGGCGGTGTAGACGATTTCCACGCGACGGTTGCGGGCCCAGCAGCCTTCACCGGACTCGGTGCAGACCGGGCGCTCTTCGCCGTAGCTGATGACGCTCTGCTGGCCGGACGAACCGCCCTGTGCCTGCATCGCCGAGGACACGGCGTTGCCACGACGCTCGGCCAGGCCAAGGTTGTACTCGCGACTGCCGCGCTCGTCGGCATTGCCTTCCAGGTTCACGCGCGAGGTCGGACGGTCACGCAGGTACTTGGAATGACAGGCGACGATCGCCTGGTATTCCGGCTTCAGCGCGTCCTGGTCAAGGTCGAAATACACCACGCGCTGGCGCAGGCAGGCGTCGGTGTCCAGATCGTTCGGACCGTAGGCGCCGGCGGTGGTCGGCATGTCGGTCATCGGCGCGGTGCTGGTACCCGGACCGGCCATGGGCGGGGCTTCTTCCTTGACGGTCTTCTTGCAACCGGCCAGGACTGCGACGGACAGGAGGGACATCATCACTACGCGGGTGGTCGTTTTCATCATGGGTTCCTTGGTAGGTGGCACGGAGATCGGGGCACAACAACGAAAGCTTAACTCTTGCAGGGTTCAGCGTGGAGTCCGGTAGGGAGACCACGCCGGCTCGCGCACGTCCCCGTCGGCCAGGACCAGGCGCTGTCGCACCCGCGCATCTGCGGACACGGCGTAAAGCACGCCCCGTCGACCTTCGCGCGCCGCGTAAAGGATCATGCTCGCGTTCGGCGCGAAACTTGGTGATTCGTCCAGCGAGCCCGGTGAAAGCGTGCTCCAGCGCGGCGAGCCGAGACTGCTGTCCATCATCGCGATGCGGTAGTTGTTGCCGCTGCCCTGGGCGACGGCGATCTTCTTGCCATCGAATGACACTGACGGCGTTGCGTTGTAGTTGCCCTGGAAGGTCACGCGGGTGGGGCTGCCGCCGCTGGCCGAGACGCGATAGATCTGCGGACGGCCGCCGCGGTCGGAGGTGAAGTACAGGGTGCCGCCGGCGGCACTCCAGGTCGGTTCGGTGTCGATGCCGAACTGGTTGGTGATCTGGGTAAGCGCCTTGCTGCCCAGGTCCATCACGTAGATTTCCGGATTGCCGCTCCGCGACAGGGTCAGCGCCATGCGGCGGCCGTCTGGCGAGAAGTTAGGAGCGCCGTTGATGCCGCGGAAACTGGTGAGCAGCTCGCGCGCGCCGGTGGCGATGTCCTGGATGTAGATGGACGAGTTGCCACGCTCGAAGCTGACGTAGGCCAGCCGACGCCCGTCCGGGCTCCACGACGGCGACAGCAGGGGTTCGGCCGAACGCACCACGGTCTGCGGGTTGAAGCCGTCCGAGTCGGCGACCATCAGCGCGTAGCGGGCGCTCGAGCCCAGCCCGGTCTGGGTGATGTATGCGATCCGGGTCCAGAACGCACCGCGCACGCCGAGGATCTTCTCGTAGATGGCATCGGCCATCTGGTGGGCGACGTCGCGCATGGCGTTCGAGCGCGCGGTCATTGCCAGCCCGAGCATGCGCTCCTGCTTGGCCACGTCGAACAGTTCGTACTCGACCCGGAAACCACCACCGGGGGCGTCGACGACACGACCCACCACCAGGTAGTCCTGGCGCAGAGCCCGCCATGTAGGGTATTGGACGTCGCTGCCGCGGACCGGGCGCTCGCTGATGCTGGTTTCGGCCAGCGTCCTGAACGCGCCGGAGCGCTCCAGGTCGGCGCGGATCACGGCCGCCACGTCGGTGGACGGCGCAGCGGCGCTGCCCTGATAGGGCATCGGAACGACGGCAATCGGGAGCGCGGCAGCGTTGCCGCCGATGATGTCGATTTCCAGGCCCTGCTGCTGTGCCGACGCGAGAGCGGGCAGTAACAGGAGCGCGAACAGGGCCAACCGTTGGGACAGGTTCTTCATGGGATCGTCATTACTCGAAGTGACTGGAAAGCATGCACAGGGCACAGCGGCCTAGGCATTAAGAGTTTCGCAAACGTGAACGAAAGGGGACGTGAATCAACCTAGCGCGCTTCGAAATTCAGGATCAGCGTGCGATTGAATACGTCCTCGTAGCCTCGGTAGGGCAGCGGATCGGCCTTGAGCACGGCACGCTCCAGGTAGTCCTGGGCAATCTGGTCCATGGCGCAACCGGGCTGCACCTCGGCACTGGATACGGACCCGCCAGGGAGCTGGCGGATCACGACTTTGCAGCGCGTCCCGGGCTGGACCGAGTCCGGCTTGGTCCACTGCGTGGCGACTGCCTGCTGTATTGCAGCTACATATTTTCCCAGCAAGCCAGCGTCCACGCCGCTGCTGCCGGATGGCTCGCTCGCCGAGGAGGCCGGCGCGGGCGCCGTGCTCTGGGCCTGACGGGCGCGCGCCTCGGCCAGCTGGCGGAGTTTCTGTTCCTCCAGCTTCCTCTGCTGCTCGAGCTGCGCGCGCTGGCGCCGGATGGCATCCAGCTTCGCCTGCTTGTCGGTCTCTGCCTGCTGCTCGGCCAGGCGCCGGCGCTTCTCGACGTCCTCCTGGCGCTCGCGCTCGGTCAGGTCGATCTGCTCCTGGCGGCGCTTCTGCTCCTGCTCACGCAATTCTCTTTCCCGCGACACCGCCAGCGCATCGGCGCGATCCTGGTCGATGGTGTCCGGAACGGGAACGCGTTCCTGGGCGACCCGCTGCAGCGGCACGGGCGAGTCCTGCGGCAGCGGCTCGGCGACCGGCTGCGGTGGCGGAATCGTGTCTTCTTCGATCAGCTCCTCAACCGGCACGGGCAGCGGCTCGATGGTCTCGGCGGCACGCAGCGCGCGTTCGGCGGCCCGGGTCTCGCTGGCAGACAGCTCGAGCGAGGCATCCATCGAAGCACCGGCGCCAGCGGGCATCTCACGCTTCCAGGCGAACATCGAGCCGAGGAAAAACAGCAGGACGATGCCCAGGTGCACGCCAAGCGCAAGGGTAACGTCCCGTCCCAACCCGTCGTCGGAATGGCCGGCCCGGTGATGGAGCGCTTCAGCGTGCATCGCCGCCTGAGGTCAGCAGCCCGACCTTGCTCACCTTGGCGCGCTGCAGGATCTGCATCACGTCGATGACGCCCTGGTAGCTACCCTGGGAATCGCCCGCCACAAGTACGCGCACATCCTTGTCCTGAATGGCAATGGCCGCCATCGTCGCTTCCAGGCCGGCGGCGTCGACCGCTTTCTGTTCGCCCTCGGGCAAGGCCAGGGTCATGCTGCCATCGGGCCGCACGGTGACGATGATCGGCGCAGTGCTGTCCTGGACCGCCTTGGCGTGGGCCACCGGCAGGTCGACGTCTACGCTGAGGGTCAGCAGCGGCGCGGTCACCATGAAAATGATCAGCAGCACCAGCATCACGTCGATGTACGGCACGACGTTGATCTCGGACTTGAGCTTGCGGCGCTTGCGCCTGGAAATGGCTGCGGTCATTTCAGTGCCGCCTATTCGTCGGCCGAGGCCTGGCGCTGCAGGATCGAACTGAACTCCTCGGCGAAGCTTTCATAGCGCACCGACAGACGATCCACGCGCGTGGTGTACCGGTTGAAGGCCCATACCGCCGGAATGGCCACGAACAGGCCGATCGCGGTGGCGAACAGGGCTTCAGAAATACCCGGCGCGACGGCCGCGATGCCGGCCTGCTCGCCGCTGTTGAGCATGTCGTGCATGGTCACCATGATTCCGAACACCGTCCCCACCAGGCCCACGTAGGGCGCGGTAGAGCCGATATTGGCCAGCAGTTCGAGGTTGTGTTCCAGCCGGTCGACCTCGCGGGCGAAGGTGGCGCGCATAGCGCGCTGTGCGCCTTCCAGCTGGGAGCGCCCGTCATTCTTGCGCTTGTCGCGCAGCCGGGTGAACTCGCGGAAGCCGGCTTCGAAGATCGCCTCCAGCCCGGTCACCACGCGGTTGCGGTCGGTGGCCGCCGAATACAGTTTGTTGAGTTCGGAGCCGGACCAGAAACGTCCTTCGAAATCGTCAGCGTCGCGGTTGGCGCGGCTGTAGATGCGGGCCTTGCGGAAGATGATCACCCAGCTCACCAGCGACCCGACCAGCAGCAGCAGCACGATCAACTGGACCGGCAGGCTGGCCGTCAGCATCAGGTCGAGATAGTTGATGCCGTCCTGGCTGGCCACGGCCAGGGTGTCGGCCGCAGTGCTGGCGGCTTCCTCGGGCAGCGCTTCCACTACTGTGTCCTGCATTGCCAGGAGCATCGCGATCATCCGTCTTTCCTCTCTCTCTGTTCCGGGGTCTGCAGGGCTTTCATTTCTTGGTACAGCGCATCGGGCACGGCTTTTGGCCTAAAGCTTGCCGCGCTCAACGCCGCCAGACGCACCTGCGCGGTCATCAGCACTTCGCCACCCCGCAGCACCGACTGCGCGAACACCACGCTCACGCGCCGGCACAGGCGCAGCTCGACAGTCACCGCCAGCAGGTCGTCCAGGCGCGCGGGGCGCAGGAAATCCAGCTGCATGTCGCGCACCGCGAACACGAGGTCGTGGTCCTTGCGCAGCTGGTCCTGTCCATGGCCGCGGATACGCAACCATTCGGTGCGCGCGCGTTCAAGGAAAGCGACGTACTGCGCGTGGTAGACCACGCCACCCGCGTCGGTATCTTCCCAGTAGACCCGTGTCGGCCAACTGAATGGTGTAGAAATAAAAGCTGTATCAGGGGTATCGGAGTTCAAGTGTCGTGCTCCATGGGCCCAGGTTCGCAACGCGAGAGGCACGGATCGTTGCCGCACGACCGCACGCTCAGAACAGAGCGTCGGTCTCGATGTCTGTGGGTGGAAGCTTGCGGCGCGGCGGCTTCAAGCCCAGGTGCAGGTAGGCCTTGCTGGTCGCCATGCGGCCGCGCGCGCTGCGCACCAGGAAGTTCTGCTGGATCAGGTAGGGTTCGACCACGTCTTCCAGCGTGCCTCGTTCTTCCGATAGCGCCGCGGCCAGCGATTCGACCCCCACCGGACCACCGTCGAAGTTGTCGATGATGGTCCGCAGCAGTCGGCGGTCCAGTTCGTCGAAGCCCTCGGCATCCACGTTGAGCATCGCCATGGCCGCACGCGCCACCTCCGCGTCGATGCGTCCCTGCGCGCGCACCTGGGCGAAGTCACGCACGCGCCGCAGCAGCCGGTTGGCGATGCGCGGCGTGCCGCGCGAGCGGTTGGCGATCTCGACCGAGCCTTCAGGCACGCAGTCGATATTGAGGATTTTGGCCGAGCGCCGCACGATCTGCGCCAGCTCCTGCGGGTTGTAGAACTCCAGGCGCTGCACGATGCCGAAGCGATCGCGTAGCGGCGCGGTGAGCATCCCGGCGCGGGTGGTGGCGCCGATCAGCGTGAATGGCGGCAGGTCGAGCTTGATCGAACGCGCCGCCGGGCCGTCGCCGATCATGATGTCGATCTGGAAGTCCTCCATCGCCGGGTACAGCACTTCTTCGACAATGGGCGAGAGCCGATGGATCTCGTCAATGAACAGCACGTCGTGCGGCTGCAGGTTGGTGAGCAGCGCGGCGAGGTCGCCGGCCTTTTCGATGACCGGGCCGGAGGTCACCCGCAGGTTGACGCCTAATTCGTTGGCGATCACATGGCTCAGGGTGGTCTTGCCCAGCCCGGGCGGGCCGAAGATCAGCACGTGGTCCATGGCTTCGCCGCGGCCCTTGGCGGCCTCGATGTAGATCGAAAGCTGGTCGCGGACCGGCTTCTGCCCCAGGTATTCGTCCAGTCGCCGGGGCCGGATGCTGGCCTCGATGGCCTCGTCTTCGCGCGTCGCCGCGGGCGTGGTGATGCGGTCTTCGGTCATGGCTCGATTATGCGGGAATGCGTGGCGTGGGACAGGAGCGGGGAACCGGGAACGGGGAATGAATTACTTCACCGGGCCAAAGCCCACGGCCTTTGACGCGGCAGGTCCATGCCCTCCGTCTTGCCTGTTCCACACTCCTGCCTTCCAGTCCTCCCGCTAGCCGATCGCCGCACTTCCTCAAATCTCGACCTGCGAGCCCAGCTCGACCAGGCGGTTGCCCGGAATGCGAAAGAATCCGGTCGCAGGTGCCGCATTGCGATGCATGATCGCGAACAGCTTGTCACGCCAGATCGGCATGCCGCGATGGGCGCCGGCCACGATCGTCTCGCGGCTGGCGAAGTAGGTGGTGTCCATGGGATCGAAGTAGATGCCGCCGTCGTCGCAGCTGCGCATCAACGCCTGGGGCACGTCGGGGGTTTCCATGAAGCCGAAGCGCACGACCACCCGGTAGAAGCCGTCGGCGATCTCCTCGATGCGCAGGCGCTTCTGCGCATAGGGCACGCCCAGCGTTTCTGCGGTCAGGAACACGTTGCGTTCGTGCAGCACCTTGTTGTGCTTGAGGTTGTGCAGCATCGCGTGCGGGACCACGCCCGTCTGCGCGGTCAGGAATACGGCAGTCCCCTGCACGCGCACCGGCGGCGCCAGCATCAGTCCGGGCAGGAAGGTGTCCAGCTGGATGCCCTCCTTGCGAATCTCGGCGCTCAGCAGCTCGCGCCCTCTGCGCCAGGTGCGCAACAAGGTAAACAGGATGAGGCCCAGCGCCACCGGGAACCAGCCGCCGTCCAGGATCTTGGCGCCATTGGCGATGACAAAGGCGAGGTCGCCGATGAAGAACAGCACGCACAGCGGCAGCACCCAGCGACGCCAGCGCGGCCACAGCGCGCGCGCCACGATCGCCAGCAGGAGCGTGTCGATCAGCATGGTCGCCGACACCGAGATGCCGTAGGCCGTGGCCAGCTTGGACGAGGTCCCGAACGACAGCACCAGCGCGATGACGATGATCATCATCATCCAGTTGATGCCCGGGATATAGATCTGGCCGATGGTCGAGTGCGAGGTGTGCTTGATGGTCATGCGCGGGATGTATCCCAGCTGCATGGCCTGGCGCGCCACCGAGAAGCCACCGGTAATCACGGCCTGCGAGGCAATGACCGTGGCGGCCGTGGCCAGAACGATCATCGGGATCCGGCCCCATTCCGGAACCCCGATGTAGAACGGATTGCGGATCGCGCTGGGGTCCTCGAGGATCAGTGCCCCCTGGCCCAGATAGTTCAACATCAGCGAGGGCAGCACGAACCAGTACCAGCCCAGGCGTATCGGGCGCGGACCGAAGTGGCCCATGTCGGTGTAGATGGCCTCGCCGCCGGTCACCGCCAGCACCACCGCGCCGAGGATGAAGACGCCGTGCCAGCTGTTCTCGATGAAGAACTTCACCGCCCACCACGGATTGACCGCCATCAGCACTTCGGGCTCGTGCACGATATTGACGACGCCCAGCACCGCCAGGGTGATGAACCAGACCACGGTGATCGGACCGAACACCCGCCCCACCTTCGCGGTACCAAAGCGCTGGGTGGTGAAAAGGGTGATGAGCACAAGCAGTGAAATCGGCACGATCCAGGTGTGCAGCTGCGGGGCCACGACCTCCAGCCCCTCGACTGCCGAAAGCACCGAGATCGCCGGAGTGATCACGCCGTCGCCGAAGAACAGCGAGGCGCCCAGTATCCCGAGGATGCCAACCAGATAGCCGGACTTGGCCCCTTTCGGAAAACTGCGCTGGGCCAGGGTCATCAGCGCCATGATCCCGCCTTCGCCTTCGTTGTCGGCGCGCATGATGATGGTGACGTACTTGACCGTGACCACCAGCATCAGCGCCCAGAACACCAGCGACAGGATACCGAGCACGGTGTCGTGGTTGGCGGCGAGGCCGTAGTGCGGCGAAAACGCCTCGCGCAGCGTGTACAGCGGGCTTGTGCCGATGTCACCGAACACGACGCCGACGGCCCCGACGATCAGCCCTGCCAGGCCGATCTTGCCGTCGCCATGCTGGCCCGGGTTGGTGCCCGTGGGCGATTTGGAATTGGATGCGGACATGAAGGCCTGAGGTTAACGCGATGGAGGTGAGAAGGAAGGCTGAACTGCCTGGGCGCCGCCGTGCGGACGCAACAAGCTCAGCGCAGCGCCGACTGCAGCGCCTTGCGGATGATCATGGCGGCGTCGTCGCCAGGAGCCACCGCTTCGCGGGCCATGCGCACCGCTTCGGCCGGCTTGTAGCCGAGCTGCTGCAGGGCGATGGTCGCTTCGGACTGCGGGTCGTTGGGCAGGCTTGGCGAGCCTAGCGGCATCCCTACGAAATCGGCGACGCGATCGCGCAGTTCCACGACCATGCGTTCGGCGGTCTTCTTGCCGATGCCGGGGATGCGGGTGAGTGCGGCGACATCACCGGTCTGCACCTGGCGCGCGAACTCGTCCACGCTCACTCCCGACAGCACCGCCAGCGCGATCTTGGCGCCTATTCCGGTGACCTTCTGCACGTCGCGGAACATCCGGCGCTCGGTCTCGCGCAGAAAGCCGTACAGCGACACGCTGTCCTCCTTCTGCGCGTGGTGGGTGAACAAGATCACCTCGCGGCCAACGTCCGGAAGGTCGTAGAACGTGCTCATCGGCGCCTCCAGCTCGTAGCCCACCCCGCCCACGTCGATGACCAGCCACGGCGGCTGCTTGTAGGCCAGGATCCCTCGCAGTCTTCCAATCATGGTTCGATCCTGTTGATTGCTGCCGTCATGCGCGCGCAGGCGGGGATCCAGCGACCTCGATGTTCGAATTCGGAAGCAGGAAGTAGCCAGGCACGAGCGGCCAGTGAAAGCGAAATCGCCGGGTGCCCGCCTGCGCGGGGATGACGGCTGTTGGAAACCGGCGATCGCCGTGTACATGCGGCGTTGCTCATTTGCGACTCCACGCTTGGCGCACGTCCACGCCCATGCGCTGGGCGGTTGCGCGGACGTGGGCATGGGTGATCGCCACGGCCAGCGCGTCGGCGGCGTCTTCCTGCAGCTTGCCTTTGAGGTTGAGCAGCATGCCCACCATGTGCTGGATCTGTTCCTTCTCGGCCCCTCCCTTGCCGACCACGGCCAGCTTCACTTCCCGCGCCGCGTACTCGGACACCGGCAGGTCGCGCAGGACCACCGCGCAGATCGCCGCGCCGCGCGCGTGCCCCAGCTTCAATGCCGAATCCGGGTTGCGCGCCATGAACACTTTTTCGATCGCCACTTCATCAGGCCGGTGCGTATCGATGACCTCGCCCAGCGACTGCAGCAGGCGCTTCAGGCGCTGCGAGAAATCGCCCTCGCCCAGCAGCAGCAGCGGCCCGTGGAACACATGCGTGGTCCGCCCCGAAGCGTCGACGTCGATGATGCCGACGCCGGTGCGCTGGGAGCCGGGATCGATGCCGAGGATGCGGGTCATTGCTGGGGTGACCGGTCAGGCATCGGCAGCGGTGCCCAGCTCCGCGTTCGAATACACCGCCTGCACGTCGTCCAGGTCCTCCAGCATGTCCAGCATCTTGACCACCTGGGCGGCCACGTCGCCTTCCACGGCGATGTCGTTGTCGGCGCGCAGGGTGATCTCGGCGTGTTCGGCAACCAGGCCGGCGGCGGTCATGGCATCGCGCACCGATTCGTAGCTTTCGATGGCGGTCAGCACATCAATGGCCCCGTCTTCCGGATACGCCACGACGTCGTCGGCGCCCGCCTCGATCGCGGCATTGGTCACTGCATCTTCATCGGCACCGGCGGCGAAGCTGAGCACGCCCAGCTTTCGGAACATGAAAGCCACCGAGCCTTCCGCGCCCATGTTGCCGCCACACTTGCCAAAGGCGTGGCGCACCTCGGCCACGGTGCGCACGCGATTGTCGGTAAGGCAGTCGACGATCACCGCAACACCGCCCGGAGCGTAGCCCTCGTAGCGAATCTCCTCGTACTCGACGCCTTCCAGTTCTCCGGTGGCCTTCTTGATCGCGCGTTCGATCACGTCCTTGGACATGTTCGCGGACAGGCCCTTGTCCACGGCGGTGCGCAGACGCGCGTTGTTGGACAGGTCGCCTCCGCCGGCGCGCGCGGCGACGCTGATCTCGCGGATGATCTTGGTGAAAATCTTGCCGCGCTTGGCGTCGGTGGCGTTCTTACGCCCCTCGATCGACGGTCCCCTGCCCATGCTTGCTGTTCCGGAGGTACTGTGGCGAAGCGCGGAATTTTACTCCAATGCGCCACCGGTGCCCGCCCCAACCCCGGAAGTGCACGGCGCGCGCGAGTTTTTCCAGGCGGCCAGGTCAATCCGCAGGATCAGCACGGCGCTGGCGCCAGCGGGCTCTTATGGGTGCGCGAAACGACCGTGATGCAGGAAGTGCGCGGCCTGATCGGCGGCCTCTTGCGAAAACACCAGCCCGCTGTGGCTGGAACCCACCAGGCAGTGGTCCACGAGGCCTTGCAGGCGGGTTTCGGCTACGGCCACGGTGCCATCGGACTCGCCATCGAAGCGTGCGAACAGCCGCCCGAGTCCGCGCGGCACGTTGCCCGCCACCATGCCGATCTGCGTCGGGCCAGTCCACGGATCGCAGCCCCGCTGCAGCAGGCTGGCGCTGCGTCCCAGCCACGGCGCGGGCCAGCCGCGCCGCACCAGCGCACGCGCCGCATCGCTGCCGCACAGCGGAGACCCCAGGCACACCAGCCGGTGCACCGGCAGCGACGGCACCTGGCGCAATGCCTCCAGCGCCACCAGACCACCCAGGCTGTGCCCCACCAGGTTGACCGGCGGCGATTTTCGCAGTCGCTCGATCAGCGCGGGGATCGCCGCTTCAGGTCCGCCGAACACGCTGGAGTAGCCAAAGACCTGGGGCTGGAACCCTGACTGACGCAGTCTGGAAGCGAGCGGCGCCAGCCACGCCCTGGCATTCCAGATGCCGTGCAGCAGCATCACCCGGGGCGTGGTGCCGCGAGCGGCCTCAGGATCCGCCTCAGGGTCCAGGCTCATGCGCGCAGCATGGCCCAATGGCCTGTTGCCGCACCCATGCAGGGGCGCACGCGGCAGCGCAGGGATTGCTCATGGACTGGAGGCCGGGAGTACGTGCTGGTCATGGGCATTGCGAGCTCAGGTTTCCCGAACCCGGTGACTCAGGCCGGCCTGCGCAGGATGAACTCGTCGTCCAGCGTCTTGCCCACCGGATATTTGTACTGGCCCACGCGCTCGAATCCGTGGCGGGCGTAGAAGCGCTGCGCGCCCAGGTTTTCCGACCACACGCCCACCCACAGCTCGCGTGGACCGTCGCGCAGCAGCCAGTCGATGCCGGTCTGCAGCAGGCGCGTGCCCCAAGCACCGCCTTGGGCTTCGCGCAGCAGGTACAGGCGCTTGATCTCGCCATCGTCCATCGACGCATCTGGATGCGGCAGGCCGCACGGACCCACGTACAGATAGCCCAGCGCCGTGCTTTCGCGCTCAAGCAGCCACATGGCGCTGGCCGGATCTTCCAGGCTTTCGCGCTGCGCGCCGGGCGAATAGGAGTTGAGCAGAAACCAGGCCAGGTCTTCGGGCGGATACAGGTGCCCGAAGGTCTCCACGAACGTATCGGTGGCCAGACGCGACAACAGCGGAGCGTCGTGCGGCGTGGCCCGCCGGATGCGGCAGCCGTCTTCGCTCATGCCTGCTTCGGACGTATGGAAACGTGCACTTCAGCCAACTGCGCATCGGGGAGCGACGACGGTGCGCCGGTCATCAGGCATTGCGCAGTGGTGGTCTTGGGGAACGCGATGACGTCGCGGATCGATTCAGTGCCGGCCATCAGCGCGGCGATCCGGTCGATGCCGAAGGCGATGCCGCCGTGCGGCGGCGCGCCGTACTTCAGCGCGTCGAGCAGGAATCCGAACTTGGACTCGGCTTCCTCGGCGCCGATACCGAGCAGTTCGAACACCGCGCTCTGCATCTCGGGGCGGTGGATACGAATCGATCCGCCACCGATCTCGTTGCCATTGAGCACCATGTCGTAGCCGCGAGACACCGCGGTCTTCGCATTCGCCCGCAGGGCATCGATGTCGTCCACGGCAGGTGCGGTGAACGGGTGATGCAGGGCCACGTAGCGCTGGGCCTGCTCGTCCCACTCGAACATCGGAAAGTCGGTGACCCACAGCGGCTTCCAGCCTTCCTGGACCAGGCCCAGGTCCTTGCCGACCTTCAAGCGCACCGCGCCCATGAAATCGCTGACCGTGTTGTAGGTGCCGGCGCCAAAGAACGCCAGATCACCCTGCTGCAGGTCCACCTCCTGCACCAGCGCGGCAAAAGATTCTTCGCTGAAGAACTTGGCGATCGGCGAGCTCACCTGCCCGTCGTCGCCCAGTTTGATGTATGCCAGTCCCTTGGCGCCGTACTTTGCGGCGTGCGCGGCATAGTCGTCGATCTGCTTGCGCGACAGCGACGCGCCGCTGGGGACGCGCAGCGCGGCCACCCGGCCTTCCGGGTTCGACGCCCAGTCGGTGAACACCTTGAACTCACTGTCCTTGACCAGCGCTGCCACGTCGACCAGCTCCAGCGGATTGCGCAGGTCGGGCTTGTCCGAGCCGAAGCGACGCATGGCCTCGGCCCAGGTCAGGCGCGGGAACTGCGGCTCGAGTTCGACCTGCATCACCTGGGCGAAAACGTCGCGGATCATGCCTTCGACCGAGTCCTGAACGTCACGCTCGTTGACGAAGGCGAACTCCATGTCCAGCTGGGTGAATTCGAGCTGGCGGTCGGCACGCAGCGCCTCGTCGCGGAAGCAGCGCGCGATCTGGTAGTAGCGGTCGAAGCCGGCCACCATCAGGATCTGCTTGAACAGCTGCGGCGACTGCGGCAGCGCGTAGAACTCGCCCGGATGCAGGCGCGCCGGCACCAGGAAGTCGCGCGCACCTTCGGGCGTGGCCTTGGTCAGGATGGGAGTTTCGATGTCCTGGAAGTCGCGCGCGTCCAGCCACTGGCGCAGCGCTGCCACCAGCCGCGTGCGGGTGCGCATCATGCGCTGCATTTCCGGGCGGCGCAGGTCGAGGTAGCGGTACTTCAGCCGGACTTCCTCGCCGGGGTTTTCGTGCGCGTGGAACGGCAGCGGCTGCGCCTTGTTGAGGATCTCGATACGCGTGGCCACCACTTCCACCTGGCCGCTGCGGAGCTTGGCGTTGACGCTGTGCCGCGCGCGCACCACGCCTTCGACCTGCAGCACGTCCTCGTAGCCGAGGCTGGCGGCGATGGCAAACACCTCGGCCTGCTCAGGCTCCACCAGCACCTGCACGATGCCGTGGTGGTCGCGCAGGTCGATGAAGCAGACCCCACCCAGGTTGCGGGCAACGTCGGTCCAGCCGCACAGGGTGACGGTCTGGCCAAGCAAGGCCTCGTCGATGAGGCCGCAGAAATGGGTACGCATGGGGGCTCCGAAAGCGTGCCGGCGCCAGGTGCAGCCGGACAGCGCGCCATTTTGGGGCCGTGGGCCGGTCCGGGCAAATCCGCTTGCGCAGGCATCAGCAGCGCATCGGCAGCGAACGTTCACCACCGCAGGCTATATTCCGGCTTCCTGAACCCAACACACCGGAGTGCCACATGAGGCGCATGTTGTCGGTCTTGCTTGTCGGATTCGCCCTGCTGCTCAGCGCTTCGCACGTCTCCGCCCAGGTCGGTGCCAAGGTCTATGCGCCAGAGGACCTGCGCAGACTCTCCCAAAACGACCAGGCGCGCGTGATCGGCCTGGAGTATTCGGAACAGTCCCGGGGGCGCCGCATCCCGGACGACCAGCTGCGCTTCTACCTTGACCAGGTCAACCGCTCCAGCTGGACTTTCGGCCGGATCAAGCAGGACATCGCCACCTCGCTTGGCGGCACGCCCGGCGGCTGGAACCCCGCACCCGTCCCACAACCCGGACCTTCAGGCTCGATAGTGTGCGAAAGCGCCGACAACCGCTATCGGGAGTGCCGCACCGGCTTCAGCGGTGGCGCCATCCTGGCCCAGAACATATCGGACACCCGCTGCATCGAAGGACAGAACTGGGGCAGCGCAGAAGGCGTGGTGTGGGTGGATCGCGGCTGCAGGGGTCGATTCACACGCGGATACGGGTCAGGTGGATCGGATGCGGTGGTCCGCTGCGAGAGCAGGGACAATCGCCGCCAGGACTGCAACACCGGTTTTCGTGGCGAGGCCGTGCTGAGTCGCCAGCTGTCGAGCAAACGATGCGTCGAAGGCCAGAACTGGGGCCAGCGCCGCGGCTCGGTCTGGGTTGGCGACGGATGCCGCGCGGAGTTTCGCGAGGGCAGCGGAGGCTGGCGTCCGGGCAATGGCAATGGCAACTACACGGTGACCTGCAGCAGCATCGACAACCGCCGCGCGACCTGTGCATGGAACAACCGCGTGGGCCGCCCGGTCGTGGTCCAGCAACTGTCGTCCGATGATTGCCGGGAAGGCTACTCCTGGGGCCATATCGGCAACGCGATCTGGGTGGACCGCGGCTGCCGCGCGCGCTTTGGAGCTGGGCGCTGAGAGCGCTGCAGCGCGATCGGTAAAACGCGAAAGGCCCGTCGATTCCCCGGCGGGCCTTTTGCATTTGGCGACGGCAGGAAAACAGGCGCTACAGGGCATGACCCCACGGCGTTGGCGGCAGCGCCACGGGCGTGGTCAGGTCGAACTCCACCTGGAACAGGCGCCCGCCCGGACGCGAGAGTTCGTAGAGGAAGCGCTGCCCGGGGTCGATCTCCATCGCCCACGTGTTACTGATCGAAGCATCGGAGCCTTCGCGCTTGAACAGTGCGATCGAATCGGCATCGACGGGGAATTCCTGCCGTTGCGCGGTTCCCGCATCCACGCTGTCGCCGCCGTACCGGGTCAGCACGTCCTCGCTGCCGTCCTGATGCCGGTGATCGTGCTTGAGCCGCAGGCCGCCGGGGGTGCGGGTCAACACCCAGGTGCGCGAGTGGTCGTCGCCGACATGGAACGGCACCCGCAGCTCGCGCTTCGAATCATTGCAGCCGCGCACGTGCATCACCAGCGTCTTGCCTGCGAACGGATCGGGAGTGTCGGCAGGCGGAGTGGGCGTGTTGGCCACGATGCGGCCGGCAAAGGCCTGCCCGCAGTGGCTGGCAAGCGCGCCGAGGAACGCGTCGGCCGGCGCGGCGGCCTCGATTTCGCCTTCAGCAATTGCCGCTTGCGTCTGGCTGGTCGCGGGATCGGGCGTGGCAGGTGCGCAGGCCGTCATCAGGGCGATGCCGGCGAGGAGACTCGGCTTGAGGAGGGCGGTCATGGCCCACCGTAGGCGCGCATGGAGTCGCGCATCAAGTCGCAGGCGTGCTCGGTGCGGCCGGTTTCGTTTCCGATTTCGCCTGCGGCTGAGCTGCAGGCTTCGCGTCCGGCTTCCCCTCGGCCTTGACAGCAGGCACCGCGTCCTTGCCGGCCGCGGGCGCGGGCTTGGCATCGCCAGCGTCCTGCTTGCTGTCGGACTTGCCGGCGCCGTCGCCAGTCTCGGTCAGGTTGCGCTTCTTGTCGCCGTCCTTCTTGAAGTCGGTCTCGTACCAGCCGCTGCCGGAAAGCCGGAATGACGGCGCGGTGAGCTGGCGCTTGACCGCAGGTGCGCCACAGCTGGGGCAGGCCGCCGGGTCGGGATCGGACATCTTCTGTAGGCGGTCGAAGTCGTGGCCGCAATCGGCGCACTGGAAGGCATAGATCGGCATGGTGGGGTGTGCTTGTGCTGGGACGGCTGGAAGATAGGATGGATGCTGCGCTAATCAAGCGATTGCGTACAGGCCAGGCTCGTTTCGTTTGCGCCGGCGGCTCGATGCAGTTCGAGCCACACCGAGCAGATGCAGTTCAACGCGCTCAAGCCGCGTCATACAGCGAGGACCATTCCTGCTCGGCGGCGCTGAGCTGGGCGGCCAGCGCTTCGCGCTCGCGCCCGAGCTGCGCCAGCTTGTCCGGATCCGAGTAGGTCTCCGGAGCGGCCAGCCGCGCATCGAGCCCATTGATCTTGCCCTCCAGCTCGGCCACGCGCGCCTCGGCCGCGGCCAGCTTGTGCGGATTGGCCGGCTTGCGCGGCGCGGCTTGCGCGGGCGCCGGTGCGGCCACCTCGGCCTTGACCGTCTTGCCGCCCTGGGCGCTGGCCCGCGCCCGCAGCCACGCAGCATATTCGTCCAGGTCGCCGTCGAACGGCTCCACCTTGCCGTCGGCCACGCGCCAGAACGTTTCGCACACCAGGCCGATCAGATGGCGGTCGTGCGAGACCATCACGATCGCCCCTTCGAACAGGCTAAGCGCTTCGGCCAGGGCCTCGCGCATCTCCAGGTCCAGATGGTTGGTGGGCTCGTCCAGCAGCAGCACGTTGGGCTGGCGCCAGGCGATCAGCGACAGCGCCAGGCGCGCGCGCTCGCCGCCGGAAAACCCGTCCACGCTTTCAAAGGCGCGGTCGCCGCGGAAATTCCACCGGCCCAGGAAATCGCGGAACGCCTGCACCGCCGTGTCAGGGGCAATGTCGCGCAGATGGTCGATCGGCGATTGTCCCGGCTTCAGCGATTCCACCGTGTGCTGGGCGAAGTAGCCAATGCGCAGGTCCGGGTGCGCGCTGCGCTGGCCGGCCTGCACCGGCAGGTCGCCGACCAGGGTCTTGACCAGGGTCGACTTGCCCGCGCCGTTGACCCCAAGCAGGCCGATGCGATCGCCGGCTTCCAGGCCGAAACCCACATTGCCCAGGATCCGCGCATCGCCATAGCCGGCATCGACGTGGTCCAGCCGGATCAGCGAATGCGGCAGGCGCGTGGGCTGGGCGAACTCGATCACCAGCTCGCGCTCGGCGCGCACCGCCTCGGTGCCCTCCATCTTGGCCAGGCGCTTGACCCGCGACTGCGCCTGCTTGGCCTTGGCGGCGCTGGCGCTGAAGCGATCGATGAAGCTCTGCAGGTGGGCACGTTCGGCCTGTGCCTTTTCGTGGGTGATCTGTTGCAGGCGCAGGTGCTCGGAGCGCTGGCGCTCGAAGGCGGTGTAGTCGCCGGTGTAGAGCTTGGCCTTGCCGTCGTGCAGGTGCAGGGTGTGGGTGGTGACGTTGTCCAGGAATTCGCGGTCGTGCGAAATCAGCAACAGCGTGCCGGGGTATTTGAGCAGGTACTGCTCCAGCCACAGCACAGCGTCCAGGTCCAGGTGGTTGGTAGGCTCGTCAAGCAGCAGCAGGTCGCTGGGCATCATCAAGGCGCGCGCCAGGTTCAGGCGCACCCGCCAGCCGCCGGAGAACGAGGACACCGCGCGCTGATGACTGTCGCCAGGAAAGCCCAGGCCGTGCAGCAGCTTGCCCGCGCGCGCGGTGGCGTCGTAGCCGTTGACCTCCTCCAGCCGGTGGTGCGCGTTGGCCACCGCTTCCCAGTCCTCGGCGGCCAGCGCATCGGACTCGGCCTTGAGCGCGGCGGCCACCTGCACGTCGCCGCCCAGCACGAAGTCCAGCGCCGCATCCGGCAGCGAAGGTGTTTCCTGGGCGACGCTGGCGATGCGCACCTTGCCCGAGAGCTCGATATCGCCTTTGTCGGCCTCGATCTCGTTGCGGATCGCGGCAAACAGGCTGGACTTGCCGGTGCCGTTGCGGCCGACCACGCCCACGCGATAGCCCGAGTGCATGGTGAGGTCGACGTTGGATAGAAGGAGGCGTTCGCCCCTGCGCAGGGCGAAATTACGAAGCGAAATCACAGGATGTGCCGAAGGAAACCAGCCAGATGGCGGGGCCTAGTTTATCCGCTGCGTCCCGGCGGCGTCGCCGGCGTCCAGCAATTTGACAACCACGTGAAGATTCTGTTATCCAACCAGTGCTGCGTTGCAATACCCCTCTGAGCCGCGCCCTTCCGGAGTTGATATGAAGATCAGACACAACCCTTTGTCAGTCGCCATCGTCCTGGGGATCCTCGCCACCCCGGCACTCGCCCAGGAAAATGGCGATGAGGCCAAGACCCTCGACACGCTGATCGTCACCGGTACGCGGGTCACCGACCGCACCGTGGCCGAATCCACCGCGCCGATCGACATCATTACCCCCGAGGCCTTGCGGGCCACCGGCACGACCGAGTTGGCCACCGCACTGTCCCGCGCCGTGCCCTCGCTCAACTTCCCGCGCCCGGCCATCACCGACGGCACCGATGCGGTGCGGCCGGCGCAGCTGCGCGGCCTCTCGCCTGACCAGGTGCTGGTCCTGGTCAATGGCAAGCGCTACCACACCACCGCGCTGATCAACCTCAACGGCAGCCAGGGTCGCGGCTCGTCGCCGGTCGATCTGAACACCATTCCCATCGCATCGATTGCCCGTGTCGAGGTGCTGCGCGACGGCGCTTCGGCCCAGTACGGTTCCGACGCCATTGCTGGCGTGATCAACATCGTGCTCAAGGGCGGCGCCGATGGCGGTGGCGTCAGCGCCACCTATGGCCAATACAGCGCAGGCGACGGTGAACAGTGGAACCTCGGCGCCGACGCCGGCATAGCGCTGGGCGACGGCGGCGCGATCCACTTCGGCGTGCAGGGCGGGCACCAGGACCAGACCGACCGCGCGCGGCCGTACATCGGCGCCCCCAGCGTCACGCCGTACGGCAAGGTGGTGCAGCGCTACGGCGATCCAGAAGTCGATTCGGCCGCGTTTTCCTACAACGGCGAGTACAGCCCTGCCGAGGGCATCACGTTCTATTCTTTTGGCTTGACCAGCAAGCGCGAGGCGCTGTCGAACGGCTTCTTCCGCGCCGGCGGCGACGCGCGCAACATCCCGTCGGTCTACCCCAACGGCTTCCTGCCGCAGATCTTCAACGAAAGTGACGACGTCGCCTGGGTCGGCGGCTTCCGCGGCTTCACCGCGGGCGGGTTGAACATCGACATCAGCTACAACTACGGCCAGAACCAGCTGACCTTCGACGTGCTCAACAGCCTCAACCGCAGCCTGGGCACCACGGTGACGCCGGTGCAGCGGAATTTCTATGCCGGCGCGCTGGAAGTCACCCAGAACGTGCTCAACCTGGACTTCAACAAGCAGCTCGAATGGGGCCTGGCCTACCCGGTCACCTTGGCGTTCGGCGCCGAGTGGCGCGGCGAGAAGTTCAACGAGTCGCCCGGCGAGCCATCGTCGTACGTCAACGGGGGGGTCATCGCGCCGGGTGCAACCGCACCGGTTCCAGGCTCGCAGGTGTTCGCCGGCTTCCGTCCCAGCGACTCGGGCCGCTTCAACCGCGAAAGCTACTCGGCCTACGTGAGCCTGGAAGCGGACATCAGCGACAAGCTCTCGGCCGGCATCGCATTCCGCGGCGAGGATTACAGCGATTTCGGCAGCACCAGTTCCGGCAAGCTGACCGCACGCTACGCCTTCACCGACGCCGTCGCCCTGCGCGGCACCGTGGCCACCGGCTTCCGCGCCCCGACCCTGCAGCAGCAGTTCTTCCAGTCGACGGCCACCAACTTCATCGGCGGCATTCCGTTCGAGATCGCAACGTTCCGCGTCGACAACCCGGCGGCGATCGCCCTGGGCGCGCAGCCGCTGCGCGCCGAGGAATCGGTGAACTACAGCCTGGGCCTGGTGCTGCAGCCGGTCGAGAACCTGTACATCACCATCGACGCCTACCGCATCCAGATCGACGACCGCATCGCGCTGTCGGAAAACCTCACCTCCACGCCGGTGCGCAACTTCCTCAACGCCAACGGCTTCATCGGCGTTGGTGGCGGACGCTACTTCACCAACGCCATCGACACCACCACCGAGGGCGTGGACATCATCGGCACCTACAGCTGGCAGCTGGCCAACAGCAGCCTGGACCTGACCGCCGGCTACAACTACAACGACACCAGCGTCGACCGCATTGCCGAGCAGTCCACCAGGCTGGCAGCAATCGACCCGACCGCGCGCCGCTTCGGCCGCGTCGAGCTGGGCCGCTTCACCGTCGGCTCGCCCCAGGACAAGCTGTTCCTGGGCAGTACCTGGAACGCCGGCAACTGGGCCTTCAACACGAGCGCCACGCGCTACGGCGAGTTCACCGTGCTGTTTGGCAACGATCCCGCCAACACCAGCCGCGACCAGACCTACGACGCGCAGTGGGTGCTGGACCTGTCGGCCAGCTACACCCTCAACAAGTGGTCCTTCACCCTGGGAGGTGACAACGTGCTCATCGAGTACCCGGACGAAACCATCTTCATCAATTCGACCGGGGGCCAGTTGCCCTACAGCGCCAGTTCGCCCAATGGCTTCAATGGCGCCTTTATGTATGCCAGGGTGGGCTACGAGTGGTGATCTGAACCGGCTGCACTTGCCGCATCGCAAGCCACGCCCCGGCCCTGTGCCGGGGCGTTTTTTTTTATTTTCGCCTGGCCTCAAAGCTGTGCGACCTTGCCGATTGAAGGCTGCATTGCCGCGGTGCCAATGGGCCCTGTGCGAACATCGTGTTCACACTCGCAACAACGGACCCCGCTGAATGCCGCACCAGACGTCGCTGATCGCCATCCTGTGCATGGGCTTCGTGCTGGCCTTCGTGCTTGGACTGATCGCCCAGCGACTGAAGCTGTCCCCGCTGGTCGGCTACCTGCTCGCCGGGGTCATCGCCGGCCCGTATACGCCGGGTTTCATCGCCGACCAGACCCTGGCCCCGCAGCTGGCGGAGATCGGGGTGATCCTGCTGATGTTCGGCGTGGGCCTGAAGTTCTCGCTGCGCGAGCTGCTCGAAGTCCGGGGAATCGCAGTGTCGGGCGCGCTGTCGCGCATGGCCGTCGCCACCGCCATGGGCTGGATGCTGGGACGGCTGCTGGGCTGGACCCATGGCGCCGGCCTCCTGTTCGGCCTGGCCCTGTCGATCGCCAGCACCGTGGTGCTGCTGCGCACGCTGGAAGACCGGCGCATGCTCGATTCGCTGATCGGGCGCATCTCCATTGGCTGGGTCGTGGTCGAAGACCTGGCCCTGGTCCTGGCGCTGGTGCTGGTGCCTGCGTTTGCCGGGGCATTGGGCGGATTCGACGCTAATGCGGACAGCGGTACCGGTTTGTGGACCGCGCTTTTCGTCACCCTGGCCAAGGCTGGCGCCTTTGTCGTGTTGATGCTGGTCGTGGGCCGAAGGGTGCTGCCGTGGATCCTGGAGCGTGTCGCCGGCACCGGGTCACGCGAACTCTTCACCCTGTGCATCCTGGCCGTCGCAATGGGCGTGGCCTTCGGTGCAGCGCAGCTGTTCGGGGTCTCGTTTGCGCTGGGCGCGTTCTTCGCCGGGATGCTGCTCAACGAGTCCGAGTTCAGCCACCAGGCGGCCAACGACACGCTGCCGCTGCGTGATGCGTTCGCCGTGCTGTTCTTCGTGTCGGTCGGCATGCTGTTCGACCCGTCGATCCTGGTCGAGCGTCCACTCGAAGTGCTGGCGACGTTCGGGATCATCGTGATCGGCAAGTCGCTGGTGGTGTGGGGCGTCGCCCGCGCGTTCGGCAAGTCCGACCTCACGGCGCTGACCATCGCCGCGAGCCTGGCCCAGATTGGCGAGTTCTCGTTCGTACTGGCCTCGCTGGGACTGTCGCTGCGCATCCTGCCGCAGGAAGCCAGCGACCTGATCCTGGCCGGTGCGCTGCTCTCGATCATGGTCGGCCCGGTGCTGTTCCGGATCATCGACCGCATGCACTCCCGGCAGGACAGGCACGCCGATGCGCGCCCGTCCGCGTCCCAGCCGGCCGACGTCTACCGGATAGATGACAGCATCGACGCGCACGCGATCATCGTCGGCTTCGGCAGGGTAGGCAGCCACTTGTCGATGCTGCTGCGCGAACGCGGCGTGCCGCTGGTGGTGATCGAGGAGGATCCCGATTCCATTGAACGTGCGCGCAAGGCCGGGTTCCCCGCCGTGCGCGGCAATGTGGCCGATGAGCGGGTGATGGGCGAAGCCGCGCCGGAGCGGGCCAAGCTGGTTGTGTTCGCGATTCCGCACACGCTGGAAGCTGGCGAGGCCATCGCGCGGCTGAAACTGTTGAGTCCCGAATTGACCGTGCTGGCCCGCGCCCACAGCGATGCCGAAGTGAAGCACCTGCTTGCGCACGGTGCCGATGCCACGGTGCTGGCCGAGCGCGAGCTGGCGTATTCGCTGGCCGAGATGGTGATGGCGACGCCGCCGTATCGGCCCACACGCGCGGTCTAGCAACTGCGTTCGTCGCGCCAACGGCGAAGCGCCCGTGGGGCGCTCCTACTCGCTGCGGGTGAACGCCAGCTTGCCGCCTTCGGTCTCCACGACAATGGTATCGCCAGCACTGAACTCGGCACCCAAGATCTTCTGCGCCAGCGGGTTTTCCAGCTGCTGCTGGATCGCGCGCTTCAGCGGACGCGCCCCATAGACCGGGTCGAAACCCACGTTGGCCAGCAGTTGAAGTGCTGAATCGCGTACCTCCAGGCGCAGGCCACGTTCGGCCAGGCGCGCCTCGAGCCCGCGCAGCTGGATGCCGGCAATCTGCTTGATCTGCGATTTGTCCAGCGGATGGAACACCACGATATCGTCCAGCCGGTTGATGAATTCCGGTCGAAAGTGCGCCTGCACCACGCCCATCACCGCCGCCTTCATCTGCGTGTAGGCTTCGGCCGCGTGGCCTGCGGCACCGTCATCGTCGGACATGTCCTGGATCATCTGCGAGCCAAGGTTGGAGGTCATCACGATCACGGTATTGCGGAAATCAACGGTACGGCCCTGGCCGTCGGTCAGGCGGCCGTCGTCGAGCACCTGCAGCAGGATGTTGAAGACATCGCCGTGGGCTTTCTCCACTTCGTCGAGCAGGATCAACGAGTAGGGCCGTCGCCTCACGGCCTCGGTGAGATAGCCACCCTCTTCATAGCCCACGTAGCCCGGCGGTGCACCGATCAGCCGCGCTACAGAATGCTTCTCCATGAACTCGCTCATGTCGATGCGGATCATCGCATCGCTGCTGTCGAACAGGAACTCGGCCAGCGCCTTGCACAGCTCGGTCTTGCCCACGCCGGTAGGGCCCAGGAACAGGAACGAGCCGCTCGGCCGGTTGGGATCGGACAGACCGGCGCGTGAGCGGCGCACGGCATCGGAAACGACCTTGATCGCCTCTTCCTGACCGATCACGCGCTGATGCAGCTGGCCTTCCATCTTCAGCAGCTTCTCGCGCTCGCCCTGGAGCATCTTGCTGACCGGGATACCGGTCCAGCGCGACACGACTTCGGCAATCTCTTCGGCGGTGACCCGATCCTGGACAAGCTTGAAATCCCGACGATCCACTTCCTGCGTGTCCTGCAGCTGCTTCTCCAGCTCGGGCAGCACGCCGTACTGGATTTCGCTCATGCGGGCGTAATCCTGGTGGCGCTGCGCGGACTCCATGTCAAGATTCGCCTGCGCGATCTGCTCCTTGATCCTGGTGGAGCCCTGCAGCGCGGCCTTTTCCGATTTCCAGATCTCGTTGAGGTCGGAGAACTCGCGCTCCAGCGTGTCGATGTCGGCTTCCAGGTCCGCCAGGCGCTTCTTCGACTCCGCGTCCTTCTCTTTTTTCAGCATTTCGCGCTGGATCTTGAGCTGGATCAATCGACGCTCCTTGCGATCGAGCTCCTCAGGTTTTGAATCGATCTCCATGCGGATGCGCGATGCCGCCTCGTCCATCAGGTCGATGGCCTTGTCCGGCAGCTGCCGGTCGGCGATGTAGCGGTTCGACAGCGTCGCAGCCGCGACGATCGCCGGGTCGGTGATCTCCACGCCGTGGTGCACTGCGTAGCGTTCTTTCAGCCCGCGCAGGATGGCGATCGTGTCCTCCACGGTCGGCTCGCCGACGAACACTTTCTGGAACCGGCGCTCGAGCGCGGCGTCCTTCTCCACATACTTGCGGTACTCGTCCAGCGTGGTGGCGCCGATGCAGTGCAGCTCGCCGCGGGCCAGCGCCGGCTTGAGCATGTTGCCGGCATCCATCGAGCCCTCGGCCTTGCCGGCGCCGACCATGGTGTGCAGCTCGTCGATGAAGAGGATGACGTTGCCATCCTGCTTTGCAAGGTCGCTGAGTACCGCCTTCAATCGCTCCTCGAACTCGCCGCGGAACTTGGCGCCGGCGATCAGCGCGCCCATGTCCAGCGAGAGCACGCGTCGATTCTTCAGCCCCTCGGGCACTTCGCCGTTGATGATGCGCTGGGCCAGGCCCTCGACGATCGCAGTCTTGCCTACGCCGGGTTCACCTATCAGCACCGGGTTGTTCTTGGTTCGCCTTTGCAGGACCTGGATGGTGCGGCGGATTTCCTCGTCGCGCCCGATCACCGGGTCCAGCTTGCCACTCTCGGCGCGCTCGGTCAGGTCGATGGTGTATTTGTCCAGCGCCTGCCGCTGCTCCTCCGCGTTTTCGGTTTGCACGCTCTCGCCGCCGCGGATTTTTTCGATGGCCGATTCGATGCGCTGCCTGTCGGCGCCGGCCGCGCGCATCGCCGTGCCCAGCGCGCCCTTGTCGTCGGCCGCAGCCAGCACGAACCAGTCGCCGGCGATGAATGCATCGCCATGCTGCTGGGCCAGCTTGTCAGTGAGGTTGAGCAGCCGCGTCAGGTCGTTGCCGATGGAAAGACTGCCCTCCTGCCCGCTGACCTTGGGCAGCTTGTCCATGGCCTCGACCAGGCGCGCGCGCAGCACGGGCACGTTGACGGCCGCATCGGCCAGCCGCGGGCGCGTGCTGCCGCCCTGCTGGTCGAGCAGCGCGACCAGCACGTGGACCGGTTCGATCAGGTTGTGGTCGCGGCCCACGGCCAGCGACTGCGCGTCGGCCAGCGCCTGCTGGAAGCGCGATGTGAGCTTGTCCATCCGCATGGCTTGCACCTCTGGATACAGGGGCCGGCGTGCGCCGGCAATGCCTTCCAGATGCGGGCTTAGTGGCGTTATTCAACCCGCGCGACGGTGCCGGTGGAGGCTTTGCAAGTCCACCCAGCCGCCTTGCCTTCTGCAGTAGGGCACCCTGCACGCGAAGGCTTTTGCAAAAACACCTTTGCAGCTCTTGAGATAAAAACAATCGCGGACAGGGCCCGCTCCGGCGATGCCCGGCGCCTCGGCCTCAGATTCCGGTCAGAGCTTGGCCAGCGCCTCGCGCGCCTCGGACAGCTTGGGGTCAAGCTTCAGGGCCGCCTGAAGTTCAACGCGCGCCTCGTCCTTGCGTCCTGCGTGCGCCAGCACCTGGCCCAGCCGATAGTGCGCATGCTTGGGCTCCGGATTGTCACCCTTGCGCGGCAGCTGCAGATACCTGCGCAGCGCAACTTCGCCTTCGGCCAGGTATTGGCCGCTCAGCGCAGCGATGCGGCCTATCTGATACCGCGGCGTCGGATCTGCCGGCTCATCGACGGCCCAGCGGTTGGCAGTTTCATACGCGTCGCGCCAGTGCTCCGCCTGTTGATACGCGGTCAGCAGCAGCATCCGCGCCTGCGGATCGCCAGGCTTCAGGGCCAGGGCATCTTCATACAGCTTGAGCGCCTTGGCCGCGTTCTTCTCGTGCCCGGCAACCCGCGCCTGCGCCAGCAATCCCCGGTACCGATCAAGGCGCACGATGGCCGCGGCCTGGGTCTTGGCCTTGTCAACGCTGCCGCCGACGACCGCCGGAGCCTGCAGGTAGAACTCCACCAGCGCGGACCGCGCATCGACCAGCGTCGGATCGAGCACCACCGCGGTTTCGAATGCATCGCGGATCTTCGGCGCCAGCGACATCTTCGACAGCATGTTCACTTCACCGATGCGGTTGCCGTATGCATTGCCGAGCCAGTAGAACGCCTGGGCATTCTTCGGACCCAGCGCCACGGCTTTCTCCGCGGCGGCCAGAGCCTTCGAAACCTGTTTGGCCTGCAGGCGCGCGCGGGTCAGGGCGACCCAGGCGTTGGCATCGGCGGGCGTGCGCTTGACCAGCGCCTCGGCGGCGGCAGGCGCGGCCGAGCTGCGCGCTTCGAGCAGCGCACGCACTTCGGGAAGCGCCTGCGCCGCGGCGCCTGGCGCAAGCAAAGCGGTGAACAGCGCAAGGAGTACGGGCAATATGAGGCGCATGGCGGATCCTGCAAGGCGGGTAGCCGCGAAGCCTAGCGGCACAGGCGTCGCGCTGCCAATGCCGTCGGTCACGCCGGGCAGTTACTCAACGCAGCCGCGTCGTCCGGTCGTCCCAAGAGGGGTCTTCCTCCGGTCGTCCCAAGAGGGGACTTCCTCCGGTCGTAGATCCGTGCTTGCTCGGATGCTCTGGCTCCGATGCGAAGAGCATCCGAGCAAGCTCGGATCTACGTCGTTGGCCAAGCATCCGGGCAAGCTCGGATCTACGTGGCGAGGCCGGGCATCCGGGCAAACTTGGATATTCCAGAGCAAACGAGTCGCGGGTGTGGACGGCTGGGACGACCGGAGAAAGTCACCTCTTGGGACAGCCGAACGAAGTCCTTTTATGGGACGACGCCGAAAGACCTGCGGGACAGCGCATGTCGCCTTTCGGCGCAGGTGCATCACCAGTGGCCAACGCATGCTGCGCACGCGCTGGGGCTCGCCCCATGCCGCCTGCAGTTCCAGCGCATGCACTGCTACCGGATCGATGCCAGTGGCATTCCGGCAGCGCGCTGTGGCCGACAGGCTGCCCAGGTATCCAAGCAGCTGCGGCAGGGTCCATTCGGCGGTCAGCCACGGCTGCGGTGCCGGCAGCGCTTCGAACGGCCAAGCGTATTGCGCATAGCCGGCATCGACTTCGGCACGCTCTGGCGGCCAATACGCTCCAATTTCGTGACGGAAGGCGTCGGCCGCCGGCGCCAGATCGTCGGAGAACAGCATGTCCTGGTAAGTCCAAGCGGCCAGCACGCCGCCTCGGCGCAGGACCCGATCGCACTCACTGAAGAATCGCGCCTTGTCGAACCAGTGCAGCGCCTGCGCGACGACCACCAGATTGACGCTTGCCGCGCCAAGCGAAGTGGCCTCTGCCGGTTCGACAGCGACCTCCACGTTCTCTGCCTGCTCCTGCCGTGCCCAGTGCCGCTCCACCTGCTCGGCGCTAGGATCGGTGGCGAAGACATGTCCGAATCGCGACGCCAGGTCTCGTGTCGCCTGACCGCTACCGCAGCCCGGCTCCCACACCTGCGCCTGTGCTGGCACGTGCGCCGCAAGCGCATCGAACAGCGCTGCAGGAGAGCCGGGGCGCCAGCTGGCGTAAGCGCCAGCGACAGAGGAGAAGTGATCCTTGAACGCGATCGTGCTCACGATGCGGGCGGCGCCGACTGCAGCAGCAGGCGCTGGTCTTCACCCACCATGCGCGACTCGACCAACCTGAGCTGGGCGCGCTGCGACATGTCGGCGATGTCGAGTCCTGCGAGCAGCGGACGCGACTTGTCGCCCAGCAGGATCGGGGCCACGTAAAGCAGCAGCTCGTCCACCAGGCCGCTGGTGAAGAACGCGCCGGCCAGCGTCGCGCCGGCTTCCACCTGCACTTCATTGATCCCGCGCTCGGCGAGCAGCTTGAGCACCGCATGCAGGTCGAAGCGCCCGCCGGATACCGCGACGCTCGCGCGGTCTGCGCTGATGTCGCGCGGCGGCTTGATGTCGGGCGCGTGGATGTACAGCGTCGGCGCGGACCCATCGCGCACCTTGCCGCGCGCGATCGTGGCCAGGCCTGGGTCGAGGACCACCCGCAGCGGTGGTTCGAATGGCGTGTCTGCGCCGATCCGCACGGTGAGCGACGGATCGTCGGCAAGCACCGTGTTGGCCCCAGTCACGATGGCGCCGGCGCGCGCGCGCCACTGCTGCACGTCGAGGCGCGAGGCTTCGCCGCTGATCCATTTCGAATCCCCACTGGCGGTCGCGGTGCGCCCGTCCAGGCTGGTCGCCAACTTCACCCGGACCCACGGTCGTCCGCGTTCGATCCGCGACAGGAAGCCGCGGTTGAGCTGCCGTGCCTGCGCCTCCATCAGTCCGGATTCCACCACGATTCCGGCGGCGCGGAGCTTCTCGAAACCGGCCCCGTCCACTTGCGGAAAGGGGTCGCGCATTGCGGCGACAACACGTTTGATGCCTGCCGCGACCAGCGCATCTGCGCACGGGCCGGTCTTCCCGGTGTGGGCGCAAGGTTCCAGCGTCACATAGGCGGTGGCGCCGCGCGCCCGCTCACCGGCGGCCTGCAGCGCCAACACTTCGGCGTGGGGCTCGCCTGCACGCTGGTGGAAGCCTTCCCCCACCACGTTGTCACCTCGGGCCAGGACGCAGCCGACCATCGGGTTGGGCCGAGTGGTGAAGGCACCGCGTTCGGCCAGGCGCAGCGCGCGGGACATGTGCAGGTGATCGGCAGCGCTGAAAGTGGTCATGGGGCTCCATGGTGTTCCTTCTCCATCCGGGAGAAGGTGCCCGAAGGGCGGGTGAGGGCGTGGGTGATCCGCTTGCACTTCAGCGCCCGTGGGTCGGGGATGCCGCTCCCTCATTCCACGGGCACTTCATCTGGTCGTGCGGCGCTTCGCGCCGCCTTCTCCCGGCGGGAGAAGGAAAGCCAATCAGCGCTTCTTGTTCCTGTCGATCGGCACGACCTCACCCCCAAGCAGCGGCAGCTGGCCGCTGGACGGCGGCAGGTCGCGCTCGAGCATTTCGATCTCCTCACGAAAGTCGGCCACATCCTCGAAACTGCGGTACACCGAAGCAAAACGCACGTAGGCGACGTGGTCGAGCTTGCGCAGTTCGGCCATCACCATTTCGCCAATGCGGCGCGAAGGCAGTTCGCGCTCGCCACTCATGCGCATCTGGTGGACCACGGCGCGTACCGATGCCTCGACCTGCTCCTCGGCCACCGGGCGCTTCTGCAGTGCACGATCGAAACCGGCGCGCAGCTTGCGCGCATCGAAGGTGTCGCGGCGGCCGTCGCTCTTTATCACCGTCGGCAGCTTTATTTCGATGTTCTCCAGCGTGCTGCAGCGCTCGCCGCAGGCCTCGCACTCACGACGACGACGGATGGTCGATCCGTCTTCGGAAACTCGCGAATCGATTACGCGGGTGTCGGTGTGCTGGCAGAACGGACAGTGCATCTGGAGTATGTGGCCCGTGTCTCAGCCGTACACGGGGAAGCGTTTGCACTGCGCTTCCACCTTCGCCCGCACCTTGTCGATCACCGCGTCGTCCTTCGGCGCATCCAGCACGTCGCAGATCCAGTGCGCCAACTCCACGCAGTCGGCTTCCAGGTAGCCGCGGGTGGTCACCGCTGGCGTGCCCAGGCGCAGGCCCGAAGTCACGAACGGCTTCTGCGGATCGTTGGGCACCGCGTTCTTGTTGACCGTAATGTGGGCCTTGCCCAGCGCTTCCTCGGCCGCCTTGCCGGTGACGCCCTTGCCGATCATGTCGACCAGCATCAGGTGGTTGCAGGTGCCGCCCGACACGATCTTGTAACCGCGTTCGATAATCGTGTTGGCCATCGCCTGTGCGTTCCTGACCACCTGTGCCTGGTAGGCCTTGAACTCCGGCTCCAGCGCTTCCTTGAAGGCGACCGCCTTGGCCGCG
>JBBSVH010000012.1:0-32390 GCA_038233685.1 Lysobacterales bacterium | reverse complement strand
CTCCCAAGAATGAACCGGCAGACGATGTGCAACCCCAGACCCAACTGCTGCTGGTCGAAGACAACCCGGTCAACATGGCGGTCGGCCAGAAGCTCCTGTCAGTGCTCGGCTACACCTGCGACACGGCTACCGACGGCAAGGTGGCCCTGGAAAAGCTCGCGTCAGGGCGCTACAACCTGGTCCTGATGGACTGCCAGATGCCGGTGCAGGACGGCTACTCGGCCACGCGGGAGTGGCGCGAAATCGAACAGCTGCGAGGCTCGGACCGGCTGCCCATCGTGGCCATGACCGCCAACGCCATGGCCGGTGACCGCCAACGCTGCCTGGATGCCGGGATGGATGACTACCTGTCCAAGCCCGTGTCGCGCGAACAGTTGCAAAAATGCCTGCAACGCTGGCTACCGGGACGTGAGGTTTTCGTGGAGCGCACGTCCGAGCCCGTCTACGAGCGTCGGGTCGCCGATGCCGTGCAGCCGGCTTCGTCGGCCGGGCCGGTTCAAGCACGCAGCAACGCGAGCAGCGGGATACCGGTGCTGGACCACGACATGCTCGATGAACTGCAGGAAATCGCCGGCAACGAGACCGCGCGCATCATCGCCCTGTTCCTGGAAGATGCGCCGCGCCTGATCAGCCAGCTGGAGGCCGCCGCGACGGTTCCGGACCTGGATGCCATGCGCGATGCCGCGCACACCCTGAAATCGTCCAGCGCCAACGTTGGCGCGATGGCGCTGTCGGCTGCGGCGAAGCGCGTGGAGCTGGGCGCACGCGCCCACAACCTGCAGCGCCCCGCAGTAGCGGTGGCGCTGGTCATCGCGGAATACGCAAGGGCGCGGATGGCCCTGCAGGGCTATGTGATGCAACTGGACCGCGAAGGTCGGAGTCCGGCTCAGTCCTCGAGCTTGGTCAACAGGTAGTTCTGATCGCCAATCCTGTCCATGACCGAAAGCTGCGTCTCGATCCAGTCGATATGCTCTTCCTCTGACTCCAGGATGTCGGCGAACAGCTTCCTGCTGGTGTAGTCGGCCACGCTTTCGCAATGGGCAATGGCGTCGCGCAGCAGCGGCAGCGCCTCGTACTCCAGCGCCAGGTCGCACTCCAGCAGCTCGCGTGGATTCTCGCCGATGCGCAGCTTGCCAAGGATCTGGAAATTCGGCAGCCCATCAAGGAACAGGATGCGTTCGGACAGCGCGTCCGCGTGCTTCATTTCGTCGATCGATTCTTCGTACTCGTGCTGCGCGAGTTCCTTGAGACCCCAGTTCTTGAGCATCTTGGCGTGCAGGAAATACTGGTTGATCGCGGTGAGCTCGTTGTAGAGCGCCTTGTTGAGGAATTCGATGACCTTGGCGTCGCCTTTCATGGCCTGATCCTGGCGTGGGGAAGACTTCGAAGACTACCCAGTGTCGCGCAGCGATGACGAAACGCGAATCGTGCTCATCCAGCGCAATGGCGACGCCCTGTGGCGGTGCAGCGGCTTAGGCGGCGCGGGAGATGTCCGACCCGAGCATCGGTACCGGGAACCGCCCGGCCTCGCGCTGCAGCCGCGAAGGCTCGAGCATCGCTGCGGCCGTGTCCAGGCAGGTTCCACAGGTCGCGCCGCAGCCTGTGCGCATGGTCAATTCGGCCACGCTGTTGCAGCCTGCGGCCGCGGCGTCGCGGATCTGGCGTTCGGTGACTCCGTTGCAAATACAGACGTACAAGGCAGGCCACTTCGGCAGCGGTCGGATTCGACCGTGCCCATTCCAACGCGAATGCGAATGATTGTCAATTGTTTCCTGTCCTGCTCCCTCCGCTTCGCCTGGACGGCTCGCTGCGCTCGCTGGTCGGGGCGCTGCGCGGATCTACGATCCAGCCGGCGAGCAGCATCTGGGGAACCGCCTGCAACCCGGCAGACAATTGCGCAAGAGGCGCCAGGTGGCATAGCGCCCGGGCGTAGACGCTCCGCTTGAAGATGACCACGTGCTCCATCGGATACCAGAAATCCACCCAGCGCCAGTGATCGAACTCGGGCGTGTCGGTCAGGTCCAGGCGCAGGTGCGACTCGGCTCCGACCAGGCGCAGCAGGAACCACACCTGCTTCTGGCCGATGCAGACGTGGCGTTCGTTTCGACGCACAGCGCGGTGAGGCAGCCGGTACCGGAGCCAGCCAGGGGTAGCGCCCAGGACTTCGACATGCTCGGGGAGCAGGCCGGTTTCCTCGCGCAGTTCGCGGTACATGGCCTCGACCGGCGTCTCATCGGTGTTCATGCCGCCCTGCGGGAACTGCCAGCCGTCCCGGCGCACCCGACGCGCCCAGAACACCCGCCCGTCCGGGCGCATCAACACTATGCCGACGTTGGGTCGGTAGCCGTCCGGATCGATCACGATGCGGACTCCTGAAATCCAATGACATCGACTGTGCCACGCGCGGCGGGATGTCTCAAGCAGACGGGTCCGCATTGACAGGCGGGACGCGGGCGGGAAAAATACGCGGTTCAATGCGCGGCTATGTAGCTCAGCCGGTTAGAGCACGTCACTCATAATGACGGGGTCGGTGGTTCGAGTCCACCCATAGCCACCACCGTAAATCATTGATCCAGAACAGGAAGCTCTCTATAAACGGGCGCTTCCTTTTATGTTTCTGCGCGCGTCCCGATCGGGATGCAGACGATCAGGGCGACGTGCGGCAGCCGGCGAACAGGTCATCGTTGCGCCGGTATTCGGCCGTCTCCACGCGCATCAGGCCCAGCACTGAGGAAAACAGGTTGTCATGGCTTGCCGGCTCACGACCGCGTCGCGCCAGGCAGGGCATGTCCAGCTGCGCCGCCTTGGCGAACGCAGGCGAGAACCACATCACCATCGGCACGTGCAGCTGTTCCTGCGGGGCGATGGCGTACGGCATCCCGTGCAGGTACAGGCCGTTTTCGCCCAGTGATTCACCGTGATCGGAGACGTAGATCATGGCCGTATCGAAGTCCTGCCGCTGGTCCAGCCAGGCGATGGTCCGGGCCAGAAAACGATCGGTGTAGAGCAGGGCGTTGTCGTAGGTATTGACGATGGCCTGCCGCTCGCAATTGCCGAGTTCAGCCTGGTCACAGGTGGGCGTGAAACGACGCAGGTCTTCGGGATAGCGCTGGAAATACGAGGGCCCGTGGTTGCCCAGCTGGTGCAGCACGACCACCCGGTCGCGGCCGTCCGGCGCCAGGCGCTGCGCCAGGTCCTTCAGCAGGATTTCGTCCAGGCAGCGCTCGCCGTCGCACAGCGCAGCGTCGGTGGCGTCTGCCAGGTGCTCGATCTGCAATCCCTCGCACACACCCTTGCACCCGGACTGGTTGTCGCGCCACAGGGTCTGCACGCCGGCATGTTCCAACACGTGGAGCACCGATTGATGGCTGCGGATCTCGGCAGCGTCATAGTCGCGCCGGCCATAGCGGGAGAACATGCAAGGCAGGGAAACTTCGGTGCTGCTGCCGCAGGCCTGCACCTGGCTGAAGTTGAGCAGGCCGGGCACTTGGGACAGCTCAGGCGTGGTGTTGCGCGTATATCCGCTCAGCCCCCAACTCTGCGCGCGGTCCGTTTCTCCAACCACCAGCACCAGCAGGCGCGGCTTCGATCCCGCGACGGGGACGGTCTGTCGCGCGTCGGTTCCAATTGGCAATAGTGCGTCGTGTGGTCCAGGTGGCGACTGCGACAGCACCGTGGCCAACGACACGATGTAGTTGGCGGGGGTGACAAGATAGCGAACCTCGCGGTGGTTGCGCATCAGTGCCGACAGGTCCTGGAACGCCAGCATTGCCCCGGCCGTACCGACGGCGGCGGCAGCGACAAGGAAGGCCAGGCGCAGGCCCAACGCGCGCACCCATGGGCGCCGCTTCAGCCGCACCCGCCACAGCAGCACCAGCGGGAGAACGCTCAGGCCAAGCGGCAGCAGCAGCCCGGGGGTCACCAGTTCCATCGATTCGGCACGATCGGTATGCAGCACGTTGCGGAGCATGTCCGCGTCCAGGTAGATGCCGTAGACCGCCATGAAATGGCTGGCCAGCGCGGTGACTACCAGAAGCACTCCCAGCAGCGGCTTCAGCAGCCACCGGTTTCCGACCAGTCCCAACAGAAAACAGTGCAGCGCCGTCACCACGACGAACAACGAAACTCCGAGCCGCCAATGTGACCACGGCTGGGGCATGGCGGCGTGCCAGAACGACAAGTTGTAGGCCAGCGTGAACAGCAGGCTGACGCACATGATCAGCGCTTCGCTGGACAGGGTCGGCCGACGCCGTAAAAGACCGGACGCGGGCGACGCAGTTGCTTCGGCCTGCACGCTATCGTCGATCATGCCGCCGGTTCGCTGGCGGCTTGATCAGGAAACGGCGCGCGCAACAGCGCACGATCGAGCAGCAGAGCGACCACCCAGCAGACCATCAGCGTCCACAGGTCATGCGACATGAAATGTGCCCCGCGAAGCTGCTGCGCGAGCCCGAACACAAGGCCAAGGGCCAGGCCAGCGGCCAGGCCCCACCAGCGCAGTGCCGGCTTGACCCGTCGAAGGAAGAAATACAGCGCGACCCATGCATAGCCGGCGCTGGCATGGCCTGCCGGGAAACAGCCACTGGCGCTCAACGCGGCGGGCCGCGCCGAGAACAGGCCGAAGTACGCCTTGTGTCCCCCGTAGGCCATCAGATCCCAAGGACAGTCCATGTGCGTCCAGCGCTTCAACCCCGCGACGATCGCGGTGGACAGCAGTATCGACAGCATCAGGTAAAGCAGCGGCCGGCGCAGCGGCTGCATCGCAGGCACCAGCCAGGCGCTGGCCCACAGCATCACCACGCCGAACCAGGCGATCCTGCTTGCGGCCTGGGCGTCGTCGTGCAGTAGGGCCTGGATCACGTAGTCGTTGCGCAGGCTCCAGCGCTGACCCTCCCATCCGTAAATGCGATCGGCCAGCCACTGGTCGCCGTGCAGTGCCATCAGCAGCACCGACAGCGCAATGAACGCCAGCAGCGGCAGCCAGACGTGGGCTAGATGGAATGGCGAAACCAGCCGCGCCGCTTGCAGGTAGCGGCGGTCCTTCCAGCGAGGCTGGCGTTGCAGCCACGAACTGCCGCGAAGAAAGTTGAAGGTGGGGAGCATCAATGGCGCTGCGGGAGGGGCAACGACATGATCGGCACCGGCGTGTCGGAGCGCGGTCGGAGTTCCGTTCGCGCACGGTTAAACCAGCGCGACGGTCATTGTTCATTCAAGGTGCCGATTGGACATCCTGCAGCGGTGGGGTCTCGCAACCTGGTTGCACGGACGTACCCGGCACCAGGCGCCAGCGGTTCCGGTTTGACTGTCCGATGTCGACAGTATCCTCGCGACGCACGCACGGACTGAGCGCCTCATCGAGCACGAACAGCCAGCGGTGCTGCGGATCGGCAAGCAGCCATGGGCCCGCTTCAGACCACTGTTCCTGCCATGACCGCTTGAAACCGAAGTCGACCGTGGGCCGATCACTCTGCAGCAGGTTCTGCTCGCGCCAGGCCACCATGCCCAGCTCGGCATCCGGGCCGATATGCGCGCCGACGCGCTGCATCAGCTCACGCGCTGAACTGTCCGCGTCGATGGCGGGCGCCAGCCCCAGTCCGTACACGGTCCACAGCGCGGACGTGGCCAGCACCAGTGCGCCACCCACGCGGCGAAGCCGGGCCCATAGCAGCAGACCAAGTCCGACCAGCCCGAAGGCCAGCAGCCACAGCACGAACACCTTGAGCGTTTCCACGCTGATGCCGCGCTGTTCGGCCAGGCGGTGCGCCCAGTCGCTCCATCCCGCGAGCGCCGCCAGCGCCAGTGCACATGCGCCAAAGGCCAGGATCAGCAGGTAGCCCACGAGCGCGCGGCGCACGCCCTTGCGCCGCATCAGGCCTGGAAGCAGCGGGGCCGCGGCGATGCACAGCGCGGGCAGCATCGGGAAGATGTAGACCTCACGCTTGCCCGGGCTGGCGCTGAAGAACACCAGGACCAGCACGCTCCAGCCCAGCAGCAGCCACAGGCGCGGGTCTGGCCGGCGCAGGCGCCGCCACCAGGCGGGCAGCAGCCATGGCAGCAGCAGCGCGCCGGGCAGCCAGAGGGTGGCGATCACCTGCAGGTAGTACCAGGCCGGCTGCACGTGATGCCACGCGTCGGCGTAGCGCTTGCCGGTCTGCTTCACAAGCAACTCGGTGGCGTACTGCTGCAGCACCGGATCGTTGCGGGTGAGCACGGCCAGCAGCATGGGCCCGATCCACACACAGGTTCCGGCAATGAAACCGGCGATTCCCAGGCCCCAATAGGTTCCGCCCCTGCCTTGCGCAGGCACCGTGGACGGGTACCTCAGACGCAGCGCCAGCCACGGCACCAGCACCAGCAGCGGCAGAAAACCCACGCCCTTGGTGACCGTACCGAGGCCGGCGGCAAACGTGCCCAGCAGCAGCATCGCCGCGTGGGGTCGTAGCAGCAGGTGCCGGCACAGCGCCCACAGCGAGAGCGTGGTCATCGCCACCAGGACCATGTCGATCTGCGCACGCTTGGCCTGCAGCCCGAACTGCAGGCACACGAACAGGGCCAACGCCGCATACCGCGCCACCCTGCGGTTCCACAGGCGGCGCGACAGGTCGTAGGTCAGCAGCAGGGTCAGCAGTGCGGCAAGCAACGACGGCAGCAGGAACGCCACGCGCCAGTTGCCGACCGTTTCGTAGGCGGCCGCCTGCAGCCACATGAAGACCGGCGGCTTTTCCGCGTACAGCTCGCGACCGCGATGCGGGAACAGCCATTCCCCGGTCTGCACCATATCGCGCGCGGCCAGCACGAAACGCGGCTCGTCCGGCGGCGAAGGCTCGCGCATGCCCAGGCCAGCCAGCAGGCTCAGTGCAGCAATCACGATCAGCAGCGCGAAGTGCAATCTCCTGCGGCCAGCCGGCAACGCGTGCTGCATCAGTGCCCGTCCCGGTCGCGACGCCAGCCGCGGTGGCGAATGTCGAGGTACAGGCTATACAGCGCAGTGAATGCCGGAAACAGGTTCTGGACCACGCCCACTGCGTCCTGCTTGGAAGAGAACAGGAAGTAGCTCAGCGTCATCAGGCTTCCAACGATGCTCATGTACCAGAACAGCCGCGGGATCACCGGCCTGCGCGCGCGTCGCGAAGCAACAAACTGCACCAGCCAGCGGCCGCCGAACATCAGCGCACCGATCAACCCGATCAGCTTCCACGGCGTAACGTGAAGGCCGCTCCAGCCCAGCCACAGGATTTCCTGGTTCATCGCGGCATCGCCCACTACAGCTCTTGCGCCGCGGTGACGTGGCTGCGGCGGATCAGCCACGCCACCCCGCGCAGGTCACGGATGCCGACCAGGGCGCGCTGCAGGTTGCCGTACTTGGACACGCCGGCGCTGCGCGGGCGGTGGTTGACCGGGATGCTCACCGTCCGCCAGCCGGCCCGCTGCATCAGCGCGGGCAGATAGCGGTGCATGTGGTCGAAGTAGGGCAGGTCCAGGAACGCTTCGCGCTCGAACAGCTTGATCCCGCAGCCGGTGTCCGGCGTGTCGTCGCGGAGCATGCGCGACCGGATTGCGTTGGCCCAGCGCGAAGCCCAGCGCTTGCTCGCGCTGTCGCGCCGGTTCACGCGCCAGCCGGCGAACAGTCGGGTCTGTTCGTCCGCGGCATCGCGCGCCGCCAGCAGTTTGGGCAGGTCGGCCGGGTCGTTCTGGCCGTCGCCGTCCAGGGTCGCCACCCACGGCGCCAGCGCGGCCTTGACCCCGGAGCGGATCGCCGCGCTCTGCCCGCCGCGGGTCTGGTGGCGGAGAACGCGCAGTTCCGGGAATTCGCCACGCAGGCCCGCCAGCACCTGCAGGCTGTCGTCGTCCGAACAGTCGTCCACGTAGACCATTTCGAATGCGATCAATCCTCGCAGCGCAAGGGCGATTTCGCCAACCAGGCCGGGTATGTTGTCGCGCTCGTTGAGCACTGGCACTACGACGGACACTTGGGGAGGCACGCGGGAGACCGATAAAGTCATGGAGCGCACATGGTAGCGGGCCGTCCGGTGGCCTGCCTGCGGGAATCAACCCGCCCGGCCTTCGGCAGCGCAGGGTCGGGATTGAGCGGCTATGCTCGGGCCGCGTCAGGCCAGGATGCAGAAGGGGCGCGGGCTTCTGGCCGCGACTTCGAGCTGCCTGTTCCGAAGCGACACATAGGGTGAGGAGCAAGCAATGCGGCTGCTGGTGATCGAAGACAATCCGAGCCTGGTCACCAATCTTTTCGAATACTTCGAGCCGCGCGGACACTCCGTGGACGCGGCACCCGATGGCGTCACCGGACTGCACCTGGCCACGACCCAGCCCTACGACGTGGTGATCCTGGACTGGATGCTGCCGCGCATGGATGGCCCGGAAGTGCTGCGCCGCCTGCGCACCCACGCCGGGGTGGGCGTGCCGGTGATCATGCTGACTGCCCGAGACGAGCTTCCGGACAAGATCAGCGGGTTCCGCGCCGGCGCCGACGACTACCTGACCAAGCCCTTCGCCATGCCCGAACTGGAAGTGCGCCTGGAGGCGATGCTGGTGCGCGCATCCGGCCGCGGGCGCAGCCGCCTGCTCGAAGTCGAAGACCTGCGGCTGGACCTGGCCACGCTGGAGGCGACCCGGGCCGGGCAGCCGCTGCACCTGTATCCGGCGTGCCGCAAGCTGCTGGAGGTGCTGATGCAGGCCAGCCCCGCCGCCGTCAGCCGCAACCAGCTGGAACACGCTCTGTGGGGCGACGAACCGCCGGACGGCGACATGCTGCGCTCGCACGTGTACGAGTTGCGCCGCAGTGTCGACGGACCTTTCACGACCAAGCTGATCCATACCCTGCCCCGGGTTGGCTACCGGCTTGCGGTCATCGACAGGAGCCACCTCGATGAGCCGTGACCGTGGCCTGCGGCAGCGGATCCTGCAGTGGCTGGTGATGTACGCGGCCCTGCTTTCAGGGGCCGTGATCGTGGGCGGCTACGTCATCCATGAACGCGTCGAACATCTCGCCTGGGAGTCGCTGCTGCGTTCGGAACTGGACAATTATGGGCAGCGCGCCCAAGCCGTGTCAGGGCACCGCTGGCGCGATACGGACACCCTGCGCATGTACGGTGTGGCCGGTGCTCCGGCACTGCCACCGACACTGGCCGCGCTGGAGCCCGGGCTGCACGACGACCTGATGCTGGACGGGATCAACAGCGTCGTGCTGCGCGACCAGATCGACGGCAGGCCCATCGCACTGGCGTTCGATCTGAGCGGCTTCGCCGGCGTGGAAGGCGCGATCACCATTGCGGTGGCAGGTGGGACGGTGGCCATGATCCTGCTGCTGGGGCTGCTGGTGATGTGGGGGCTGGACCGCGCCATCGAACCCCTTTACGAACTGGCCCGACAGGTCGCGCGCCTGCAGCCGACCCGGGACGAACAGGTGACCGTTGCCGAGGGCGCAAGCGCCGAACTGGTGGTGATCACCGGGGCCTTCAACGACTACCTGGCACGCGCGCGCAGCTTCGTCGAGCGCGAACACGCCTTCATTGCCAGTGCCAGCCACGAGTTGCGCACCCCGGTGGCCGTGATTGCCGGCGCCTCCGAACTCGTCCTGGGGCATCCCGACCTGCCGGCGGCAGCGCGCAGCCAGGTGGCACGGATCCACCGCACCGCGCGCAACGTGGAACAGCTGATCACCCTGCTGCTGACGCTGGCGCGCGATCCGGCGCGCCTGGCCAGCATCAGCGACCAGGTCCCACTGGACCAACTGCTGCCCGAAATCATCGAGGACCACCGTCACCTGACCCGTGACAAGCAGCTGACGCTGACCCTGCAACCGCCCACCGCGTGCGACATCATTGCCCCGCTGAGCATCGTCCAGGCGGCTATCGGCAATCTGCTGCGCAACGCGATTGAAAACAGCGATCGCGGAGAGATCCGGATCCGCCTGGAGGCCGATGCGACGGTGGTGATCGAGGACCCGGGTCACGGCATGACCCCGGAGGAAATCAGCGCGATCTACGCGCGCGCGGCGCGGGGCGGCAGCGACAGCGGCGGGATCGGCCTGGAGCTGATCGCGCGCCTTTGCGAACACCTGGGCTGGGACCTGCGATTCGCATCGGGTGCCAATTCCGGCACCACCACGACTCTGCATTTCGGCACCGCGCGGGCAGCGGCGATGCGAAAGTCAGGCCCGGCGGCGCCCGCCACCTGAACCAGACTGCGCGAAAGATCGCCTATTCAGGCGAACATCGGTTACGCTACGCCCCGTTTGCAAGCGGCCGTCCGTTTCCCTTCGGGTACGCCGGCGCTTCAGGTCCACCTGCTTCAAGCAGGTGACCGATGCGCCCGCCCCCACTCCGACGCCATTCGCCTTGCAAATACGGCCCCGCCACATGGCGTCGGCCGCAACACTTCCTCGCAGCGCGGTTCATCGGGAACGCTTCGGGTAAACCCCAGATCATCTTTGGCTGCTGCCTGCACGTTCGTGCCGGCGGTTTTGCTGCATGTTGATCCGGAACACTGGAGCTTCATCGAATGTCTTTTGAAAACCTCGGGCTTTCGCCCTTCCTGTTGCGTGCCCTGGCCGAACAGGGCTACGAGACCCCCACCCCCATCCAGGTGCAGGCGATCCCGCTGGCGCTGGCCGGCCACGACCTGATGGCCGGCGCCCAGACCGGCACCGGCAAGACCGCCGCGTTCGGCCTGCCGCTGTTGCAGCACCTCGGCACCTCGCCGCAGGCCGTCAACGGCCAGCGCAAGCCGCGCGCGCTGATCCTCACCCCCACCCGCGAACTTGCCGTGCAGGTGCATGACAGCCTCCGCGACTACAGCAAGTACCTGCGCATCCCCAGCACCACCATCTACGGCGGCGCCGGCATGGGCCCGCAGCAGGACGCGCTGCGTCGCGGCGTCGATCTGATCGTGGCCACGCCGGGTCGTTTGATCGACCACATGGACCGTCGCAATGTCGATTTGTCGGGCATCGAGATCCTGGTGCTGGACGAAGCCGACCGCATGCTGGACATGGGCTTCCTCCCGGCGATCAAGCGGATCCTGGCCAAGCTGCCCAGGCAGAACCGGCAGACGCTGCTGTTCTCGGCGACCTTCGTCGACAGCATCAAGCAGCTGGCGATGGAGTTCATGCACGAGCCGAAAATCATCCAGGTCACGCCGAGCAATACCGTGGTCGACACCATCAGCCACCGCGTGCATCCGGTCGACGGCACCCGCAAGCGCGAGCTGCTGCTGCACATCCTGGCCCAGGACTCGCGTAAGCAGACCCTGGTGTTCGGTCGCACCAAGCACGGCTGCGACAAGCTGACCAAGTACCTGGAGCAGTCCGGGATCAAGGCTGCGGCGATCCACGGCAACAAGAGCCAGGGCGCGCGCCTGCGTGCGTTGAAGGACTTCAAGGCCGGCCGCATCAACGTGCTGGTGGCGACCGACATCGCCGCACGCGGCATCGATATCGACCAGCTGCCGATGGTGATCAACTTCGACCTGCCGATGGTGGCCGAGGATTACGTGCACCGGATCGGCCGCACCGGCCGCAACGGCGCGCAGGGCGAGGCGATCTCTCTGGTGGCCCAGGACGAAGCCAAGCTGCTGCGTGCGATCACCCGCATGCTCAAGCGAGATGTGGAAATCCGCGACGTGCCGGGCTTCGAGCCGATGCGTCCGATCCGCTGGGGCAACGACAATCCGCCCAATGAGCGTCCCAGCGGCAACAACGCCCCGCGCCGCGCCAACACCGCGCGTCGTCCGCACGCCGATGCACCGCGGCATGCGCATGCCGGTGCTCTGCACCAGCGCACCGGCGCCGCACCTGCCGGTGGCCAACGTGATGGCGCGCGCGGCCCGGGCGGCTTCCGCCAGGGCGGAGCACGTCCCGCGCGCTGAGATTCGCTTCGGGTTCTCAACTGGAGAGGTCGGCCGCAGGGCCGGCCTTTTTAGTTGGTGGTCCACCCATGCGAGCCCGCACCTGTGGGAGCGACGTCAGTCGCGAAACTCGCAAAGTCGCGGATCCCGAGCCGGCGGGATCATCCGCTGGTCCGCGCTTCGCGACTCACGTCGCTCCCACAACGGCGCCAAGCCGCTCTGGCGAGCGCAACGATCACAGCCCCACCGGCATCGTCTGCGACAGCGGATTCAACTCGGCGGCAATGAGTCCGGCAGGCCTCCGTCCATTCAACGACTTACAATGCACCCATGGAAATCTTCAAGGTCTTCACCCTGGAAGCCGCGCACCGGCTTCCCAACGTGCCGCCGGGCCACAAGTGCGCGCGGTTGCACGGGCACTCGTTCCGGATCGAGGTGCGCGTGTCAGGCGAACCCGGCGCCGACACCGGCTGGATCATGGATTTTGGCGACATCAAGGCCGCGTTCCAGCCGCTTTACGACCGGCTCGACCACCACTACCTCAATGAAGTGGACGGTCTGGAGAATCCGACCAGCGAGCGCCTGGCGAGCTGGATATGGGAGCGCCTCAAGCCTGCCCTGCCAGGGCTGAGCGAGATCGTCGTGCACGAAACCTGCACCTCCGGCGCCCGCTACCGGGGCTGAAGCCCGACCGACCCCCTTACTCGAATCCGAGCGAGCAGCCAGCCCCCGTGGATCCAAGCTTGCCCGGATGATCTGGCTCTGAAGGCCATCCGAGCAAGCTCGGATCTACTGAGCAAAAGCTGCTCGAACCGAGTCGCTCTCCTACGCACAACCCGACCGGCTGCCTGACGATAGATCCGACCTTCCTCGATCTCCGTCCAGATCCGACCCTCCCGGTTCGGCCCGTAGATCCCACGTTCCCGCCGCACCCGTAGATCCGGGCTTGCCCGGATGCTCTTGCCGCCGCACCCCGTAGATCCGGGCTTGCCCGGATGCTCCTGGACCCAGAGGCATCCGAGCAAGCTCGGATCTAGCCGATAACGGTGCTCGTAGCAATTCGCCGTCCTAAACGAAGGCTGACCAGTCATCGGCGGGTCCAAGCGTATTGTTGCATCGCACCAATGACCTGTGTATGCTGCACCGCAACAAGCACTCACACCGACTTTTTGGAGCAACACCATGTCCGCACAGTTCAACGATTTCAGCAGCTTCACCCAGCAGTTCGCCGCCGCCGCCACGCGCGCCAATCGCCTGGCGCTTGAGACCGCCGAGACCGTCTTCGGCGTGCAGCTCAAGACCTTCGAGAAGAACATGGACGCCACCACCGCCTTCTTCGGCGAGCTGGCCGAAGTGCGCGACGTCGAGGGCTACAAGACCGTGTTCCCGAAGGGCATGCAGGTCGCCAAGGACAACGCCGAGCGCGTCGTCGCAGCGAACCAGGAAGTGTTCGGCCTGACCCTGAAGACCAACGAAGCGATCAGCCAGCTGGCCAAGTCGCAGTACGAAGCCGCCAGCGAGAGTGCGCAGGCTTCGGTGTCCAAGGCGACCAAGACCGCCAAGGGCAAGTAATCACGCTGTAGAAGCTTTACGCGCGGACCCCCTCCCTTCCGCGCACCTGACCCGGCAGCCCCCACGCTGCCGGGTTTTTTATTGGGCCGGATTCGGGATCGCGAGGTGCGCGCCCAGCGACTGTGGGTCAGGTTCCGTCGAATGCGGCAGGCGTCCCCAACACGGTACGTCCAGCCGTGCGCGCAGGATCTCGAAGTTTTCGTCCTGACACTGCATGTCCGGGTCGACGTGGCTTGCAATCCAGCCCACAAGACGGGCTCCGTCGGCTGCGATCGCACGCGCAGTCAGGCGTGCATGGTTGATGCAGCCCAGGCGCATGCCGACCACGAGCACCACCGGCACATGCAGCAGGCGCACGAGATCCAGCTGCTCCAGTGAAGCAGACAGCGGTGCCAGCCAGCCTCCCACACCCTCCACCACCACGAACTTCGACTGGTCATGCAGCCTGTTGTAGGCGGCTTCCAGCACCTCGAGCCGAACCTCCACGCCCGCCCGGCGTGCCGCGATTTCAGGTGCCAGCGGAAGCTCAAGCGCGTACGGATTCACGTCGGAATACGAAGGCCGCGGCGTGCTCGCCGCCAGCAGCGCCAATGCATCCTGGTTGCGCCATCCTTCTGGGCCGAGTTCGCAGCCGCGGGCCAGCGGCGTCAATCCAACCGCAGGAACGCCGCGCGCGCGGGATCGCTGCAGCAGTGCGGCGCTTGCCATGGTCTTGCCCACGCCGGTGTCGGTGCCGGTAATGAACATGCCGCTCATCCGCGTGTGCCCTGCAGCCAAATCCGGGGCCATGTCATCGGTGCTGTCGCCCGTTCGAGTGGGGCCGCCATGATAACGGCGCAGGTGAACCACGAACGCCACGCAGCCAAAGAGATAGAATCGGGCGATGTCATTCGCCACCCTTGCCCTCAGCGGCACCAAGCACGAGCAGTACGCCCAGCTGGCCGCGCAGGCGCGTGCGCTGGTGGCCGGTGAGCCCGACCGCACCGCCAATGCGGCCAACCTGGCGGCGCTGGTCTACCACTCGCTGGCCGACGTCAACTGGGTCGGGTTCTATTTCCATGACGGCGACGAACTGGTGGTGGGACCGTTCCAGGGTCTGCCGGCCTGCGTACGCATCGGCCTGGGCAAAGGGGTCTGCGGCACCGCAGCCAGCACCCGCCAGACCCAGCGCGTGGCAGATGTCGAAGCATTCCCCGGACACATCGCCTGCGATGCGGCCTCGCGCTCGGAACTGGTGGTGCCGCTGGTCAAGGCCGACACCCTGATCGGCGTATTTGACCTGGACAGCCCCAGCGTCGAGCGTTTCGACGAGGACGACCAGCGCGGGCTCGAGGCGATTGCGCGGATCTTCGTCGAGTCGCTGGCATGACTGCGGTCAAGATGCGCAACATCGGTCCCAAGTCCGCTGCCTGGCTGCGCCAGGTCGGCTTGCGCACGCGCGAGGACATTGCATCAGCCGGCCCGGTGGACGCGTTCCTGCGGGTCAAGCGCGCCGGCTTCCGGCCCAGCCTCAACCTGCTCTACGCGTTGGAAGGCGCACTGATTGACTGTCACTGGCAGGAAGTACCGTCGGCACGACGCGAGCAGCTTGTTTCCGAATACGAAGCGGCCGCCGCGCAGCTGCCCGCCCCCCGGGGCCGACAGGAAGCCGGGCCGGTGACCACTACCCACTTGAACGAAGGCGATGCGGAGCCCGGCATGGACTTCCTGGACTCGCCCGATAGCGACGACTGACCGCTGACAGCGCGGCATCGCGTACACTTGCCGCGCTTCAAGGTGACCCCGCGGCTTTCGCCAAGGGGTTGAAACGGGAAGCCGGTGGGTTGGCGCGAAGGTATTCGCGCAGGACGATTCCGGCGCTGCCCCCGCAACGGTAAGCGAAGAAAACCGCGGCATCGCCACTGTGCAACTGCATGGGAAGGCGCCACGGCCGGACGTCGTTGCACGACGCCCATTCGCAAGCCCGGAGACCGGCCTGGAAGCTTACTGGTTGCGATGCGGCGGGCATTGCGGCGGCGACCCCGTCGTGGGTCTTCGCGCGTCTTCCCCTGCTTGCGACTCCATCCCACCAATGCGTACGGGTCGTGCGCATGGAGAAGCCTGTCATGAAGAACCGTCGCAATTCGATCAACCTCAAACGCTGCCTGCTGGCCATCGGAGTGCTGCTTGCACTACCCACCTCGGTATTTGCGCAGGACACCAGTGACGCTACCGAGCTCGACGAGATCATCGTCACCGGCACACGCACGCAGGTGCCCCTGGCGGACAGCCTGGTGCCTGCGCAGGTGATCGATCGCCAGGAGATCGAGCGCAGCCAGGCGCGCTCGATCGCGCAGCTGCTCAAGGGCCGCGCCGGCATCGGATTTTCCAACCAGGGCGGCCTGGGCAAGATCACCACCCTGAACATCCGTGGCACCGAGTCGGACCACGTGCTGGTGCTGATCGACGGCGTGCGCGTGGGCTCGGCCACGGCGGGACTTCCGGCGCTGCAGGACCTCCCGGTCGACCAGATCGAACGCATCGAAATCATCCGCGGACCGCGCTCGAGCCTGTACGGCTCCGAAGCCATCGGTGGGGTCATCCAGATTTTTACCCGGCGCGGCGTGCCGGGATTTCGCCAGCACCTGCGCGTCGGCGCAGGCAGCAACTCCCTGCGTGAAGCGAGCGCCGGCTTCGCCTATGGCGGCACGCGCGGCTGGATCGGCGCCGATGCCGCCTACCAGCAGACCGACGGCATCAACGCCTGCCGCGGTGCAGGCTTTCCGATTTTCCGCGGCTGCTTCACGACCGAACCCGACCTGGATGGCTACCGCAACGTTTCGCTGTCCCTGCGCGGCGGCATCGACCTGACCGAGGCGCTGGTGGCCGAGGGCACTTTCCTCGATGCACAGGGCGACAACGAGTTCGACGGCAGCTTCACCAACAGCTCCAAGACCGTGCAACAGGTGCTCGGCGGCAAGCTGCGCTATACGCCGTCCGAGGCGCTCAAGCTCGAGCTTGGCGTCGGCCGCAACCGCGACACGTCCGATGACTACCTCGACGACACTTACCTGGGTCGCTTCGGCACGACGCGCGAACAGGCCTCCCTGCAGGGCGATTTTGCGTTCGGCCCGGGGCAGCTGCTGACTGCAGGCGTCGATTGGCAGGAAGACGTGATCGACAGCAGCACCGCCTACGACCAGACGCGGCGCGACAACCAGGCCGCTTTCGTCCAATACCAGGGACGCCTTGGTGCGCAGCAGCTGCAGGCCAGCCTGCGCAGCGACGACAACGAGCAGTTCGGCGAGCACACCACCGGCAGCCTGGGCTATGGCTACGGGTTTGAAGGCGGGCTGCGCTTCAACAGCGTCTATGCGACCGGGTTCAAGGCGCCCAGCTTCAACGATCTGTACTTCCCCTTTTTCGGCAACCCTGACCTGCGGCCGGAGTCTTCGAAAAGCCTCAACCTGGGCCTGTCGCAGTTTGCGTCACGCTACAGCTGGACGTTCAACGTGTATGAGACGCGCGTCGATGACCTGGTCACCTACGACGCATCGATCTTCCTGCCCAACAACATCGAAAAGGCGCGCCTGCGTGGCGCCGAGTTCACCTTCGATACCACCCTCTCTGGCTGGGAGCTGTCGGCGCAGCTCAGCCACACCGATCCGCGCAACCGCACGGACGGCCGCAACTTCGACAACCTGCTGGCGCGGCGCGCGCGCAACACCGGTCGCATCGACATTGATCGCGCCTTCGGTGACCTGCGCATCGGCACTACCGTCGCCGGTGCCAGCCATCGCTTCGACAACGCCGCCAATACGGTGCGCCTGGCCGGCTACGGCACGCTGGATCTGCGCGTTGAATACGCACTGCACCCGCGCTGGACGCTGCAGGCACGGGCCACCAACGTGCTCGATCGCGAGTACGAGACGATCAGTTTCTACAACCAGTCCGGCAGGGAATACGGCGTGAGCCTGCGTTACCGTTCCGGACTTTGAAAACAGCGGCGCGGCCTTGCAACGCCGCGCTGCCTTTCAGCTCAACAGCTCACGCAGGTCATCGATGACCCGCACCCCGGCTGCAGCATGCGGATCGAAACCGCGCAGGTAGCCGTAGGTCACCAGCGCGGCGGGCACGGCCGCGGCCTGGGCGGTGTGCAGGTCGGTGGCAGAATCGCCAACCATCAGGCACTGCGCTGGATGCAGGCCGTAATGCTGGATCACGTGCAGCAGCGGTTCGGGCCGGGGCTTGCGCTGCGGCAGCGAGTCACCGCCCACCACACAATCGAAATATCCATCCAGCGACAGATGCTCCAGCAGCGGCCGTACGAAACGGGCCGGCTTGTTGGTGCATATCGCCATCGGTATGCCCCGTGCACGAAGGCCGTCCAGCGTTTCGCGAACGCCGGGATAGACCTGCGGATCAAGCAGCAGGCAGGCCTCGTAGTGCGTCATGAACCCGGGCATCACCTGCTCGAGCGTCAGCGTGCTTCGTGCATGGTCCAGCGCCGCCTGCACCAGCGCCGTGACCCCGTCGCCGATCCAGCCCCGAATCACCGCCTCGTCCACGCGCGCCAGCGACCACTCGGCCAGCGTTCGATTGACCGCTTCTGCAATGTCCGCAGCGCTGTCGACCAGGGTGCCATCCAGGTCGAACACCACCAGCGAATACGGAAACTTCAAGTGTTCACTCCGCATGGATGAAAGATCGCGACCAGAGCCAACGGCGCGCACGAATCAGGGCTCAGCCTGGAACAGCAGCCCCTGCTCTGCCGCCTCCGCCGGTTCGCGGAAACCACCCAGGCCCACGCCGACCAGTCGGTAGAGGGTACCGTCAGGCGCATCCACACGATCGCACAAGCTCAGCGCGATGGCGGTCAGCGCCTCGGCCGAGTCCGGGGCAACATCGGGCGTGTGGCTACGCGTGAGGATCCGGAACTGGCTGGTCTTGAGCTTCAACACCACGGTCCGCCCCACGCGGTGCGTCTTGCGTGATGCATCCCAGGTCTTGAGCGCAAGGCGGCGAATGGCGGCGTCCAGCTCCGGCAGCGGCAGGTCGCGTTCGAACGGGTCCTCGGCGGAGATCGACTGCACGGGCTGGTTCGGCTGCACCTCGCGCTCGTCGATGCCACGACAGCGTCGATAGAGCGACGCGCCAAAGCTGCCAAAGCGGGCCTGGAGTTCCTCCAGCGGACGCTCGCGCAGTTGACCGACCAGTTCAATGCCAAGCGCCGACAGCTTGCCCTGCATCACCTTGCCCACCCCGGGAATCTTCTTCACCGGCAGCGGAGTGAGGAAATCCTGGACCTGGTGCGGGCGCACCGCGCACTGTCCATCGGGCTTGCGCCAGTCCGAGGCGATCTTGGCCAGGAACTTGTTGGGGGCTATGCCTGCTGATGCGGTGAGTGATGTTTCGTCACGGATCTGCCGACGGATTTCCTCGGCTATGGCCGTGGCGGTGGGTAGCGTCGGATGCGGCGCGCTCACGTCCAGAAATGCTTCGTCCAGCGACAGCGGTTCCACCAGTTCCGTGTGACGCACGAATATCTCCCGTACCTGCCGGGACACGGCCTTGTAGCGCGCGAAATCCGGCGCGACGAAGACCGCATCAGGACACAGGCGTTCGGCACGGACTGCCGGCATGGCCGAATGGATCCCGAACACGCGCGCTTCGTACGAGGCCGCGCAAACCACCGAGCGGGCGCCGCGCCAGGCCACCACCACCGGGCGGCCGCGCAGCGAAGGATCGTCGCGCTGCTCCACAGAGGCGTAGAAGGCGTCCATGTCGATGTGGATGATCCTGCGTATTACCTGCACCCTTCGCGTCTAGCTGATTTGATCCGAAATCACCGTGTTGTCGCGCCCGTTCTTCTTGGCCCGATAGAGGGCTTCGTCGGCCAGCGAGAACCACTCCTGCCAGCGATCTTCGCTGCCCAGCATCGCCGCTCCCAGAGACACCGTGATCCGGCCGCCGGGGCCCCGCAGGGCATTGCGCACGGCGATCCGCAGGCGCTCGGCCGCGGCTTGCAGCTCTGCGGCCGTTTGCACCGACACGAGCGCCACGAACTCTTCCCCGCCAAAACGGAATATGGCATCGCCCTGGCGCATCTCGAACTTGAGGATCACGGCCAGGTCGGCGATCGCGGCATCACCGGCGGCGTGGCCGAAGCTGTCATTGACCTCCTTGAACATGTCCAGGTCGAGGATGATCAAGCCGTAGCTTTGGTCTTCCTCGCGGTGCCGCTCCACTGCAGAAGTCAACGCACGCTCCATCATGCGGCGGTTGGGCACCCCGGTCAGCGCGTCCAGCGAGGCCATGGTCTCCAACTGCTGCTGGTCATCGCGCACGCGAATGGCAAACAGGTAGGCGAAAAGGGTTACCAGCGCAGCGGTCACCGCGACGGCAGCAGTCTGGAATGCAGAGCCGAACAGATGCGGCATCAGCAGTACGGCAAACGTGAGCAGCAGGTTGCTGGCCAGCGCCGGGCGCGGCGTGGTGATGAAGAAATTGGTCATCAGCACCAGGTACAGCCATTGCGACGCCGACGGGCCGATCACCCATGCAGCCACGGCGCAGGCGATCGAGCTGGTCACGCACAGCACCAGCCCCGGACCACGGGTGTTGCCGCTACGCAGTGCCCAGGCCACCGGTCCGCACAGCATGGCGGCGATCGCCGCGTCGGTCAGGGCCGCGGGCCACTCGCCGCGAAACGCCCTGAAGATCGCGAACACCGACAACATGAACGCCGTGGTCAGGCCCAGCAGGGCAATCAGGCGGAGCTGGGAATCCGATTTCAGGCGCTGGAGCAAGTCCTCCGTTCTCCGCAGGCATGTGGGAAGCAGGCACCAGGTGACCGGGTGCTGTTGGAGCGCGAATGGTAGAGGTCGCGGGCCTTCGCTGCCGGGACGCAGGTCCCTTCCGCGATGCTTCGATACCTCAGGTCAAGGGCGCAAACCGTCTGAGCCGGCTTGCGTCCTCCCCGCTAACCCGGCCGCGGCGGGGATGCAGCTCAGCCCTTGATCTTCGCCAGGTAGGCACCGATACGCTGGGCATTCTTGCCGACGTCGCTCTGGCCCACCCGGGACACCGAGCGCACATCGATCACGCTGGCGTCGGCATCTCCGCGCACGCGCACCACCACGTCATCCTTGAACCCGAACCAGAAGGTCGTGTCGGTCGCCTCGATCCGCCCGGATGCCTTGTCGGACGCGACCATGTCCCAACCCATCGACTCGGCGGCCGCCAGCGCACGATCAAACGCGGCATCGACACCCACATCCAGCCGCAGCGGCTGCAGGTCGGCATACGCCACACGTTGCTGCGCGGCCACTTCGGCGCCGGCATATTCGGAAGGATTGGATGCATCAGCGCGCAGCGGAAGGATCTCCACGAAAACCGGCGGCTCCTCGGTGTCGGTGCTGATGTCGTGGATCGGCGGCACCGACTTGGCAGTCCGCATGCCCTGCCAAGGAACGTACGCCACCACCAACCCGATGACCAGAGCGATCACCAGCGAGGCCACTCCGCTGCGGCGCACTCGCGGCACCAGCAGGCCGATCAACGCCAGTACCGCGGCACCGATACCGGTGAACGTGGCCCATTTCATCAGTTTGAAGCCGGTGCGGAAGTCCCACCACTCCATGCGCGCGCCTGGGCCGGCAATGAGCAGGAACACCGCGGCAACGACAGCGATCAGCAGGACCAGGCGCGACAGCTTCATGGACGACTCCGGATGTGGACTGCCGCGTAGTGTGAACGAATCCACGCGGCAGTGTTATTCCCACCTCCTGCCAACCGATCGCCTCAGCTTGCAGGCTGCTCCCACACGTCACGCAGGCGCTGGTCGCGGCCACAGTTGAAGCGGTAGAACTTGTAGCGGGCTGGATTCTTGAGGTAGTAGTCCTGGTGGTACTCCTCGGCCGGATAGAACCTGGACGCCGTCTTGATCTCGGTGGCGATGCCCCGCGGGAAGCGGCCTGACTCCTCCAGCACTTTCTTGCTGGCCTCCGCCAGGCGCCGCTGCTCGTCACCGATCGGATAGATGCCGCTGCGGTACTGATCACCGACGTCGCAGAACTGCCTGTTCACCGCCACCGGATCGATGTTGCGCCAGAACACTTCCAGCAGCTTCGCGTAGCTGACCTTCGAGGGGTCGTACACCACCAGCATCGCCTCGGTGTGCCCGGTGTTGCCGGAGGAGACCTGCTCGTAGGTCGGGTCTGCCGTGCGACCGGCGGTGTAGCCGGAGGTGGTGGACATCACCCCGGGGAGCTTGTCGAACGGCGGTTCCATGCACCAGAAGCAACCGCCGGCAAAGATCGCCTTCGCGGTATCGCCAGCGGCGGTCCCGGCAGTCGTGCCAGCGGCCGAGCCGGCGGCTGCAATGGATTCAGCCTGGCTACCAGCGGCGGCCATCGACACCGTGCGCACCGGTTGATCGATGATTGCCGGGGCGAGCTGTGCCGAAGCTTCCGGGGCGCTGCGCGCACAGGCTGTGACCGATCCCAGCAGCAGCACGCACGCCAGTATCGCTTTCATCCTTGTGGCCGGTTTTGCTGGGCATCGCGCGGAGTTTTTATCGAAGCTCATCATCTCAACCCCTCAACGCGGGCAGGGACTGGCCCTGCGGTACGAACGCCAGCGCGAGGCCGTTGTTGCACCAGCGCTCGCCGCGCGGCGCAGGGCCGTCGTCGAACAGGTGCCCCTGATGGCCACCGCAGCGTGCGCAGTGGTACTCGGTGCGCGGCCAGATCATCTTGAAATCCTTTTTGGTGGCCGTGTGCCCGGCGATCGGGACAGTGAAGCTGGGCCAGCCGGTGCCGCTGTCGAACTTGGCGGCGCTGTCGAACAGCGGCAGGTTGCAGGCTCCACACACGAAGGTTCCACTGCGCTCTTCCTTATTGAGCGGACTGCTGAACGACGCTTCGGTATCTTCCTCGAACAGGACCTCGTATGCCGCCGGGCTGACTTTGTCGCGCCAGTAGGCCTCCGCACGATCCAGCATTTTCACCTGGCCGCCGGCGACCGCGGCACCGGCACCGGCACCGGCACCGACTGCGGCAGCGGCACCAGCAGCCGTGCCAGCGGAACCGGCTGTCGACCCGGCCGCAGCCGCACCCGCCGCGGAGGGCGCCGCCTTGGAGCAGGCGGGCAGACGTGGGAGGACGGCCAGGGCCGCCAGGCTTTGCAGAAGGGTGCGTCGGTTCATGGGTATCTCCGTTAACGATTGGGCCGCCGCCAGTGCAGCTGCGGATTACAACTATGTGAGGCAGGTGGTACGGCAAAAGGTGCGCAGCGGGTTGCGAAAGGCCGCTCGTGGTTTCGTTGCCGTACAGCCGCAGCGGCGTCGCGAACCGTTTTGCACTGTACCGGCCTCTACTGTGACGACACTGGCAACTGCATGCCCCGGTGATACCGTGTGGCGGCCGCAACGCCGCGGCGCCAGCGCCGGCGGATGCTGGTCTATCGAGGCACCAGATTCGAACGCCGCGTAACTTCGGGGGTGCCTGAAGCGTAGTTGCCTCATGTAATCAAACAACGGGATACGCAATGGCACTCAAATCGGGTTCGAACATCTGGCGCTGGCTGCTGCTGGCCGCGATCGTCGGCCTGGTCGCATGGGCGCTGCTGTCCGGGGTGACCGAGGCGCTGACCCTGGAGAACCTGAAAGCGCGCCAGGCGGGGCTGTCCGAGTGGGTGTCGCAGAATCCATGGAAGGCCGGTGGCGCCTTCTTCCTGCTGTACGTGGCCGTCGCCGCCGCCTCGATCCCGGGCGCTGCGGTGCTTACCCTGGCGGCGGGCGCGCTGTTCGGCTTCGGCTGGGGACTGCTGCTGGTGTCCTTCGCCAGCAGCATCGGCGCTTCGCTGGCCTTCCTGGTCGCCCGGTTCGTCTTGCGCGACAGCCTGCACGCGCGCTATGGCGAGCGCCTCAAGAAGATCGACGCCGGGATCGAACGCGACGGCGCGTTTTATCTGTTCACCCTGCGCCTGGTGCCGGTGTTTCCATTCTTCGTGATCAACCTGCTGGCCGGGCTCACCTCGCTCAAGCTGCGCACCTTCTACTGGGTCAGCCAGCTGGGCATGCTCGCCGGCACCGCCGTGTACGTGTATGCGGGCACCCAACTGGCGCAGATCGAGTCGCTGGGCGACGTGCTGTCGCCGGGGTTGATCGGTGCGATGGTGCTGCTGGGCCTGCTGCCGCTGCTGATGCGCTGGGTGACGCGCTGGCTGCAGGGACGCCGCGTGTACAGGGATTTCAAGCGCCCGGCCCACTTCGACTACAACCTGCTGGTGATCGGTGCCGGTTCGGCGGGGCTGGTCTCGGCCTACATCGGATCGGCGGTCAAGGCCAAGGTCGCGATTGTCGAAAAGCACCGCATGGGCGGCGACTGCCTCAACACCGGGTGCGTGCCTTCCAAGGCGCTGCTGCGCACTGCGCGCCTGCTGGCCGAAGCGCGCGACAGCCAGCGCTATGGCATCGAGCGCATGGACGTCCAGTTCGACTTCGCCGACGCCATGCAGCGCGTGCAGGACGTGATCGCGAAGATCGAGCCGCACGACTCGGTGGAGCGCTATCAAGGTCTCGGCGTCGATGTCATCCAGGGTGACGCACGCGTCGTGTCGCCGTGGGAAGTTGAAGTAGATGGCCGCCGCATCAGCGCGCGCAGTCTGATCCTTGCGACCGGCGCGCGGCCGCTGGTGCCGCCGATTCCAGGCATCGACGAAGTCGAATACCTGACCAGCGACACGCTGTGGGGCCTGCGCACCCTTCCGGCGCGGCTGCTGGTCCTGGGCGGCGGGCCGATCGGCTGCGAACTCAGCCAGGCGTTCGTACGCATGGGCAGCGCGGTGACCCAGGTTGAAATGGCACCGCGCCTGCTGCAGCGCGAAGACGACGATGCCGCCGCGGCCGTGACCTCAAGGCTGCGCGACGAAGGCGTCAACGTAGCGACCTCGCACAAGGCCATACGCGTGGAAGCGGGCGCGGCAGGCAAGCGGCTGGTGTGCGAGCACGAGGGCAAGGAGGTTGCGTTCGAATTCGACGTGCTGCTGCTGGCGCTCGGCCGCCAGGCCAACGTCAAAGGTTTCGGCCTGGAGGAGCTGGGCGTGCGCCTGACCGAGCGCAAGACCATCGAGGCCGACGAGCTGATGCGCACCAACTTCCCCAACATCCACGTCTGCGGTGACGCCACCGGGCCGTTCCAGTTCACCCACGTGGCCGCGCACCAGGCGTGGTATGCAGCGGTCAACGCGCTGCTGGCCCCGTGGTGGTCGTTCGATGTCGACTACCGCGTGATTCCGTGGGCCACCTTCACCGATCCGGAAGTCGCGCGCGTGGGTCTGTCCGAGGACGAAGCCCGGGAAAAAGAGATCGAAGTGGAAGTCACCCGCTACGAAATCGACGACCTGGACCGGGCCATCGCCGACGGTGCCGCCCACGGCTTCGTCAAAGTGCTGACCGTTCCCGGCAAGGACAAGATCCTGGGGGCCACGGTGGTCGGCGCGCACGGCGCCGAACTGCTTGCCGAGTTCGTGCTGGCGATGAAGCACGGTATTGGCCTGAACAAATTGCTCGGCACCATCCACGTGTACCCGACCATGAGCGAAGCCAACAAGGCCGTGGCCGGTAACTGGAAGCGGGCGCATGCCCCGGAGCGCGTGCTGCGCATGGCGCAGCGTTACTTTGACTGGCGCAGGAGTTGAACATGCAGGCTTTGATCCGGACCGTTTTCATTGCAGCGCTGCTGATGCTGGCCCTGCCCGCGCACGCCGCCTTCGACCACCAGCACCGCGCCTGGACCACGCTGCTCGAGCGCCACGTGCAGTGGAACGCCGCCGATACCGCCACCACGGCCGACTACGCGGGCTTCGCGCGCGACCGCAAGGCGCTGGACGCCTACGTGGCCACGCTGGGCGCGGTACCGATGTCCGAATACCGGCGCTGGAGCTGGCCGCAGCAACAGGCGTTCCTGATCAATGCCTACAACGCGGCGACCGTGCAGTTGGTGCTGACCCGCTATCCCAAGCTGGATTCGATCAAGGACATCGGCGGGTTCTTCAGCTCGCCCTGGAAGAAGACGTTCGTGCCACTGCTGGGCAAGACCCGCAGCCTGGACGACATCGAACACGGCCTGTTGCGCGGCTCTCCGCAGTACCGAGACCCGCGCATCCACTTTGCGGTGAACTGCGCTTCGATCGGCTGTCCTGCACTGCGTCCGGAAGCGTTCGTGGCCACTAGGCTGGACGCGCAGCTGGAGGACCAGAGCGTGCGCTTCCTGCGCGACCGCAGGCGCAACCGTCTGCGTGCGGACGGCAGCACGCTGGTGCTGGAGCTGTCCTCGATCTTCGACTGGTATGGCGACGACTTCGCCAGCCAGGGCGGTCCCACGGGCTTCGTCGCCAGTCGCGCCAAAGCCATCGGGGCCAACGCAGACCAGGTGTCTGCACTACGCAGCGGCCGGGTGAAGCCTGGCTTCCTCGACTACGACTGGGCGTTGAACGACCGTTCCTCCCGCTGACCGATCCCGACTACCGCATTCAACCCTCCGAGAACCACGCCAATGAGTCCAGCTTCCACGCCGCAGCGCCTGCGCCGCCTGTCTATCGCGCTTATGGCCGTGCTGTCCGCGCCGACCGTCGCTGCACAGGTGCGTGATTCCTCGCCCGGCACCAATGCCGATGTGGCCGTCGATGCCCGCACGCTGGACACCGTGGTGGTTACCGCCCAGCGCCGCAGCGAAGACGCCCGCCAAGTGCCGCTCTCGCTTTCGGTCCTGGACGCACCGCAGCTGCAGGCGATCACCGCCTCGGCGCGTGACATCACCGCGCTTGGCGCTCAGGCGCCGAGCCTGCAGGCCGAATCCTCCTTTGGCCGCACCTTTCCGCGCTTCTACATCCGCGGCCTGGGCAACACCGATTTCGACTTGAACGCCTCGCAACCCGTGTCGCTGGTGTACGACGGCGTGGTCATGGAGAACCCAACGCTCAAGGGCTTCCCGATCTTCGACATCGAGCGCGTCGAAGTGCTGCGGGGTCCACAGGGCACACTGTTTGGACGCAACACGCCCGGCGGCGTGGTGGCGTTTGAATCGGTGCGGCCGGGCTTCGAAACCGAGGGTTATGCGCGCATTGGCTACGGCCGCTTCGATACCTTCAACGTCGAAGCGGCGCTGGGTGGACAGGTGAGTGAAACCTCAGCCGCGCGCGTCTCCGCGCTGTACCAGCGACGCAGCCACATCTCGACCAACACCCAAGGCAGTGGCGACCGCCGCGAAGGCTTCAGCGATCGCGCCGTGCGCGGGCAGTGGCTATGGCAGCCGAGTGAGGATTTCGAGGCATTGCTGCAGCTGCGGGCGCGTTCGCTCGACGGCGGCTCGCAGGTGTACCGCGCCAACTCCATCGTGCCCGGCGTGGGCGGCACGGTCCCGGGTTTCGACCGCTACAGCCTGTCGCAGGACGCGGTGCCCAGCCTGCAGGTGGATACGCGCGGAGCCAGCGCGCGCCTGCGCTGGGAGCTGGACGGCATGCGCCTGCTGTCGATCAGCGCGTACGAATCGGTGGACATGTTTGCCCGCGGCGACGTCGACGGCGGCTTCGGGGCATCGTTCGCACCGCCTTCGGGACCGGGCCTGATCCCGTTCCCCGCCGAGTCCGGCGACGGCATCCCGAAACATCGCCAGCTGACCCAGGAACTGCGCCTTGAATCGACCGGCGACTCACGCTGGGACTGGCAGCTGGGCGCGTTCGTGTTCGACGAGTCGCTGGACATCGACAACGTCAGCTACGACACCCTGGCCGGCAGCGTGGTCAACGGCTACGCGCGCCAGCATCAGGACAACCGTGCCTATGCGGTGTTCGGCTCGGCAGGCATCAAGCTGACGCCGCGTTGGCGCCTCGGCGCCGGTTTGCGCTACACACGTGATGAAAAAGACTTTGTTGCCGAGCGCCTGCAGTCGCCGTTCGGTGCAGGGCCGCTGGCACCGATCAGGCGCTCGCCATTCGACAGCAACCTCAGCGGCGACCTGAACCTGGCGTGGGCGGCGACCGATGCGGTGAACGTCTACGCGCGTGTGGCGAGTGCTTTCCGGGCGCCGTCGATCCAGGGCCGCGTGCTGTTTGGGGATACGGTATCGGTGGCCGATTCCGAGGACATCCTGTCGTGGGAAGCCGGGGTCAAGGCCGACCTGTTCGACCGTCGCGCGCGTCTCAATGTCGCGGTGTTCCGCTACACCTTGGACAACGCGCAGCTCACCGCCGTGGGCGGCCAGGCCAACTTCAACACCTTGATCAATGCACGCAAGGTCGAAGGCTCGGGCGTGGAAGCGGAGCTGGAGGCGCGGTTGACCGAAGCCCTGTCCGTCTCCGGTGGCGTGTCGTACAACCACACCGAGATCCGCGATCCGGGAGTCGGCGTGCAGCCGTGCGCGATCGGCTGCACCGTGCTGGACCCTGCCGGCGCGACCCCGGGCACCGTCTCCATCGATGGCAATGCGCTGCCGCAGGCGCCGCGGTGGATCGGGCAGCTGCGCATGGACTACCGCCAGCCGCTGGGCACCGGACAACTGACCGCACGCGCCGACGCCACGTACCGCAGCAAGGTCAACTTCTTCCTGTATCGCAGCCCGGAATTCACTGGTCAATCGCTGACCGAAGTCGGGGCCCGCGTGGGTTACCAGTGGAACGGCGGACGCCACGAAGTGGCGGTGTTCGGGCGCAACCTGCTTGATCGCGTGCAGGCGATCGGCGCGGTGGACTTCAACAACTACACGGGCTTCTACAACGAACCACGCGTGGTGGGCGTCGAGCTGGCGATTCGTCTGTAGCAATGCCGGTTGTCGTCACGCAGCCAGAAACCACCGGTGCAGCGGCTTTTCGTGCGGCGCTTTCGCAAGTCACGGTGGTGGTCCCGGTGGGACCAGGCGACACGCTTTCGCCACAACTGCGCGCGCAGCTGGCGTTGCTGCCGGCTGCAGCGCAGGTGTGCGTGGTGTGTAGCGAAGAACCCGGCCACGAGCTGATCTCGGCCGCACTGCGCTCGACAGCAGGTCCGCAGTGGCAGTGCCTGCTTTCGAGGCGCGGGCGCGCGGTGCAGCAGAACGCCGGGGCGGCGGCGGCCGTACGCTCGTGGCTGTGGTTTGTGCACGCGGACTCAGTGCTGGCACCGGACACGCTGCCGGCGCTTTCCAGATGGATCCAGCGCGACATCCAGGCATTGGCCTACTTCGACCTGCGCTTCCTCGATGATGGACCGGCGCTGATGCGGCTCAACACGGTCGGGGCCTGGCTGCGCAGCCGGCTGCTGGGTCTTCCATTCGGTGATCAGGGGCTGGTGCTGCCGCGCGCGATGTTCGAAGCGCTGGGCGGTTTCGACACTACGCTTGGCGGTGGCGAAGACCACGCGCTGGTGTGGCGAGCGCGACGTGCCGGCGTGCCGCTGCGGCCGCTGCGCGCGCCGATTTACACCAGCGCACGCAAGTATGCCGAGCACGGCTGGGGCGTCACCACGCGTACCCACCTGCGCGAAACCTGGAAGCAGGCGCGGCGCTTTTCGCAGGCGGAGCGACCCCGATGAACGGCGCGGTCGCGATCTTCGTCAAGACCCCCGGATATTCACCAATCAAGACGCGGCTGGCACGGGACGTGGGCGACGAGTGCGCTATTCAGTTCCACCGGCTCGCCGCCGCGGCCGTGGCCTCGGTGGCGCAGCGCGCGCAGGGTCCGCACGGGATGAGTGTCTATTGGGCCGTCGCTGAACCCGACGCGCTGTCGCAATGGACCGGCTTTCCGGCCATGGCGCAGGAGGCCGGCGGACTGGGTGAGCGCATGGCGCGCGTGCATGCGCAGCTGGTCGCGCGTCACGGGTTCGCGATCCTGATCGGTGCCGATACGCCGCAGTTGGCGGCGCCCCAGCTGGAGCATGCGCGGCAGTGGCTGTCGGCTCCCCCATCACGGATGGCACTGGGTCGGGCCCAGGACGGCGGTTTCTGGCTGTTCGGTGCCAACCTGGCACCTCCGCTCTCGATCTGGAGCGCGATCGAATACAGCGCCACCGGCACCGCCGATGCGCTGCGCGCAGGCATGGACGATCTCGGCGCCTGGCTTGAACTCCCGGTGATGACCGATGCCGACCACGCGCAGGACCTGCCTGCGGTATTGCAGGCGCTCCAGGCGCTGCCCGATGCCACTCCGGAGCAGCAGGCGCTGGCGGCGTGGATCCACGGCCTGGGGCCCAGACTGCAGGTGCAGGACGCGTCTGTATCGACCGCAGTAACGTAGCCTGTTACCTCTATTCCCGCGGACAACACCATCCTCGATTCCATCCTCCAGCACGAGGCCGCACTGCGCCTGGGCACGTTCGCCGCCCTGCTGCTGGGTCTGGCGCTTGCAGAGCGCGCGTGGCCCGCCCGCGGTGACGCCAGGCCGGCGCGCCGGCAGGCGTCCAACCTGGCCCTGGTGCTGATCGACACGGTGCTGCTGCGCGTGGCGTTCCCGCTGCTGGCGGTGGGACTGGCAATGCATGTGCAGGAAGGCGAAGGCGGCCTCTTCGGCGCCCTCGCCTGGCCGCTGTGGCTGGAGATCGGTCTGGCCGTGGTGCTGTTCGATCTCGCCATCTACTGGCAGCACAGGATCCTGCACCTGGTGCCGCTGTTTTGGCGGCTGCATCGCGTACACCACACCGATACCGCCTTCGACGTGACCACCGGTATCCGTTTCCACCCGCTGGAGATTGCGCTGTCGATGGGCATCAAGCTCGGGCTGGTGCTGGTGCTCGGGCCGCATCCGGTGGCGGTGATCATTTCCGAAGTGCTGCTGTCAGCGGCCAGCCTGTTCACCCATGCGGATTTTGCCCTGCCCGCGCTGCTGGACAAGACGCTGCGCAAGGTCATCGTGACCCCGTCGATGCATCGCATCCACCACTCGGTCCTGGAGCGCGAGACCGACAGCAACTTCGGCTTCAACCTGTCGCTGTGGGACCGCATCTTCGGCAGTTACCGCGCGCAGCCGGAACGACCCGAACGCGAGATGCCGATCGGCCTGTTGCAATGGCGCGACCCGGCCGCGCTGGGGCTGGTTGCGCTGCTGCTGCAGCCGTTCCGTGGCGTTCCCGCGGACACCGGAAATTCCAGATCCATCGTCAACCAGAGCCGCTCCGATGCATGACACCTGGCCGCTGCTGCGCGACAGCGACTTCCCGCCGATCGCGCGCGATCGCCTGGACACGCTGCAGCTCAACCTGGGCTACCTGTGCAACCTCAGCTGCATCCACTGCCACGTCAACGCGGGACCCAGGCGCACCGAGCTGATGGACCGCGACACCATGGCGCTTGCGCTGCAGGTGGCCGCGCGCCACGGCATCGGCACTCTTGACGTCACCGGCGGCTCGCCGGAGATGAACCCGCATTTCCGCTGGCTGGTGCAGCAGGCGCGCGAGGCCGGCCTGCACGTCATGGACCGCCTCAATCCCACGATCATGGAAGAGCCGGGTTACGGGTGGGTTGGCGAATTTTTGGCCGCGCACCGGGTCGAGGCGATCGCGTCGCTGCCGTGCTACAGCCAGGGCAACGTGGACGAGCAGCGCGGGCAGGGCGTGTTCGAATCCTCGATCCGCGCGCTGCAGACGCTCAACGCGCTGGGCTACGGCCACGACGGCAGCGGACTGGTGCTCAACCTGGTCTACAACCCCAACGGCGCGTTCCTTCCGCCCGACCAGCAGCAGCTGCAGGCCGACTACAAGAAACTGCTCGGTGAGAATTTCGGCATCGTGTTCAACCAGCTGTACGCGCTGGCCAACATGCCCATCCAGCGCTATGGCTCGTGGCTGCTGTCCAAGGGCCACTACCACGACTACATGGCCACGTTGAAGGGCGCACACCGTGAAGAAAATCTCAGCGGGGTGATGTGCCGATCGCTGATCAGCGTCGACTACCAGGGCTATCTGTACGACTGCGATTTCAACCAGATGCTGCACCTGCCACTGAACCTCGGTGGCGACGCGGACGCGGTCGACGCTCCAGCCAGCGCAGCGGTGCGCCCGCACCTGCGCGAACTGCTGGATGCACCGCTGCCCCGCGCCATCCGCACTGCCGAACACTGCTACGGCTGCACTGCCGGCCAAGGCTCCAGCTGCGGCGGCGCACTGGCCTGATCAAGGCCCGTTGATTGTTGCCGGCCAAAACAAAGCGCCCTGTAGGAGCTGGCCCTGCCCGCGAGCCCTTGATCGCATGAGGCTCACGGGCAAGGCCCGCTCCTGTATCAACGCGAACGCATGCTGGACGGAAGCAATCTGGCGGCCAACGACGCTGCACAACTCCAGATCGACCCAGGCCTGAATGGAGTGTCTCTGTACCGCAAAGTGCTCCAGCGCCACCGCTGGCGTAACCATTCTTCCTGCCCTGCGAACTCTCCTCATGCAGGCGGCAATCGCTCCTGCGCTCCCTTCCGCTCAGGACATTCCCAATGAACAACCAGATCCGCACCGCACTCCCCGCTTTCGCCCTGGCTGCAGCCCTGGGCTCTGCCCTGGTCATGGCCGCCGCCCCGGCCCAGGCCCAGGACAAGGCCGCGCAGGAAAAATGCTTCGGCATTGCCATGGCCGGCAAGAACGACTGCGCAGCCGGTCCCGGCACCAGCTGCGCGGGCACCTCCAAGAAGGACTACCAGGCCAACGCGTGGAAGAAGGTGCCGGCCGGCACGTGCACCAAGTCCGCGTCGAAGACTTCGCCCACCGGCTTTGGCCAGCTGGCCGAGTTCAAGGCGAAGATGATGGACGACGCCAAGATGATGGACAAGGCGGGCTGATCCGCCACGGAACAAAGGGCGAACCGCCGTGGACATTGCTACCTCTGTTGCCACTGCGACGTCTTCGATGACGGCCCGCGCCGGCCTGCCCCCCAGGGCCGGCGCAGGTTTCAAGCCACAGCATCTGCCGTCGTGGCTTGACGATGCCCAGCGCCCGGCGTTTGCCGAAGTGCATGCCG
>JBBSVH010000011.1:0-35305 GCA_038233685.1 Lysobacterales bacterium | reverse complement strand
TCCACGCCGGGGGTTTCGCTGGACTCCGGATGGCCGGGGGTCTTGCTGTGCAGCTGGCGGAAGTTCTTGAGCTGCTGGATCGGCAGGTCGTAGCCGCTCAGGTGCAGCAGCGCGTACTGGAGCATCGAACCGTGCCCGTTGGACAGCACGAAGCGGTCGCGGTTGAACCACTTCGGGTTGCGCGGACTGTGGCTCAGGTAGTCGTTCCACAGCACTTCGGCGATGTCGGCCATGCCCATGGGCATGCCGGGATGACCGGACTTGGCGGCTTCCACCGCGTCGGCGGCGAGGAAGCGGATGGCGTTGGCAAGCTGGCGGCGGCCAGGCTTTGTGGAGGCAGGCGTCGTCATGTCGGGGGCAGTGGCGGCCGGAATCGGTCCGCCTATTGTCCCATCCCGCGCCGGGGCGTGCGCAGCGCCCTCCCATACATTCGGGTACCTGCGCTCGCGCCTCGACTTGGCCGGTACCCCCCGCATGGGGCGTTGGAATTCGTGTGGCTGATCGATTTCAGCGCCCAAGAGGATGAACAACGATGCGCATCGCCAAGCAGGACATACCGGTCAGGATTGACGTGCCGGGTGCGGTCGCCCGTCAGCTACCGAATTTCGGCAACGCTGCGGGATACGGCGTGATCAGCGGCGAATATTTCTCGCTCGGCGCGGGGACCGATATCGCGCCACTCCTGCAGGGCCTGGAGAACAATCTCTGCCAGGCTCCGCACTGGGGCTATCTGATCCAAGGCGAGCTCGTCGTGACCTATGCCGACGGTGCGAGCGAATCAGTCAGGGGCGGCGACCTGTTCAACTGGCCGCCAGGGCACACCGTAAAGGCCGTCCAGGATGCGGAGGTGATTCTGTTCAGTCCACAGCACGAGCACGCTGTGGTGATCGATCACATGCTCGCAAAAATGGCTGGCTGACGGCCGCAGCCGAAGATCCCATTCAAGCCGGACCCGGGTCAGGCGTTTGGCCCGCTCGCTGCGTTCGTATCGAACGCTTCACTGCTTTTCAATCAACGGGAATCCGTGAATGGACATCGATCAAGACAAACTCAATGCGTTCCTGGGCCATGCCGTTGGCGATCTGGGCGCAGCACTCAGCGCCACGCTGATGCTGGTTGGCGACCGGCTCGGACTATACAAAGCGCTGGCGGAAGCTCCGGCCACGCCGGAGGAGCTCGCCAAGCGCACCGGCACGCACGAGCGCTACGTGCGCGAGTGGCTTGGCAACCAGGCCGCCGGTGGCTACGTGCGCTATGTGGCCGACGAGGGCCGCTATGTGCTCGATCCCGAGCAGGCGCTGTGCCTGGCCGATCCGGGCGGCCCGGTCGACCTGCCCGGCGCCTACAACATCATCGAGGCCACCTTCCACGCGCTGGATCGCACCATCGAAAACTTCAAGACCGGCAACGGGATGGAATGGGGCGAACACCACGCCTGCCTGTTCCACGGCACCGAGCGTTTCTTCCGCGCCGGCTATAACGCGCACCTGTTGGGCCAATGGCTCCCGGCGCTGGATGGAGTGACTTCCAAGCTCTCGCAAGGCGGCAAGGTTGCCGACATCGGCTGCGGCCACGGCGCCAGCGCGCTGCTGATGGCCAAGGCGTATCCAAACTCGGAGTTTATCGGCTACGACTACCATGCCGATTCGATCCGGGTCGCCAACGAGCGTTCCGCTGCCGGCAACGTCGCCAACGCGCGGTTCGAAGTGGCCGATGCCAACAGCTATGCTGAGCATGACTTCGACCTGATCGCATTCTTCGACTGTCTGCACGACATGGCCGACCCGGTCGGCGCCGCCCGCCACGCGCGCGAGGCGCTCAAGTCCGACGGGCATTGCCTTCTCGTGGAGCCGTTCGACGGCGACAAGGTCGAGGACAACCTCAATCCGGTCGGCCGCGTGTTCTACGGCGCATCGGCGCAGATCTGCGTGCCGGTGTCGCTGGCACGCAATGGGCCGGCGCTCGGAGCGCAGGCCGGCGAGGCGCGCTTGGGCGGCATCATGCGCGAGGCGGGTTTCACGCGCTTCCGCCGCGCCGCCGAGACGCCGTTCAACCTGGTGCTCGAAGCGCGGCCATAGGCGTTGCCGGCTGGCTGGCTTGAGCATCAGCCAAGCAGGGCACGTGTGGAAAGGGCGCTGTGGCCGTTGCCGTAGCGCGGCGTGACCGGCTTCAAATCGAGCCTGCTGCGCGGACCGGCTCTGATCCGGCTGCCGGAACCAATACTCGCTAGCGCACGGGGCCCGCTTGATCGACCACCACCGGCGTTTCCATGCCGCTGCCCACCGTCTCCGGCTCGCCAGCGGACACCATGCTCGCAAGGGCGAGGTCACCGGTGACGTTGAGCGTGGTCCGGCACATGTCCAGGAAGTGATTGACGCCCAGGATCAGGCCGATGCCGATCGGGTTGACCCCGACCATCGCGCAGATCAGCGCCACCACCGGCAGCGAGCCTGAAGGGACCCCGGCGGTACCGATCCCGCCCAGGATGCACACCAGCATCACCATCACCTGCTGCATCAGGGTGAGCTCGACCCCGAAGAACTGGGCCAGGAACAGAACAGTCACGCCTTCAAACAGCGCGGTCCCGTTCTGGTTGGCGGTAGCGCCCACGGTGAGCACGAAGCGCGACACGCGATTGGGCAGCCCCAACTTCTCATCGGCTACGCGCAGGGCCGTCGGCAAGGTGGCGTTGCTGGACGCGGTTGAAAACGCCATCAGCATGGCTTCCTGGCTACCGCGAAAAAACGCCAGCGGCGAACGACCGGCCAGCTTCAGGGCCACGGAATAGACAACGAACATGTGCAGCGCCAGGGCCAGCACCACCACGGCCACGTAGGCGCCCAGGCGTACCAGCAGATCAAAGCCGAACAGCGCCGCCAGGTTGAACATGAAGCAGAACACGGCGTAAGGGGCCAGCCGGATCACCAGCCCGATCAGGGTCATGGAGACCTCGAAGATGCCCTCGATCACCCGCTTCAGCGCGTCGACCGCCGCGCTCTTGGTCAGGACCATGCCCACGCCGAACATCACCGCGAAGAACATCACCGCCAGGATGGAGCCGTTGCTGGAGGCGGCACTGATCACATTGTCCGGCACGATGGAAAGCAGCATGTCCAGCCCACGAGGCTGGGTGTCGACGCTGGCCACGATCTCGCTGGTGCGGTCCGCGTTGGCCAACAGCAAGGCATCGGCCACGGCGGGGTCGACACCTGCGCCAGGTCGCAGGATGTTCACCAGCAACAGGCCGATGATCACGGCGATGGAGGACAGCACCACCGTGTAAGCCAGCGTTTTCCATCCGATGCGGCCAAGCGAGCGGATGTCGCCCATTTCCGCGATGCCGGTCACCAGCGCCGAGAACAGTAGCGGCACGATCAGCATGAAGATCAGGCTGAGGAACACCTTGGCGAACGGTCCGGTGACGTAGTTGGTGACCCACACGACCCAGGGAGCCTCGGCGCCGACGGTGAGGTACACGGCCAATCCCAGCACCAGGCCAAGCACGAAACCGATGGCCATTTTCCAGTGCAGCGGCAGTCGGGTGCGTGCCGGAAGCGCGTCGCTCATGCGGAGATCCTGTCGAGGATTGCCTGTTCGCAGGCTTGATTGACGAGCTTAGCAAACGGCAGGGGCGCAGCGGTGCCAGTCCTACGCCCTGACAAGCTCCAGCGGGTTCCGAACTGGGCACCGCGAAGCCGCTTTGGCCATTGGCCTGCGGCTATCGCTCCGGATACAACGACGCCAGGACGTCGTCCGGCACCGCGCGCGCCAGCTTCCAGGCCGGCCCAGCGCGAAAGGCATCGCGCAATGCCTTGCGCGCAGCCACACCGTCGCCATCGGCCCAGCGCGCGCGCTGCAGCAGATGCAGGGCATCGCGCTGCTCCGGCGACGCAAGCAGCGCCGACAGCTGGTCCAGGTCGAGGCTGGGGGGCGCCGACATGCCCTTCAATACTTGTCCCACCTCGTCCAGGCCACCGTTGTCGAGCGCGCGCCTGAGATCGGCCAAGGTGTGGCTAGGTGCATCCGCTGGAGACCCCGCCGGACCGGCCGGGTCAACCGACTCCCCGGCCGAGCGCCGCAGCAGGGCCCAGCCCAGGGTGAACAGCCACAGGAGCGCTAGCACCACGGCCACTATGGGCCAGATGCCTGGACGCGCCGGTGGGTAGACGGCATGGCCGCTGCCCTGTTCGTATTGCTGGTCAGCCGCGGCCATGCCGGCAGCGGGCGCAGCGGGGCCGGCAAAGCTGCCAGTGCCCGGCTCCACGTCAAGGGTCAGGTCGGGTAGCCGGGAGACCCGCGCCTTCCCCGAGCGCACGTCCCACCACTCAAGCATGGGTCCAGGAACCTGCAGGGTTCCGGCCGCTCCTGGCACGATCGAGTAGCGTCGGGTCAGCGTCACCCGCGGTGAGCCGTCGACAAAGGTTTCGTCGTACTGCGCCGGCTCGGCAAACACCTGGGCACCGCTGATCGAGGGCGTCGGCAGCTCCGGCATCTGCGCCTGCGTCGCGCCGTCGGCGATGGCTTCCACCACCATCGAGACGGCTTCGCCCGCGCGCGCGCGCTTCGGTGCCTCCACGTATCGCAGTCGCAGATCATGCAGCGGCAGCCACGGCTGCGGCGCACTGAGCGGCTGCGGCTTCACCTGCAGTTGGCGCGGTGTCCCGCGCGCGCTCAACTCCCGGCTGTTGCCGCCCAGGAAATCGTCCATCCAGCCACCCGCACCACGGCCGGCGAAGCGCGGCCCGGGCAGGGTCAACGGTCCGCTGCTCTCCGGGATCAGGAGGAAGCGGCGTTCGACCACGTTGTAGCGGCGGCCGTTGACTTCGCGGCTGGACTGCACGTCCTCGCCAATGCGCTGCAGCGAGGCGCCCTCGGGCGTATCGAGGTCGAGCTGGCCAGAGGCGAGCGGCACCGCGTAGTAGAAGCGCACGACGACGCCGACCGACTGCTGCACGTAGGGAGTGGAATCGTCGAGCTCGGTCTCGAGGAATGCAGTTGCGCTGCCACGGGCCGCCGGCGCCGCGGCGGCGGCCACGGTAAGCGGCAGCGCCACGGTCCGCTCGCGGCCCACCTGCAACGACGGAATGGTCAGCACGCCCGGACGTTTTGCCGTCAGGTCGATCTGGTGGCTGGTGCTGGCAGTCACCTTGCCATTGCTCATGCTCATCTGCCGGCTGCTGCCCTGCCCGCTCAGGTGGAAGTCGACCCCCAGCGGCGAGAAATCCGGCATGGCGGTCATCTGGTCGGTTTGGATGGTCAGCGTCACCGACTCGCCCATCGCGACTCGGTCACGGTCGAGCTCGGCGCGCGTCTCGGCATGGCCGCTCGGCACCATCGAAAACTGCAGCAGCAGACCGGCGAGCAGGAGCATCACGTGGCGCATCGTCACTCACCCCTCTGGCGGCGTTCGTATTCGAGCTGGAACTTGGCTTTCAGAAGCCCGCCGGGATCATCGGGCACGCGTCGCAGCCACGCTTCGACCGCTTGCCGACGCTCACGCTCCTGCGGTGTCTCAGCGGCTGCTGCAGCCTCTTTGGCATCCTGCGCGGGTTGAACCGGCTTGCCCGCTTTGGCCATGGCTTTTTCCATGCGTTCGCGCTGCGCGGCATCGGCGGCCTGCTGCTGTTGCGTGTCGGGTGGGCCCCCGGGGCGTTGCTGTTGATCCTGGGGCTGGGCTTGCTGGTCCGGCGACCGGTCCGGCCGGTCCGGACCCGGCTGCTGGTCCTGGCCGTCGCCTTTCGACGGCCCGTCCGGCCTGCTCTTGCCTGGCTCCCGCTTGTCCTTGCCGTCCTTGCCGTCCTTGCCGTCCTTGCCGTCCTTGCCGTCCTTGCCGTCTTTGCCGTCTTTGCCTTTGTTGCCGTCCTTGGGATCGTCGCCCCCCTTGGGTGGCTGCCGCTTGCGCGCCGCATCGACCACCTTGCGGTTTTCGATTGCGTCTTCCATCCCAGGCTGCCGCTGCAGCGCGCGGTCATAGGCTGCAATCGCTTCGTCGTAGCGTCCCTGCTTGGCCAGTGCATTGCCCAGGTTGTACTGCGCGGTAGCGCTGTCCATGCCGGTGAAGGATTTTTCCGCCGCACCGAACTCACCTCGCCGGTAGGCTTCGGCGCCCTGCTCGATGCGCTGGTGTCGACGCTGGTCGTCGCGCTTCCATAGGCCGGGCTCGGCCGCACTGGCCGGCATCGACAGCGGTGCCAGCAGGCAAAGCAGGAGGACGGCAAACCCGCCACCGCGACGAAAGGCAAACAGCGCCAACACCATCAGCAGCGGCAGCAACCAGTAACCCTCGTCCTTCCACGCCAGGCCTTTTTCGCCACGGGTTGAATCTCCTTCCAGCGCCGCGGGTTCCAGTACCCCCAAGCTGCGCAAGTCGCTGTCGTCGCGGGACAATGGCCGGTACGACCCGCCTCCGGCGCGACTCAGCGCCTGTAGGGAATCGGCGTCCAGTCGCGCCTTGACGATGCGCCCTCCGCCGTCCTGATAGGCCGCGCCAGCGGGCGTGCCGAGGCCGAGTGCCGACACACGAAAGCCCTGGCGCAGCGCTTCGGCGGCGCGCGTCCGATCGGCGCTTCCGGCATGGTCGCCAAGCACCAGGATCTCGCCACTTTCGAAGCCTGCCTGTCGCATCAGCTGCACAGCGGCGTCGATGGCGCGTCCTGCATCCTGGCCGTCCACCGGCATCACCTGCGGGTGCAGCGCATCGAGGAACAGGGCCACGTTGCCCGCATCGTCGGTCAGCGGCGCAACGGTGAACGCATCACCGGCATAGGCGACCAGGCCCACCTGCCCGCCTTGGCGCTTGCTCAGCAGCGTCGCCAGTTTGGCGCGCGCCTGCAGCAGGCGCGATGGAGGCAGATCCGACGCCAGGCTGGCACTGGACAGGTCCAGCGCGATCACCAGCGGCGCCTGCGACTGCCACAGCGGCTGTTCGACCTGGCGCCAGCTGGGTCCGGCCAGGGCCAACACGGCGATCACGTATCCCAGCGCGCCGAGCCAAGCCGTGCGACGCACGTTGCTGCCACCGGGCTCGATCAGGTGCGGCAGGAGGTGAGCATCCACCACGCCCTGCCACACGTCGCTGCGGCTCAGGCGCACGCGCCACACCGCCCACACCGCGGGCAGGGCCAGCAGCGCCCACAGCCACTCCGGGCGCAGCAGGTGCAGGGACTGCAGCCACGCGTTCATCGGGCACGCCGCCAAAGGAAAGCCAGCAGCCCCAGCAGCAGCGATGCCGCCAGCGGCCACGGATAGCGCTCAAGCCGTGGACGCACCGGCTTTCCCGGCAGCTTCACTGGCTCGATGCGGTCCAGTACGGCGTAGATGTCGGCCAGTTCGAGCGCGTCACGCGCACGGAAAGCGCGGCCACCGGTTTCCTGCGCAATCTTCTGCAGGGTGGCTTCGTCCATGTCGTCGCCGCGGCCGGACGTCGGCAGGGTCAGTCCGAACAGGGAGAAGCCGGCGCCGGTCCCGCCGAAGGCAATCGTGTGGATGCGCACCCCTTCTTCACGCGCGAGCTCCGCAGCCTTGAGCGGCTCCAGTGCGCCGGCTGTGTTGACGCCATCGGTCAGCAGGATCACCACGCGCTGCCCTTCAGGCTGGTCACGCAGGCGCTTGACGGCCAGGCCCAGCGCGTCGCCTATGGCCGTTTCGCGGCCGGCCAGTCCGGCCACGCTGTCGTGCAGCTGGGCGCGAACGGTATCCAGGTCACGGGTCAGCGGGGTCAGCGCATAGGCACGCTGGCCGAACACGATGAGGCCGACGCGGTCCCCGGTGCGGCGATCCAGGAAGTCGGCCAGCACCGCCTTGGCTGCGGTCAGCCGGTCCACGATGCGGCCTCCCAGCTCCATGTCCGGTTCGCTCATGCTTCCGGACAGGTCAACGGCCAGCATCAGGTCCCGCCCGACCTGCGGCGGCAGCACCGCTTCGCCCAGCTGCTGCGGTCGCGCCGCGGCGGCACACAGGAGTAGCCACGCCAGCCATGCCAAGGCTGCGAAGCGCAGGCTGCGCGCTCGACCGCTCGTGGTCGCAATCGCGTCCAGCCGCGATCCAAAAGGTACCCGCAGTGCCGCCGAGTTGCTGGGGCGTGAGGGCAGAACCCAGGCGGCAAAAAGTGGCAGCGGCAACGCCAGCCACATCCATGGCCACGCAAACCCGTCGAAGGTCGCCTGCAGCGCTGGGATCCAGTCAATCATCGCCTGCCAGCCGCCATCAACTCGAGAAATCTCGCGCGCGCCGCACGCTCCAGCGCGTCAACCGAGGCCCGGTCCAGTTCGCGCCGGTAACCGCCTTCCAGCAGCGCGTCCCCATGGGCATCACTGAACTGGCCCGGCCGACTGCCGTCCAGGAACTCCAGCCACGGCTTGCCCTCCAGCCTCGACGTGTCCGGATCCACACGACGCGCGGCTCGACGCAGCAGCTCCGACATCGCGGCCACCTGCGCCGGTGGCGAGGGCTGTGCGCACGCGGCGTCGAACAGGCGCTGCCAGGCCTGGAGACGGAGCGCTCGCCTGCGCTGCAACCACCAGGCCAAAAAGAGCAGGGCTGCCACCACTCCAGCCACCAGCCACCAGCCCGGCGCGGGCGGCCAGAACGAAGGCGCCGGGGGTACGTGGACGTCGCGCAGGACCAGCTCGGCTGCCATCACGCCACCTGCGACTGCGCGCGTCCGAGCAGCGGCAGCCAGGATTCACTGGGCGCGTCACCCTGCAGCGAAAACACGCGCACGCCGCGGCGCGGCAGCGTGTTCAGCGCGCCCTGCACCGGATCGCCGAACTCATGCTCCCAGCGCTCGCGCTGGGCCGCGTTGCCCAAGTCCAGCTCCACGCGCTTGCCGCCTACCGCGAAAGGCAGGTTCGCCTCCGGGGGAGCCAGCTCGAGTGCGTCCGTCAGCAGCAGGACCACCACTTCGTGATGCACCGCCAGCGCTGGCCACCGCGCTTCGGGAATGGTTGCGATGCTGCGCGGATCAGCCAGCACGATGAGCCTTGAACCAGGACGCAACAGCCGTCCAGCGTTATCCATCGCCGCGGCCAGGCCGGTGTCGTCATCGGGCGCAGTCGAGTACCAGCGCGCCAAGGCGTCCAGCACCCTCAGCGCACCCCGCGTACCGGAAGCAGGCGGCACCGGTGCTTCGCGGGAGCTGCCCCGCACGATGGCGACGCGGTCGCCTTCGCGGACGGCCGTCCACACCGCCACAGCACCCGCGCGCGCCGCCTGCACCGACTTGAAGCGCACCCGCGTTCCAAAGTAGAGGGCCGGCGCGGTGTCGGCCACCAGCAGGGTCAGGCGCTCGCGTTCGGCCTGGAAGAGCTTGGTGTGGGTTCTTCCGCTGCGCGCGGTCAATCGCCAGTCGATGTGGCGCACGTCGTCTCCGGCCACGTATTCCCGCGATTCCGCATACTCCATGCCCCGTCCGCGCAGGTTTGATTGTGAAGGGCCTGTCACGTGGTGGCGCCCGCGGCGGGCCGGCCCCCGACGCTGCGCGACCGCACGCAGCGCCAGCAGTTCGGCCAGGCTTGGCGTGATTCCGTCGCCAGCGGCGCGGGTCATGGCGTCACCTGCGGGCACGGGTTCAGGGCAACGGGACGACATCGAGCAGGGCAGCGACCAGCCGATCGCCATCCCAACCTTCGGCGGTTGCCTCGTAGCTGGGCAGCACGCGGTGACGAAGCACGTCGGCGGCGATCGCGCGGACATCGTCCGGAGTCACGAAATCCCGCCCCGCCAGCCAGGCGCGAGCACGGGCGCAGCGCTCAAGCGCGATCGAACCACGCGGGCTTGCGCCCCATGCGATCCTGCGGGCGAGCGCGGGGTCGTAGCGCCCGGCGTCGCGGGACGCCAGGACCAGTTCGATCAGGTAGCGCTCCAATTGCGGCGCGACATGCAGGTCGAGCACCTCGGCGCGTGCAGCGAATACTTCTTCCAGCGACATCCTGTCCACCACCTGGTGCACGTCCTGGAGGTTCTCCCGGGCCCGCTCACGCGCCAGCCGCAGGATCTCGGTTTCGGCGGCCGCCTCGGGATAGCCGATCCGGACGTGCATGAGGAAGCGATCCAGCTGGGCCTCGGGCAGTGGGAATGTGCCCTCCTGCTCGATCGGGTTCTGGGTCGCCATGACCAGGAACAGTTTCGGCAGTGGATAGGTATGCCGGCCAACCGTCACTTGCCGCTCACCCATGGCCTCAAGCAGGGCCGACTGGACCTTGGCCGGCGCCCGGTTGATCTCGTCTGCCAGCAGGATTGGATGGAATACGGGGCCGGGCTGGAACTCGAAGGTCCCTTCCTGGGGCCGCCAGACCTCGGTACCCGTCAGGTCCGCGGGCAGCAGGTCCGGGGTGAACTGCACCCGCGCGAAGTCGGCCTGCAGGCGCGAGGCAAGAGCCCGGATCGCCGTGGTCTTGGCCAGTCCGGGGGCGCCCTCGACCAGCAGATGCCCATCGGCCAGCAGGGCAATCAGCAGGCGTTCGACCAGCGCCGCCTGCCCCACGATGGTCTGGGAGAGGCCCTCCCGCAGACGTTCGAAGGCCGCGTGCAGCGGGGAGTCCGCAGCCCCTTCAGGCAACGAACCTGCAGACTGCCCCGCGATTGCATCAGTATCCATTGGCGATGACTCGATTTCAGGCATGGACCGATTCTGACCGATGAACCACTCAATGGTTCAACAGGCGCCCGCTGCCGCGTCTGATGTTCAGCCTGTGCACTGTCCATGTTTTCGTCGCGGCCACAAAAAAGGGCCTCATGCGGCCCTTTCTTGCAATCCTGGGATGCTTCAGCCGCGCGGCACGATTTCCCGCGGTGGCTCGACGAAGCGCTCGACTGCAGGCGCGCGCTTGGCAACCCGCAGTACCTTTGGCGTCACGAAAATCAGCAGTTCCGCCTTTTCCTTGCTGCGACCCTTCTTCTTGAACAGGTTGCCCAGGAAAGGAACGTCCCCGAGGAATGGCACCTTGGCGATGCTCTCACGGTCGGTGAACTCGTACACACCGCCAATCACCACCGTCTGCCCATCGTCCACCAGCACCGCAGTATCGATTTCGCGCTTTGCGATTTGCGGAACCTGGCCGATCGAGGTGTCAATGAAGCTGATGACTTCGTCCTTCTTGACGTTGAGCACCAGGAACACGCGGTTGTCGTCGGTGATTGTTGGCGTGACCCGCAGTTCCAGCGCGACCTGCTTGAACTCGACACTGGGAATCGGAACGCCCGTGCCGCCACCGGTGAGGGTCACGTAGCCCACTTCCTGGCCTTGGATAATCTTGCCCTCGCGCTGGTTGGTGGTAACGATGCGCGGATTGGAGATGACCTCGCCACGGCCCTCTTCCTGCAGCGCCGACAGCTCGAGGTCAAGCGAGAAATTGTTGCCCAGCAAGGTATAAGCGAGGCTCGCCGGATTGCCCGAGGTAAACGACCCGGCCGGGAAATTGACGTTGAGCCCACCGGTCCGTACCGCACCGCCACCAGCACCCGGAACGACTGCCGGAACCGTACTGCCGATGCCAGCGGTGTTGCCGCCGTATTGCTTCGAGCCCGAAACGCCAAAACGCGCTCCAAGGTCACGGGCAAAGCTGTCGGTCGCAATCACGATGCGACCTTCGATCAGCACCTGGTCCACCGGCCGATCGATCACGTCGATCAACTCACGCATTTGCGCGACTTTCCTCGGTATGTCGCTGATCATCAGGGTGTTGGTACGCTCATCTGCAACGATGCGGCCGCGGGGTGATAGGAATCCATTCTCCTGATTGGCGCTACCACCACTTTCACCACCTGCACCGCCGCCGCCACTACCAATTCCCTTCGCTTCAGTCAGCGCTTTGAAGATTGCGGCTGCATTGTGGTAATTGATCTGAACGTAGTCGGTAACGAGTTCTTCGCGATTGTTGAGCGCAATGCGCGCGTCTTCCTTGTCCTGTTCGAACTTGGCGAGCTCAGGTTGCGGAGCCACCCAGACCACCCCGCCGTCGCGACGCTGGTCCAGGCCCTTGGCGCGCAGGACGATTTCCAGCGCCTGGTCCCACGGCACATTCACCAGTCGCAGCGTGACATTGCCCTGCACCGTATCCGAAGCAACGATGTTGAGGTTGGATTCCTCAGCGATCAGCTGCAGGACTGTGCGGACAGGCACGTCCTGGAAGTTGAAGGTCACCGGGCGACCGCTGTAGGATCGCGGCGCGCTGGCTATTACTTGAGCCGTCGCTACCGCCGCACCCGATGCATTGCTACCCACCGCGCGAACGTCCGCCTTGGGCGAGATCTCGACGATGTACTCGTTGCCTGTCTGGTACGCCATCGAGTCGAAAGCGCCGCTGGTAGTCAGTACAAGTTGCGAACCCTTGCCCGCGCTTCTGGCCTCCACCCGTTGTACGGGCGTCGCAAAATCCGTGACGTTGAGCGGGCGCTGCAGCTCTGCCGGCAGTGCGGCGTTGCCGACGTCCACGATGACCGATGCACCCTGGTTGCGCAGGTCGGGCATCGCCCCCGCTCCACTGAAGCGCAGGATCAGCTTGCCTGCACCGTCGGTGCCACGCTTGAAGTCGATGCTCGAAATCGCGATGTCGCCGCGCGTCGTGCCATCGGCACCAGTAGCGGGTGCTACCACGGGCTCGGCGGCTGCGGCGGTGGCTGTAGCCCCGCTGGCAAGCAGTCCCACCGCAAGTGCGAGCGTGCAGAAGCGAAGGGCGGCCAGGCGCGGGTTGGACGTCAGGCTGTGAGCGTTCGAAGCGGTCATCGTGTATCCCCTAATCATTGATCTTCAAGCGCAATTGCCGCCGGCCGTTCCAGCCAGCCGCCCGCACCGTCCGGCACAAGTTCTATTATTTCTATCCTGTCTTCGCGTACATCGGTGATGCGGCCATCACTCTGACCCAGATACGCGCCCGGGCGCACCCGATGGGTGACCTTGTCGGGTGCCATCACCAATGCAATCAAACTCGAGCCGCCGCCGATCGTACCAACCATGTCAAGGCTGTCCAGCGGGTACTGTTCAAGCGTTTCCTTGCGACGGTTGGCATCCGGGCGCGTGCCACCCAGATCCGCGTTCGTCCACGCATCGCTGAAGGGGTCACGCATGCTCTGCGCCGCGTACTCGAAGGTTTCAAACTGCTGCATGACCGGCAGCGGCTCCAGTGGCGGCGCAGGACGCGCGCGTATCTCCGCTGTCCAGCTTTCAAGGTTCGGTGCCTCGCCGGGCGAACTGGTGATGCCGCGGGCGCAGCCGGCAATCAACACAAGGCAGGCCAACAGGAGCAAATTTCGCGCCATTAGTAAGATCCGAAACTGAGTAATTAGCGAAATCATTGGCCACCGCCCGGGTCGCTGGGCGTGGCAGGCGCGGGCGCTCCGCCGGCAGCTGCTGCTTCCTGTGCCGCCTTCTGTTCCTGGGCGGCAGTTTCTTCCTCATCCAGATACCGATAGGTCTTCACCGTACCGGACAACTCAAGCGCGCTGGTGCCGGTGATCGAGCTCTTGCTATCGCGCGGTTTCAGCGAGATATCGTGCATGGTCAGGATCACGACGCGCGGCAGGGAAGCGACACCGCTAAGGAACGCACCAAACTGATGATAGGTACCCACCATCCGCAGTGCGATCGGCTTCTCGGCATAGAACTCTTTCGGCGTTTCCGGACCGGGCTGGAACAGCTCGTTGGAGAGGCCGCTGGACAATGCAGTCTGCGAAATGTCCACGATCAGGTCAGGCATTTCCGTCTTGCTCGGCAGCTGGCGCAGCATCTGCTGCAGCACCTGCTCCATCTGCGTCATTTGCTGCTTCAGCGGCTCGAGGTTCGACGCACGCCCCGACTTCTCCTCGAAGTCGCTGCGCAGGGTCCGTTCCTGGGACTCCAGACCCTCAAGTTCCTCGGTCTTTCCCTTGATCAGCAGGAAATAAGCCAGCACGAGGATCAGCAGGCTGAGGAGCACGCAGAAGCCGATCTTGGCGTTCTGTGGCCAGCTGCCGATGTTGTTGAAGTCAAGTTCGCTGATCTTGATTTTCTTTTTCTGGCTCATGACGCCGGGCTCCCTTGCGTAGCGGGCGCAGCCGGTTCTGCCATTGGCGGCTCAACGGCGGCAGGCGCCGGAGCGACAACCGGCGCGGGGCTGGTTTCAGGTTCGGCAACCATTTCGACTGGCTGCGTGCCAGCAACCGAAGTGCTGGTCAAGGGCAATCCGGTCTTCTCGTCGGTCGCGTTCGGATTCGCCAGCTTCACCTTGAGGGTAAACACATAGGGAAGCGCGCGACTGTCGCTTGATTTTGCGACTCCGGCGGCTGGCTCTTCGCTCTTGGCCTCGATGATCGAGAGGTCAGGGTTGGTCATCCAGCCCGACCCCTCAAGATTGCGCATGTACGTGCTGACGCGGGCGTTGGACTGGGAACGGCCCTCCAGAGTCAGGATGTCGCCCTCCTGCTTGATGTTCGCCAGGGCAACACCATCGGGGATAGTGCGGACCAGGGAGTCGAACAGGTGCACCATCTGTGAACGGTTGGCCTGCAGTTGTTCAATCACTTTCTTGCGGGCAAGCAGGCGATCCTTTTGCTTGTCCAGAGCTTCGATCTCAACGATCTGCTGATCGACCTTGGCAATCTCCGCCTCGAGGTACTGGTTGCGGACAATCTGGCCGCTGATCTGCTGGCTGTAGTGGAACCAGATGGCAAACGACAGGAATACACCGGCCGCCGCGGCGAGTCCGAGCATCGCGTAGAACTCTTTCTGGCGCTGGGCGCGGCGCTCAGCACGCCACGGAAGTAAATTGATCTTTGCCATTAGTCGAAGCTCCTAAGGGCAAGGCCGGTCGCGATCATCAAGGCCGGCGCATCCTGTGCCAACGCATGCGCCTGGACTCGTGGCCCCAGGGTCATCTGCGCGAGTGGGTTGGCGACCACGGTGGGAACCCCCAACTGCTCCTCCACCATCTCCGGCAGTCCGACGAGCGCGGCGCAGCCGCCGGCCAGCACGATCTGGTCGACGCGATTGAATTCGCTGCCGGCGTAGAAGAACTGCAGGAGGCGGCTGATCTGCTGCACGGTCGCTTCCTTGAACGGCTCCAGGACCTCGATCTCGTAGGTTTCCGGCAGGCCTCCTTGACGCTTCGCCATACCGGCTTCCTCGTAGCTGAGACCGTACCGCCGCATGACCTCGTCGGTGAGCTGCTTGCCCCCGAAGACCTGCTCGCGACTGTACAGGCTGCGCCCGGTGCGCAGCACGTTGAGCGTGGTCATCGTCGCGCCGATGTCGACCAGCGCAACCACCCCATCGTGTGGAATCGGAAGCTCGCTGGACAGCAGGGCAAACGCGTTCTCGATCGCAAACGCTTCCACGTCCATGACCTTGGCGACCAGGCCACCCAGCTCGAGTGCCGACTGGCGGAGCTCGACGTTCTCGGAGCGCGATGCGGCCAGCAGAACCTGGACCATTTCCGGGTTGTTGGGCATCGGTCCCAGCACTTCGAAATCGAGGTTTACTTCTTCGATCGGGTACGGGATGTAATTGACCGCCTCGAGCTCCACCTGGGCTTCGAGATCGCTCTCATCCAGGTCGCCCGGCATGGGGATGATCTTGGTGATCACCGCGGATCCGGCCACCGCCGCCGCCGCGTGGCGCGCCTTGCTGCCCGCGCGGGTCATGGCCCGGCGAATGGCTTCGCCTACAGCCTCGACCTCCACGATGTTCTTCTCGACCACCGCATTGGGTGGTAGTGGCTCCACGGCGTAATGGTCCACGCGGAAGCGGTTTCCCGCCCGGGAAAGCTGGATCAGCTTCACCGCAGTCGAACTGATGTCGACGCCTATCAGCGACGACTGGCTCTTCGGTATAAGCCCCACGGTATCTCCCCTTACGCCAATCGCTGAATTGCAGCGGCCCCGGCGCACATTAATAACGAAGTTTTCACTACTTGCAATAGCCGATCGACAGCTTGTGCTGCTTGTCACGGTTCACTAAGGATATCCGCCAAGTATCTGTTTCCCCCCGGAACATGTTGGCCGATACCCGGAGTCATCTATACTCCGGCGCCACACGTTCTGCAATCGGAATCTGCCTCGATGTCACGTTTTCGCCGCCTGCTGCGCTGGGCGATTGTTGCTTTCGTCGCCCTGTCGCTGGTGGGTGTTGCCGTTCTAGGCAGCCTCTATTACGTGGTCTCCTCCCGGCTTCCGGACATCCAGTCCCTGCGCGGCATGGAGTTGCAGGAACCTCTGTACGTCCACGCGAGCGACGGACGCCTGATCGGCCTTTTCGGTGAAACCCGGCGCTACCCGGTGAAGATCGAGGAGGTGCCGGCATCGGTGAAGCAGGCCTTCGTCGCGGTCGAAGACAGCCGCTTCTACGACCATGGGGGGGTCGACTACAAGGGTGTGGCACGGGCAATCTGGCTGCTGAGCACGACCAGCGACACCCGGGTTCCCGGAGGCAGCACCATCACCCAGCAGGTGGCTCGCCAGTTCTTCCTGAGCTCCGAATACAGCTACACGCGCAAGCTTGCCGAGATGCTGTTGGCAATGAAAATCGAGAAGCTGCTGACCAAGGACGAGATCCTCGAGCTTTACTTGAACAAGAGCTTTTTCGGCAACCGGGCCTATGGCGTGGGCGCAGCCGCCGAGTACTACTACGGCAAGCCGCTCGACGCATTGACCCTGGCCGAGACGGCGACCCTGGCGAGCACGCCCAAGTTCCCGTCCAGCGGCAATCCCATCAGCAACCCGTCGCGCAACCGCGAGCGGCGCGACTATGTGCTCGACCGCATGGTCGAAGAGGGCTACCTGGCCCCGGCCCAGGCTGCGCAGGGCAAGGCCGAACCCATGCATGCCGAGCCGCACGAGCGGCCCGTGGAAGTCTATGCACCGTACGTGGCCGAAATGGTCCGCCAGGAAATGATCGCGCGCTACGGCGGCGACGTCCTGACCAAGGGCTACCACGTCACCACCACGATCGATCCGGTGATGCAGGTCGCGGCCGACGTCGCGGTTCGCGAAGGGCTGCGCGTGTATGACCACCGGCATGGCTGGCGGGGTGCGGAGCAGCAGTTTGAAGTAGCCGCTGACGCTGACGCAAAAGCGCTGTCGTCGCATCTGGAAGGGATCCCGGCGCAGAACGGACTCGTCCCCGGCGTGGTGGCCCACACCAGCAAGGAGGGTGGTGCCGAAGTGGTGTTAGCCGACGCGAGCGTGATCGCACTCGGCCCGTCCGCCAGCAAGTGGACCGGGCGCAGCCCGGCCAAGCTCTTCAAGCGTGGCGACCTGGTGCGGGTGAAGCGGGTTGCGCCCAAGGAAGGCGAGGAGGCGACCAAGTACGAGGTCGATCAGCTGCCGAGTGCCCAGGCCGCGCTGGTGTCGCTTGATGCCTACAGCGGCGCGATCCGGACCATCATCGGCGGCTACAGCTTCGCCGGAAACAAGTTCAATCGCGCCACCCAGGCGCGCCGCCAGCCGGGTTCCAGTTTCAAGCCGTTCGTCTATGCGGCGGCGTTCGAACGTGGGTTCAATCCCGGTTCGATCGTGCTGGATGCGCCGGTGGTGTTCCGCGACCGACGTGGGCGCACGTGGCGCCCGCAGAACGACGGTGGTGGATTCTCCGGCCCCATGCGGCTCCGCGAAGCCCTGGTCCGGTCCAAGAACCTGGTCTCGGTGCGCCTGCTCGACGGCATCGGGGTGGACTTCGCCCGCAAGTACATCAGCCAGTTCGGCTTTGACGAGGCGGAACTTCCGCCCAACCTGTCGATGTCGCTCGGAACGGCGTCGTTGACTCCGCTTTCGATGGCACGCGGCTATGCGGTCTTCGTCAACGGCGGCTCGCGGGTCACACCGTGGATCATCGATGAGGTGAGGGACCGCGACGGCAATGTGATCTTCAAGGAAAACCCGGCCACGGCCTGCCGCACTTGCGGACGCCCCGGAGCTGCAGCCGGTACGTCCAATGTGGTGTCTGGCTTCAACCTGGGACCGGTCCCGGCTCCCTCTGCACCAGCAGCGCCAGTGGCTTCGGCCGGGGTCGCCCCAGGCCCCGCGGTTCCTGCCGATCCCGACGCCGCAGTAGCGCCGCGGGCCATCGACGATCGCACCGCCTACCAGATCATCTCGATGATGCGCGACGTCGTGCAGCGCGGCACCGGAACCGCCGCGAAAGTGCTGGAGCGCGAGGACGTCGGCGGCAAGACCGGCTCGACGAACGACTACCGCGATGCCTGGTTCAGCGGCTTTGCCGCCAACCTCGCCACCGTCGTCTGGGTCGGCCGCGATGATTTCCGCAGCCTTGGTCGCGGTGAATACGGCGGCCGTGCCGCGCTTCCCATCTGGATCGACTTCATGCGCGAGGCGCTCAAGGGGCGGCCGGTGGCAGGCAACGATCCACCCGAAGGAATGATCAAGGTGTACGTGGGCAGTTCCGGCAGTATCTCCACCGAATCCAACGGTGGCGTGGCCGAGTACGTCAAGGTCGAGGATCTTGACCGCATGCAGTCGTATGCCGATTTCGGCAGCGACGACGCCATAGCGGACGAGGAAGCGTTCGACATTTTCTGACTGGATGGCAGCGAAGCGGTTGCGCAACGCTGCCTGTTCGCGCCACGCCCGATCGGCTAGAGTCGGGCAACGCGCAGATGTCGAGGTGGCGCCATGCATCACGCACGCCAGCATTCACAGACCCGCACGCGCGAACGTCGCCAACGCCTGGCCCACGAAGCGGCCCGACTGATGGCCGAAGGCGGGATTGGCGACTACCACCAGGCCAAGCGCAAGGCGGCCGAGCGCCTTGGGATCCATGACGATGCCTCGTTGCCCGGGAATCGGGAGATCGAGGATGCGTTGCGCCAGTACCAGCGGCTGTTCATCGGCGAAGCCCACCACGTAGCCCTCGCGATCCGGCGCCAGGCCGCAGTGCGTGCCCTGGAATTCTTCTCCGCCTTCCATCCGCGACTGGTGGGGTCGGTCCTGGAAGGCACGGCGGATGGCAACTCACCGGTGCAACTGCATCTGCACAGCGACGACGAGGACGCCGTAGACAGGTGGCTGCTGGAGCAGGGAATCCCCGCAGACCGATTCAGTCGGCGCGTTCGCCTCGATCGCGAACGCGAGCTGGAGGTTGCTGCCTGGGCATTCACTGCCGATGACCTGCCCATCGACGTGACCGTCCTGCCCTATGACGCGCTACGCCAGGCACCCCGGTCGGTTCTCGACGAGAGGCCTATGAAGCGGGCCTCGCTTGCGCAGGTGCGCGACCTCGTGGCCGGGGACGCCCTGGGCGCATATGGCGCCGACGCCCGGAATCCCTTGGCTTGATTGCCGGCCACAAAAAAGCCCCGCACTGCGGGGCTTTTGAGCTGCGGCCTGGATCAAGTCTCAGCGGTCAGCCTGGTCCTTGTAGTCGCGCCGGTCGTAGCCGGTGTAGATCTGGCGCGGGCGACCGATCCGCGCTTCCGGATCAACCTGCTGCTCAAGCCAGTGGGCAACCCAGCCGGCGGTACGGGCAATCGCAAACATGACGGTAAACATCTCGGTGGGGATGTTGAGCGCCTTGTAGATGATGCCCGAATAGAAATCCACGTTCGGGTACAGCTTGCGCTGCACGAAGTAGTCGTCCTTCAGTGCAGCCTCTTCCAGGCGCAGCGCAACCTCCAGCATCGGATCGTTGATCCCCAGCTCTGCCAGTACCTCGTGGGTCATCTCGCGGATGATCTTGGCCCGCGGGTCGAAGTTCTTGTAGACGCGGTGGCCGAAGCCCATCAGACGGAAACCGGACTCCTTGTCCTTGGCCTTGTCCACGGCCGCGCTCACGTTCTCCGGCCTGCCGATCTCGCCCAGCATCTTGAGCACCGCCTCGTTCGCGCCACCGTGGGCGGGTCCCCACAGCGCGGCCACGCCGGCCGCCACGCAGGCGTACGGGTTGGCACCGGTGGAGCCCACCATGCGCACGGTCGAGGTGGAGGCGTTCTGCTCGTGGTCGGCATGCAGGATGAAGAGCAGGTCCAGCGCCTTGGCCGCTACCGGATTGAGTTCCAGCGGTTCGCTCGGCACCTCGAACATCATGTGCAGGAAGCGGTCGACATACGCGTGGTTGTTGCGCGGAAAGCGCACCGGCCAGCCAATCGAGTAGCGGTAGCACGCTGCCGCAATGGTCGGCACCTTGGCGATCAGGCGGATCGCGGCCAGGCGACGCTGCTCGGGGTCTTCCAGGTCCAAGGTGTTGTGGTAAAAGGCGGCCATCGAACCGACCATTCCGACCATCATCGCCATGGGATGCGCGTCATGGCGGAAACCGCCCAGGAAATTCTTGAAGGCCTCGTGCATCATCGTGTGATGCGCGACTTCATGGTCGAACTTCGCGAACTCATCTGCCGTCGGCAGCTCACCGTTCATCAGCAGGAATGCGACTTCAAGGAAGCTCGACTTCTTGGCCAGTTGCTCGATCGGATAGCCGCGATAGAGCAGCACACCCTCGTCGCCGTCGATGTAGGTCACTGCGGACTTGCAGCTGGCGGTGGCGGTGTAGCCGGAATCGTAGGTGAAGAGGCCCGTTTCCTTGGTCAGCCGGGAAATATCGACGCAATCATTGCCCAGCGTCGGCTTCAATACGGGTAGGTCAACCGACGTGTCGCCGGCGGTCAGCGTGACCTGGTCGAGATCGGACACAGTGCGCTCCTTCGTGGGGTTTGCGCTCGGCCATGCCGGACGCGGGACGGGAATCCACGGTCGGCCCGCGGAACCCGTGGATTATCGCACACGGGTTTTGGAGCCGCGGCTCCACGCGGCGCCATCTGCAGCTGGCGAACCGTCGTCGCTTGCGCGGCACCGCGGAAATGCAAACGGCCGCGCAGGGCGCGGCCGTCGGGCAGTCTTGGCGGGGCCAGCATTACTTCTGCTGGTAGCGCCTCTGGAACTTGTCGATGCGCCCGCCCGTATCCATCACCTTGTGCTGGCCGGTGTAGAACGGATGCGAGGACGACGAGACTTCCACCTTGATCAGCGGATACTCGTTGCCGTCCTCCCACTTCACCGTTTCCTTGCTGGCAAGGGTGGAGCGAGTGAGGATCTTGAAATCGGAAGTGACATCCTGGAAAACGACGTCGCGATACTGCGGGTGGATGTCGGCCTTCATGGCGGGCACCGGATCTGGGAGTGAAGAGCGGCATTTTAGCCTGCTCTTCATTGCCGGCGCAATAGGGGCTACACGGCAGCCAGCGCGTCCCGGATCAACTGCTCGAAAAGCGGCTGGTCGTAGCGCATCAGGATCCGCGCATTGTCCGGCCGCCCGTGCTGCTGGTTCCAGTCCACGATGGTCGCCCCACGCGTCAAGCTACCTGCCAGCTCTACCGCCACCGGCCGCTCGGTGAGCGTCCGCGCGCCTTCCGGGTGCAGCGCGAACGCCATGGCCAGCGCGTCGGCCGAGTGCCATTGGTCGCCGCGCCGGTCCGCCGACCACAGCCGGGTCTGGCGCGAGATTTCCTCGTAGAAGCGCGCCCGCGGAGAGTCCGCACGCAGCCACAACTCGGCGGCTTCATGCAGGAACCCGTGCCCGATCACCGCTTCCCAGTCCGCAAGGTCGAAATTCGGGAAGCAATCGAACACGATGTGCGCCGCTTCCGGGTCAAAGCCGATGTTGAACTCGGCGGTGGCGGTGATATTGCCGTGGGCGCTGACTGCGCCGCCCATGATCACCAGCCGCTTGATCCGCGAGGGCAGTGACGGGTCCAGCTTCAACGCAAGCGCGAGATTGGTCAGCGGACCCAGCGCAACCAGCAGCAGTTGGCCCGCGTGCTCATGCGAGAGGCGCAGGATGGCAATGGCGGCGTGTTCCGCCTGCGCCTGTGCGGCGGCAGCTTTGTAACCGATGTCACCGAAGCCGTCGACGCCATGCACATGCGCCGCATCGACCGAGGCGTGCAGGAGCGGCTCGGCGCAACCGGCGAACACAGGAATGTCGCTGCGTCCCGCCACTTCACACAGCTTGAGCGCGTTGCGCACCGTATGCCTGAGTCCAACGTTGCCGGCCGCGACCGTGAGGCCCACGATGCGATGCCGGTCATCGTTGAAAGCCATGAGCAAGGCGAGCGCATCATCCACGCCGGGGTCGGTGTCGATCAGCAGGGGGATCGTGTCGTTGGTCATACAGGCGGCTCCAGACTCAGCACGCGAGTCTGGCATCCGGGACCGCCGTGGGAAAGCGCCGCGCAACTCGACCTTCGACTGATGCACCCGCGCAGGGAAGCACCGCCGGGATCGCATCCGCACTCCTCGGCCGGCAATACAGAACCGGTCACGCCGCTGCGTAGCGCGCCGCGCCACCTACCCAGCGCGCGATAATCCTGTCGGCTACATCCGGCGACTGCGCCAACAGCTGATCAGCCAGCTCGCGCACCTGCGGCAGCAGTGCGGCGTCGCGCACCAAGTCGGCCACGCGGAACGTCGCCAGGCCAGTCTGGCGGGTGCCCAGCAGCTCGCCAGGCCCGCGCAGCTCCAGATCCTTCTCGGCGATGAGGAATCCGTCGCTGGTCTCGCGCATCGTGGCCAGACGCTGCCTGGCCATCGCCGAGAGGGGCGCCTGGTAGAGCAGGACGCAATTTGAAGCCGCCGAACCCCGCCCCACCCGGCCGCGCAGCTGGTGCAGCTGGGCCAATCCCAGGCGCTCCGCATTCTCCACGATCATCAGTGAGGCGTTGGCCACGTCGACGCCGACCTCGATGACCGTCGTGGCGACCAGCAGGTCCACATCACCAGCCTTGAACGCACGCATGACCGCCTGCTTCTCCGCCGGTTTCATGCGGCCGTGGACGAGACCAAGCTTCACCTCCGGCAATTGTGCTGACAGCGCCTCGAAGGTGCCTTGCGCCGCCTGTGCCACGACCTCGTCGCTGTCATCGATGAGGGTGCAGACCCAGTAGGCCTGGCGTCCCTCGGCACATGCCGCGCGAATCCGCTCCACCAGCTCGGGACGGCGCTCGCCGCTCAATGCGACCGTCTGCACCGGGGTTCGCCCGGGCGGCAGCTCGTCGATCGAGGAAACATCGAGGTCCGCATAGGCGGCCATGGCGAGGGTCCGTGGGATTGGCGTAGCCGTCATGATCAGCTGGTGTGGCACCAGGCCACCGGAGGCGCCCTTGTCGCGCAGCGCCAGGCGCTGGTGCACGCCGAAGCGGTGCTGTTCGTCGACGATGGCCAGGCCCAGGTCGTGGAAGGACACCGCTTCCTGCATCAGGGCGTGAGTACCCACCACGACCTGGGCCTGGCCCGAAGCGACTTCTTCCAGCACGGCGGCGCGCGCCTTGCCGGTGACCTTGCCCGCCAGCCACGCGACCCGCACGCCCAGCGGCTCCAGCCAGCCTCGCAGGTTCACCAGATGCTGCTCGGCCAGCAGTTCGGTGGGCGCAGCCAGCGCGACCTGTTTTCCGGACTCCACAGCCACCAGGGCCGCCAGAGCGGCCACCACGGTCTTGCCGCTGCCCACGTCGCCCTGCACCAGTCGCAGCATCGGCACCGGCTGCGACAGGTCGGCGCAGATCTGCATGTACACGCGCTGCTGGGCTGCAGTGAGCTGGAACGGCAGGCTTGCCTGAAGTGCGTTTGCGAGCCGGGTTCCACCATCGAGTGCCGGGGCCGATTGCCGCTGCAGCGCGATTCGCTGGCGGCGCAGGCTCAGGTTGTGGGCCAGCAGTTCTTCCAGCGCCAGCCGACGCTGCGCCGGGTGCAGCCCTGCCGCCAGCTCGGCCAGGTTGGCGTCGCGTGGCGGCCTGTGCATCCCGAGCAGCGCTTGCCGCAATGAAGGCAGGCCCAGCTCCTCCAGCAGTCCGGAGGGCAGCAGCTCCAGCGACGCATCGTCGGGCAGGCGCTCGAGCGCCTGCAGGATCAGCTTGCGCATCGATGCTGGGCCGATCCCCTCGACCGCGGGGTATACCGGATCGAGCGCGTCATCGAGAACGCCTTCCTCGCCCTCATCGATCACCCGATAGCGCGGATGCACGATCTCCAGGCCGTTCTGACCGGGCTTTGGCGTGCCGTAGCAGCGCACGCGACAACCGGGCACGAACTGCGCGACCTGTGCGGCACGGAAGTGGAAGAAGCGCAGCACCAGGGTTGCCCGTGACTCGTCGCCGATGGCGACCCGCAGCAAAGGCCGGTAGCGGAATCCGCGCTCGACCGCTTCGACCCTGCCCTCGACCTGCACCGGGACCCCGGGCTTCAGGTCGCGGATCGGCGTCAGCCGGGTCCGGTCCTCGTAACGCAATGGAAGGTGCAGCCAGAGATCCTGCACGCTGACCAGCCCGCGCGCGGCCAGCTTTTCGGCAACCTTCGGCCCCACTCCGACGATGTTCCGGGCGATGGGCAGGTTGAAAGCGGGTTCGGTACTGCGGGGTGCGGACGCCATCGCACTAGGATGCCCAGCGCCCCACGTTAAAGCCAGTCAGGATTCGCCTCGTGCCCGGGTCGGAAAGAAAGGATTGGCACGGCATCAGCGGCGATACCTCGGTCCAGCGCAGCGTTCTCAATCCAGGATCATCACCGCATCGACTTCGAACACCGCGCCCTTCGGCAGGGCCGGCACCTGCACCGTCGACCGTGCCGGGTAGGGGGCTGAAAAATACTCCTGCATGACCTGATTGACTGCGGCGAACTGCCCAAGGTCAACGAGGTACAGGCCCAGCCGGGCCATGCTGTCGAGTGAGCCACCTGCGGCGACCGCGACCGCCTGCAGGTTGTCGAAGGCGCGGCGTACCTGTACTTCAAAATCACCCTCGACCAGTGCACCAGTGGCGGGATCCAGCGGGATCTGACCGGAGAAATAGACGGTATTGCCGGCGCGCACGGCCTGCGAATAGGGGCCGATGGCGGCGGGGGCTTGGTCGGTCTGGATGATCTGGTGGGCCATGGCGTTCGCGCGTATCTGGAAGTGGACCACGATTGTAGCGAGCGCCGCGCAGTGCCCTCTAGGGTGCCGCTTCTACTGCCGCCTGACTCCGTGCACTACGCCCAACCGGCGCAGCCGGCGCATGACTTCGGCCAGGTGGTTGCGGTCGCGCACCTGGATCGAGAAGCGCAGGACCGCCGCGTTGATGTCGCGCTCGAGGTATTCAACGCGATCGATGTTGGATTTCGCCTGCGCTACTGCCGCCGCCACCTGGGCGAGTACGCCGGTGCGATTCTCCACGTCGATCAGCAGCGCAGCGTCGTAGTCGCCGGTCACGGCCTCGTCCCAGTCGATCGGGATCCAGCGCTCGGGCGACTTGCGGAATTCGGCCACGTTGGGGCAGTCCAGCCGGTGCACCACGATGCCCTTGCCGGCGGTGTGGTAGCCCATGATTTCGTCACCGGGAAGCGGCTGGCAGCAGTTGGCGAAGCTGACCACGCCGCGCTCGGTGCCGTTGATCAGGATCTTCTCCTGCGAATGTCGCGACTGGCTGCCGCTGCGCAGTTCCGCATAGGCCGTCAGCGCCTGCGCCGCCTGGGCAGGCATCCAGTTGCCCAGCGCCACATCGGCCAGCAGCGCCTCCAGGCGCGGGTAGCGGTGCTCGGAAAGGAAGGCATCCAGGCGCTGCTGCGGCAGTCGCTCCAGCGAGCTGTCCAGTTCTTCCAGCGCGCGGTCGAGCATGCGATGGCCGAGCTGCACAGCGTCTTCGTGCTCGAGCTGCTTGAGCTGGTGCCGAATGGCCGTACGCGCCTTGCTGGTGACCACGAATTCCAGCCATTGCGGCTTGGGCGCGGCCGACTTGGCGGTGATGATCTCCACGCTCTCGCCGCTGGTCAGGCGCGTGCGCAGCGGCACCAGCTTGCGATCCACGCGCGAGGCCACGGCCTGGTTGCCAACATCGGTGTGCACCGCGTAGGCAAAGTCGAGCGCGGTGGAATTGCGCGGTAGCGAGAGGATCTTGCCCTTGGGCGTGAACAGGTAGACCTCGTCCGGGAACAGGTCGACCTTGACGTTGTCCAGGAACTCCAGCGACGAGCCGGCGGCGCGCTGGTTCTCGATCAGCTCCACGATCCAGGCATGGGCGCGGCTCTGCGCGCTGTTGGGCGTGGCCGCGCCGTATTTGTAGGTCCAGTGCGCGGCGATGCCGCGTTCGGCGATCAGGTCCATCTCCTGGGTCCGGATCTGCACTTCGATGGGCGAGCCGTAAGGGCCGAACAGCACGGTGTGCAGCGACTGGTAGCCGTTGGCCTTGGGGATGGCGATGAAGTCGCGGAAGCGCGAGTCGAGCGGCTTGTACTGCGCGTGCGCCGCGCCAAGGGCCTGGTAGCACAGCGGCACGCTCTCCACCACGAGCCGGAACCCGAACACGTCCATCACCTGGTCGAAGCTTTTGCCCTCGCCATGCATCTTGTTGTAGATGCTCCCCGGGGTCTTGAACCGGCTGACCAGCCTGTGCTGCAGGCCTTCCTTGGTCAGGCGTTGCGACAGCTGGGCCTCGATCTGCGCCATCGACTCGCGCCGCACCACCGGCTGGCTGCGGATGTGCTTGTCGATGATCGCGTGACGCCACGGATACAGCGCGCGGAAGCCGAGGTCCTGCAGTTCGGACTTCACCAGGTTCATGCCCAGGCGCTGGGCGATGGGCGCGTAGATGTCCAGCGTTTCCTTGGCGATGCGCCGACGTGCCTCGCTGCCCTGCGCGCCGAGGGTGCGCATGTTGTGCAGGCGATCGGCGAGCTTGATCATGATCACGCGCAGGTCGCGTGACATGGCCAGCAGCATCTTGCGAAAGCTTTCGGCCGCCGCCTCCTGGCGATCGCGGAAATGCAGTTTGTCCAGCTTGGTCACGCCGTCGACCAGTTCGGCGACCGATTCGCCGAACGCCTCGGCGATTTCGGCATGGGTCAGCGGGGTGTCCTCGATCGTATCGTGCAGGATTGCGGCGATCAGGGTCTCGACATCCAGGCCCAGCTCGGCCAGCACCTGGGCGACCGCGATCGGGTGGGTGATGTACTCCTCTCCCGAACGCCGCGTCTGGCCCACGTGCGCGGCGGCGCCCACCTCCCATGCACGCCGCAGCAGGGGCACCTGCTCGGCCGGCAGATAGGCGGCCGCGAGCTCGAGCTGGCGCACGTAATCAGGCGCATCGGCTGCAGCTGCCCGCGGCGCTTCGGCCGCGTTGGCGGGACGGGGGGAGGTCATGTCGCCAGCGTATGCCAGCGGCTGGGCAACGGCAAACACGCCCGGTGGCTGCCGTGGCCGCTGTGGGCGCCAACAAAAGAAACCGGCTGCCAATATGCAGACAGCCCGCTCGGGGCGGGCTGTCTGAAATGACGCCTCAGGACGTTGGCGGGATCAGTCGTCGCCCTTGGACAGGTCGTCGTCGGCGACGACTTCGGCCGCTGCCCACTCCATCGCTTCACGCTCGGCGCGCTCGCGCTCAGACTTTTCGACGCGGTCGATCAGGGCGTTGTCGATCTTTCGCGCCGCGATCTCGCGCAGCGCCATGACGGTCGGCTTGTCGCCGGCCTCGACGTTGTCCAGCGTGGACTCGACGCCATTGGCGAGCTGGCGGGCGCGCTTGGCCGCCATCATGACCAGGTCGAAACGGTTGTCGACGACTTCCAGGCAATCTTCTACGGTGATACGGGCCATGCGGGCTCCCGGCGACCTTGTAGGGCCGCGCGATCTGGTGGGAAAAGGGTCGTGGATTGTAGGCGTGCCGCGCCGGCAACGCAATCTTGCAAGCGTAAAGATGGTGCTGAATCAGTCAGTTAGCACCCGGGTTGGGGTCCAGTGCCCGGCCCGCGGGGGGCATCTGCTGGAATCGGGCGTCCGGCCGCGATCACCCGCTGGTAAGGCTCCCGGGCTGATTGCGGTCGTCCGTGGGTACGGCTCACGGCGGAATGCCGCTCCCGCCGATGCCGCTCGCACCGACAGCGCGCGGCCCGGCTACAGTTTCAGGGATCGGCCAGAAGTGCGGTGATCAATTCCGACTGGCGCGCGGCCTGGTGCTCGCGGCGCAACCGGCTGGCAACGAAAATCGCGCACATCTCGTCGACGGCGGTGTCGAACACTTCGTTGACGATGACGTAGTCGAAGTCGGCGTAATGCGACATTTCCTCGCGCGCCGCCGCCAGCCGCTGGGCCATGACCGCTTCGCTGTCCTGCCCGCGCGCGCGCATCCTCTGCTCGAGCGCCTGGCGCGACGGCGGCAGGATGAAAACGCTCACCGCATCGGGCACCTTGGCGCGCACCTGGCGCGCGCCCTGCCAATCGATTTCGAGCAGCACATCCTTGCCAGCGCACAGCTGCGGCTCCACCGACTGGCGGGCGGTGCCCTTCCAGTCGCCGTGGACGCTGGCGTATTCGAAGAAGTCGCCGGCCTCGATCATCTGGTGGAACTCGCCGGCCTCGACGAAGTTGTAGTGCTGCGCGTGGCGCTCGCCCGGGCGCGGCGCGCGCGAGGTGAACGAGATCGACAGCGCGATATGCGGATCCCGTGCCAGCACCGCGTTGACGATGCTGCTCTTGCCTGCGCCTGAAGGCGCAGCGACCACATACAGGGTTCCGCGCAGGCTCATGCGCGCGCCGTCCTACTCAATGTTCTGCACCTGTTCGCGGATCTGGTCGATCAGCACCTTGAGCTCGACGGCGATGTTGGTGGTGCGTACGTCCACCGACTTGGAACCCAGCGTATTGGCCTCGCGGTTGAACTCCTGCAGCAGGAAATCCAGGCGCCGGCCCACAGGCTCGGTCTGCTTGAGGATGCGGCGTATCTCGAGAACGTGGCTGTCGAGGCGGTCGAGCTCTTCATCGACGTCAAGCTTCTGCAGCCAGATCACCATCTCCTGCTCCAGGCGTCCGGGATCTGCCTGCGGACCAAGGTCGGCGAGCTTCGCTTCCATCTTCTGGCGTTGGCCCGTACGGATCATTGGCACCAGTTCGCGTGCTTCGGCCGCCCGCGCCGCCACGGCGTCCACGCGTTCGCGTATCGCCGCGGCCAGGTTCGCGCCCTCGCGCTCGCGCGCCGCCACGAACTGGTCGAGCAACGTGTCCAGCAGCGCCAGGGCCTCGCCCTGCAGCAGCTCCGGATCTATCGAACGCGCCTGCAGCACGCCAGGATATTGCAGCAGGTCGATGAACTCGGTGCGCAGCGCCGGAAAGCGCGAGGTCATGTCCAGCGCGAGTTCGGACAGCTGACGCAGCAGCGTGGCGTTCAACTGCAGGTTTGCCTCGTTTTCACTGCCGCGCAGGCGCAGGCTGAAGTCGAGCTTTCCGCGCGCGATCCGCGAGGCGATTCGCTCGCGCAGCGCCGGCTCCAGCACGCGCAATTCCTCGGGCAGGCGCAACGCCAGCTCGAGGAATCGATGGTTGACCGAGCGCAACTCGCAGGCCAGCGTTCCACCGTCGATGGCGCGCTCGACGGTCGCGTAGGCAGTCATGCTGCGGATCATGGAGTGCCCCGGCTGCGTGGAGCGCGAATGGTAACCTAGTGCGCCCCGAAAACCGGATCGCACATGCCCCTCGCCCGCCCCAGTGGCCGCCTCGCCGACCAGATGCGTGACGTCGTCATCCAGCGCGGCTACACCCGCCACGCGGAGGGCTCGGTACTGGTCTCCTTTGGCGATACCCGGGTGCTGTGCACCGCTTCCGTCGAAAACCGCGTGCCCGGTTTTCTGCGCGGCAAGGGCGAGGGCTGGGTCACTGCCGAATACGGAATGCTCCCACGCGCCACCCACAGTCGCAGCGATCGCGAAGCTTCGCGCGGCAAGCAGGGCGGACGCACGCTGGAGATCCAGCGCCTGATCGGCCGCGCACTGCGCGCCTGTGTTGATCGCGGGGCGCTGGGCGAGCGCACCATCACCCTGGACTGCGACGTGCTGCAGGCCGATGGCGGCACCCGCACTGCGGCGATCACCGGCGCCTACGTCGCCCTGGTGGATGCGGTGAACTGGCTCAAGGGCCGCAACGAGATCAAGTCCGGCAAAGGCGTGCGTGAACCGATCCACGGCGCCGTGGCCGCGGTGTCGGTCGGCATCTACAACGGCGAGCCGGTGCTCGACCTCGATTATCCGGAAGACAGCAACTGCGACACCGACATGAACCTGGTGATGAACGACGGCGGCGGTTTCATCGAGCTGCAGGGCACGGCCGAAGGCCATGCGTTCCGTCGTGACGAATTGAATGCGCTGCTGGCGCTTGGCGAAAAAGGTATCGGCGAGCTGTTCGAGGCGCAGCGCGCGGCGTTGGCCGGCTGAGCGACGCTGCCGCCGCGATCGATGCAGCCCCCCGCCACTCGCGAGCCGCTGACATGCCCCAGTTCCTGAGCCTGGTCACCGTGGTGGTCGATGACTACGACACCGCCATCGCCCATTACACCGGCGCCCTGGGTTTCGCCCTGCTGGAGGACACCGACCGCGGCGCAGGCAAGCGCTGGGTGCGGGTGGCCCCGCCGGGCAGCCGGGGAACCTCGCTGCTGCTGGCCCAGGCGGTCGATGAGGCGCAGCGCGCAGCCATCGGCAACCAGACCGGCGGCCGCGTTGCGCTGTTCCTGCAGACGGACGACTTCTGGCGCGACTACGAACGCATGCGCGCCAATGGCGTCCACTTCACCGAGACGCCGCGCGTCGAAGCCTACGCCACGGTGGCGGTGTTCCAGGACCACTACGGCAATCGCTGGGACCTGCTGCAGCCTTGCAATGACCACGCCACGAGCTGATCGACCCTTGAAACTGATACTGGCCTCCTCCAACCGCGGCAAGCTCGAAGAGCTTCGGGCCCTGCTGGCGGACGCGGCGGTGGGACTGACCGCGCAGTCGGAACTTGGCGTGGGCGACGCCGACGAGACCGGCGGCACCTTCGTGGAAAACGCCCTGATCAAGGCTCGTCACGCGTGCCAGGCCACCCGCCTGCCCGCGCTGGCCGACGACTCGGGCCTGTGCGTGGACGCGCTGCACGGAGCGCCGGGGCTGTACTCGGCGCGCTATGCCGGGGTCCACGGCGATGCCGATGCGAACATCGACAGGCTGCTCAAGGACATGCAGGACGTGCCGACGCCCGCCCGCGGCGCGCATTTCTACTGCGTCCTCGTTCTGCTGCGACACGCACAGGATCCGCAGCCGCTGATCGTCGAAGGGCTGTGGCGCGGCCAGATCCTGCCGGCGCGGCGCGGCGGCGGCGGGCACGGCTATGACCCGGTGTTCATGGATCCAGCCCACGGACAATCAGCCGCCGAGATGAGCCTGGCGCTGAAGAACCGCCTCAGCCACCGCGGCCAGGCGCTGGCGCTGCTGAAGAAACGGCTGGCCGAGGTGGTGCCAGAGCCGGACCACCCGGAAGCTTGAGCCCTTGGATCCGAGCTTGCTCGGATGCTCTGCGCGGCCAGGCCGAGAGCATCGGAGCAAGCCCGGATCTACGGGGCGATCTGGAGCATCTGCGCGAGCCCGGACCTGGGAGACAAGCCAATCGCGGGCAGGACACCCTCCTACAATGTGCATATGTTGATCCCACCGCCCCTGTCGCTGTACGTGCACCTGCCGTGGTGCGTGCGCAAGTGTCCCTACTGCGATTTCAACTCGCATGAAGCCAAGGGCGCACTGCCCTTCGCCGGTTACGTGGATGCGCTGATACGCGACCTCGACCACGACCTCCCGCTGGTCTGGGGCCGCACCGTGCACAGCGTGTTCTTCGGCGGCGGCACGCCCAGCCTGTTCCCGCCCGCGCAGATCGACCGCTTCATCCAGGCGGCCAGCAGCCGGCTGCGCTTTGCACCCGGTCTGGAGGTGACCCTGGAGACCAATCCCGGGACGGCCGAACACGGGCGCTTCGAGGACTACCGCCTGGCCGGTATCAACCGCATCAGCTTTGGAATCCAGAGCTTCGACGACGAATGCCTGCGCCGTCTCGGTCGGATCCACGACAGCGCACAGGCCGATCGTGCGGTCAAGCTTGCGCAGGACGCCGGATTCGACAACTTCAACATCGACCTGATGTATGCGCTGCCCGGTCAGAGCCTGGCCATGGCCGAAGTCGACCTGGAGCGTGCCTTTGCCCTGCAGCCCTCGCACATCTCGCACTACCAGCTCACCCTGGAACCGAACACGGTGTTCTTCGCCCGACCACCGGGCGACATCCCGGACGAGGACGCCGCCTGGGATATCCAGGAGCACTGCCAGGCGCAGCTTGAGCAGGCCGGCTACGCACAGTACGAAGTGAGCGCGTACGCGCGTGCTGGCCGCCAGTGCCAACACAACCTCAACTACTGGCGCTATGGCGATTACCTGGGCATCGGCGCCGGCGCCCACGGCAAGCTGACCCTCGGATCGGAACAGGACATCCTGCGCCGCTGGAAGACCCGCCATCCAGCGGCGTACCTCGCCAACGCGGGAGGCGAAGCGGCCATTGGCGGCGACGAAAGGATCAGCGCGCGGCGGCGGCCTTTCGAGTTCATGCTGAACGCACTTCGCCTCAACGCAGGATTTTCCCTGTCGGCGTTCGAGGCCGCCACCGGCCTGCAGGCGCAGGTCATTGCGCCTCAGCTGGCCCAAGCGCAAGCGCGCGGCTGGCTTTCGGTCGATGAGGTCGCGGTGGCCCCTACCGAGCTGGGACGGCGTTTCACCAACGACGTGACCGCCCTGTTCCTGCAGCCATAGGGCCGCACGGCGCGACTGAACCACAACCGCCATCACAGAATGTGTTAAATATTCCGCCCTTGGGGCACTCGCGAAACCTTACATGGCCGCTACACCACCCCCCTCCACGCCAGTCACCACGGCGCTGGCCACGATCGCCACCTCGGCCTCGCTGCCGCCCCGGGTGCGCCGGATACTGGATGTGTTGGTTGTCCAGATATCCCGCGATCTCGCCGGGCGCATCAACCGGATGCTGGTGGACGTGGAGCAGCAGCTGTTCCAGCAGGCCGAGCGCGCCCGTTCAAACGAACTGCAGTCCCGGCACTTCGGCAACCTCAATGCGCTGAAGAAGAACCGCGCTGGCCTGCTGCCGCGGTTCCTTGCCGCGCTGGAGCACGAAGTGGCAAGCATTCGCGAGCCGCGCGTGGAGGATCCTGCTTCCCAGGTGACGCATATGGAGTACCAGACCCTGACCCTGGTGGAAGACGCTGACATGGACCAGGACATCGTGCTTCGCGAGATTTCCCAACGCCATGAAACCCGCGCCCATACCGGCCTGCATCTGCTCGGGCAGCGCTTCGGTGTTCTCGCAGGCTGCAGTGCCCTGCAGGCGGCCGAGTTGCCGGTGGGACCGCAAGCCCTTTGCCGCGCCCTGCGCAAGGCCGCGCCGTCGCTCGAGGTCAACCTGGACTCGCAGTTGCTGCTGTACAAGGCTTTCGACCAGAAGGTCATGGCCGAGTACGCGACCTGGGTGGAGGTGATCAACCAGCTCCTTTCGCAGCAGGGTGTGCTGCCCGGACTCGTATTCGCTCCGCAGCGCGCGCGGGAGAAGACGGCGGATCTCCCGCGCCGCCACCCTTACGGCGAGCCGGATTCCGAGGGCGCGCGACCCATGACGGATTGGCACGGCCAGGCTCCAGGCGCGGTGTGGCCGGCCTTGGCCACCGCTCCGGGAGGGCCAGTCGGCGGCCATGGCACGGGCGTTGGAGACGGCAAGGACCACGCACACGTCCGCAGCGCTGGCAGCGACGGTGATGGATTCGAGCCCTTGCAACAGCTTCTGGACCGGCGGCGGGAACACAGTCGCCGCAGTGGCGACCGCCCCGCGGGGAACGCCCAGGGTGGCGCAGCGTCGGCCACTGCAGCCACGCTTTCGACCGACGACGTGCTGACCAACCTGCGTGTTCTGCAGGCCACGCCAGTGTCGCGCAAGCCCGGCCAGCCGCGCCGCACCATGTCGGACGTACAGGACACCCTGCTGCGACAGGTTCGCCTGGAGCGGGGCCCCGACGCCACGCTTGAACAGGAGGCCTCGGACACCTTCGAGCTGCTGGGCATGCTGTACAGCGAGATCGAGCGCGAGGTGCATTCCGACGCCCCCGCCGGCGAACTGCTGGTGCGCCTGCAGGTTCCGGTGGCCCAGGCGGCGCTGCAGGACCACGCGTTCTTCGTGCGCGACCAGCATCCGGCGCGCGACCTGCTCAATTCGGTGGCCGAATCGGGCGCAAGGTGGCTGGGCAGCGACGACGTCGATCCGGTCCTGATGCAGAAGCTGCAGGACGCCGTAGACCGGGTGGTTACCGATTACCAGGGTGACGAGCAGGTCTTCGAAAGCGTCAATACAGAGGTACAGGGGCATTTCAAGGCCATGGCGCACAAGGCCGAGCTGACCGAACGTCGGCACGTCGAGGCCGCCAGGGGCAAGGACCGGCTGGAAGTGGCGAAACGACGCGCCGAAGCAGCGATTGAATCGGCGCTGGCCGACAAGCCATTGCCCAAGTTCGTCCAGGCCCTGCTGAAGCAGGCCTGGGCCGACGTGCTGACCCTGAACCTGCTCCGCAATGGAGAGGAATCGCAAGAATGGCGGGATTCGGTGGAGCTGACCCAGCGCATCGCAAAGATCACCTCCACCAGCACCGAAGCCGCGCCCGAACCCGATGATCTGTTGACCAGCCAGATCGAGCAGGCCCTGGCCCAGGTGGGCTATCACAAGGACGAGTCCGAGGCGATCGCGCGCCGTCTTTCCAGCGCGGGCGGCGAAGACGAGACCACGTCGCGCACCGAACTCACTGCACGGCTGAAAAACCGCCAGCGCCTTGGCGAGCAGGCGCCACCGCAGAAGAAGATCGCACCGCAGCCGCGCACTGCGGAGGAGCAGGAGTGCCACGCCTACCTGCGCACCCTGCCGTTTGGCAGCTGGTTCGAGTTCGTGACCAACCAGCAGGGCGAGACCCGGCGCCAGCGGCTGTCCTGGTTCAGTCCGGTGACCGACAACGCGCTGTTCGTGAACCAGCGTGGCCAGCGCATCGGCGAGCAGTCGCTGGACAGCCTGGCCCGGCTGATGGCGCGTGACCAGGTACGCGTGGTCACCGAGGACAAGGGCCGGCTGATCGATCGCGCCTGGCAGGCCACGGTCAAGGCGCTTCGCAGCTTCGCGGGCGGTACCACTGAAGGAGCCACGGCATGATGAGCGAGGCACGCCGGGCCGAGCGACGCGACGCGCATGAAGCGATCGCCGTGGTCGACGCCATGACCGAAAAAACCATCGGGCGGGTCGGCAACATGTCCGAATCCGGCATGTTGCTGGTGGTAAACGCCACGCTGCAAGAAGATGCCCTCTACCAACTGCGCTTCGACCTGATCGATGCCGTTGGTCGGGCTACGCCGGTGGAAGTTGGCGCGCACCTGCTGTGGATAGGAAGCGCGCACACACCTGGGCAAAGCTGGGCTGGCCTGCGCTTCCTGACCATCAGTGACGCTCATGCGGCCACGCTGCGCGGCTGGATCG
>JBBSVH010000010.1:0-35308 GCA_038233685.1 Lysobacterales bacterium | reverse complement strand
AATCCAAGCTGTGCCTCGGCAGTTTCCGCACGGTAGACCACGGCACGAAACGCGCTGCGCTGTTATTCGGTGTGCTCGGAGCGATCCTTTGCGTACCAGCCCAGGTGTTTTCGCGCGATACGCAGGCCCTGGTGTTCGCCGTAGAAATCGTGCAGCGCGTGCAGATGCGTCATCAGGATGTCGCGCACCTCGGCGATGGGCGGTGGCGGCAAGACCTCGCCGTGGACGAGGAAGTGCGATATCTCGGCGAAAATCCACGGCCGACCCTGCGCCGCACGCCCCACCAGCAGGCCGTCTGCCCCGGTCAGTCGCAGCACCTCGGCAGCCTTCTGCGGCGAGTCGATATCGCCATTGGCCAGCACCGGGATCGCCAAAACTGACTTTATTTCTGCGATGGTCTGGTACTCGGCGTGCCCGCGGTACTGCTGGTCGCGTGTGCGGCCATGCACGGCAAGCGCGGCGATCCCGGCGGCCTCGGCAATGCGGGCGATCGCCAGGCCATTGCGCTGATCAACGTCCCAACCGGTGCGGATCTTGAGCGTCACCGGCACGTCCACCGCGCGGACCACGGCATCCAGGATGCGTCCCACCAGTGCCTCGTCGCGCATCAGCGCCGAGCCAGCCCAGGCATTGCAGACTTTCTTTGCCGGGCAGCCCATGTTGATGTCGATCAGCTGCGCGCCGTGGTCGACGTTGTAGCGTGCCGCCTCGGCCAGCTGCCGCGGCTCGGTGCCGGCGATCTGCACGCTGATTGGAGCCGGTTCGCCCACGTGATCCATGCGGTGTCGCGACTTGGACGTATGCCAGAGGCGCGGATCGCTGATGGTCATCTCCGAGACCGCAAGACCCGCACCCAGCCGCTTGCACAGCTGTCGGAAGGGCTTGTCGGTGACCCCGGCCATGGGCGCGAGCACCAGCGGCGGATCAATGGCGTGCACGCCAATGCGAAGGGCAGGAAGAGGCATGGCCGCATTATCCGCCGCAGGCGGCCGCGGATGTCAGCCTGGGCTGCACTCAGCCGGGGCTGCGGTCTCCAAAACGGGCGGCCACTGCGGAGCGTTCCGGCATCGCCAGCGCCGCGCCGGCGTGCTCGGTCGACAGGGCGGCATAGCGGTTGGCGAAACGGATGTGGTCTGCGAAGGTCATCTCCGGCTGCATTGCCCACGACGCGGCGAAGGCGCCGTTGAACGCGTCGCCGGCTCCGGTGCTGTCGACCGTGGACGCCGGCTCGGCGGCGATTCGGTAGTAGGGCTTGCCGTCGTCCCGGCTCGACTCTTCAGGATGCGAGACGAACACTCCGGCCACGCCCAGGGTCACCACCACGCTGCCTTGGCGCATCAGTTCCCTGCACGCCGCGTGCAGGCGAGCGCCGTCGCAGGAGGCGACGTCATCAGGCTCGATGCGTTCGCCTACGTGGCGGGCCAGCAGTGCGGAAAACTCGGTCTCGTTGGGGGTCAGGATGTCCACCAGAGCCAGCATTTCACTGGTCGTGGACGCGTTGGAAGGCGCCGGATTGAGCATGGTGCAGGCGCCGGCTTCGCGGGCGAGACGCAGCCCGGCCACTACGCTTTCCACTGGCGACTCGAGCTGCGCAAGCACGACACTGGCGCCGGTAATCATGTCGCGCTGCTGCTCCATGAATTCAGGCGTGAGCGACGCGTTGGCGCCCGCGCCGACCACGATACTGTTGCGACCGCGTGCATCGACGTAGATGCCGGCGCTTCCAGTGGGGTCCTCGCTGTGCTGCGGCCGAAGCTTGATCGACTGTTCGCCGGCCAGGGATCGGGCCAGCACGCCGCCGAGGTCGTCGCCCAGCGCGCACACGAACGCCGTGCCGGCGCCGGCTCGAGCGCAGGCCACGGCCTGGTTGAAGCCCTTGCCGCCGGGCCCCGTCTGATAGCGGCCGGTGATGGTCGCGCCAGCCGTCGGCAGCGCGTCGCACTGCCACACATGATCGACATTGAACGAGCCGATCACCACAACGGCGGTCACAGCGGCACCAGCATCGGCGTGGCGCCGCCAAAGAAGCTGAGCACGCCTGCGATCGTGGCGGTCATCAGCGTGGCGATGCTGCCGCCAAGGACCGCGCGTAATCCAAGGCGGGCCAGGTCGGTGCGTCGCTCCGGTGCAATGCCGCCGATGCCGCCAATCTGGATCGCGATCGAACTGAAGTTGGCGAAACCGCACAGCGCGTAGGTGGCGATCAGGCGGCCCTGGTCGGTCAGGGTCACGCCATCGACACCGCCGCGCACGATGTCGCCAAGCTGCACGTAAGCGACGAACTCGTTCAACACCACCTTGGTGCCGATCAGCCCGCCGACCACGTTCGCGTCCTGCCAAGGCACGCCGATCACCCATGCCAGTGGTGCAAGCAGGTAGCCCAACAGCGAAGACAGGTCGGTGGGACGTCCCAGCACGGCTTCAAGCCCGGTCAATTGTCCGAACCAGACCAGCGGTGCGTTGATCAGCGCGATCAGCGCAATGAACGCCAGCAGCATCGCGCCGACATTCAGCGCCAGCTTCAGTCCGTCCGCAGCGCCGGCGGCGGCCGCATCGATCACGTTCGTGGTTTCCTTCTCCACCTCGACCCGGACCTTGCCCAGGGTCAGCGGCACTTCGGTCTCGGGGATGAGGATCTTGGCGATCACCAGCGTGGCCGGTGCAGCCATGATGCTGGCGGTGATCAGGTGCTTGGCATAGAACGCCTGCTGTACCGGGTCGCTGCCGCCCAGCAGCAGGACGTACGCGCCGAGCACGCCGCCTGCAATCGTCGCCATGCCGCCGACCATCAGGGTGAGCAGCTCCGATGTGGTCATGCTGGCAATGTACGGCTTGACCACCAGCGGCGCCTCGGTCTGCCCGATGAAGGCGTTGGCCGTCACTGAAAGAGTCTCGGCACCGGACACGCGCATCAGCCGGGTGATGACCCAGGTCATGCCGCCCACGATTTTCTGCATCACCCCAAGGTGGTACATCACGCTCATGAAGCTGGCGAAGAAGATGATGGTCGGCAGCACCTGGAACGCGAACACGAAGCCGAATTTGGCCGGGTCGGTGAAGTCGCCGAAGATGAAGCGTGCGCCCTCGGTGGTGAAGCCAAGCAGCCGCACGAATCCACTGGAAAGACCATCGAATATGCTGGCGCCCCACGGGGTCAGCAGGACCAGGCTCGCGACTACGATCTGCAGGGCCAGCCCAATACCCACCAGTTTCCAGTCGACGCGGCGCTTGTTGTTGGAAAACAGCCACGCGATGCCGATCAATACGGCCAGCCCGAACAAGCCGAATCCGATACGCCCCAAACCTTCCAACATCGTGCTCCCTCGGTACTCGATTCCAGTGCGCGCAGCCTAGATGAGGCTGCCCGGACCGGCAAGGCAAATCGCCGTTCAGCCGATGCCGCGCCACGCCACCCAGATCGCCAGGGCCAGGAAAACGCCTGCGGCGACCCGGCGCGCCAACTGCAGCGGAACGCGGTCGGAGAAGCGATTGCCCAGCCACAGCACCGGCAGGTTGGCCAGCAGCATGCCCAGCGTGGTTCCGGCGATCACCTCCCACAGCGGCACGTATTTTGCTGCGAGCAGTACAGTCGCCACTTGGGTCTTGTCGCCGATCTCGGCCAGGAAGAACGCCACCGCGGTGGCGAGGAAAGCGCCATACGCCGGGACCATGGCGTCGTCTTCCTGCAGCTGGTCCGGCTTCAGGGCCCACAGCGCGACGACCAGGAAACTACCCGCCACCATCCAGCGGAGCACCTGCGGCGAAATCTGCTGCGCCAGCTCCGCGCCCAGCCACGCGGTAAGCGCATGATTCACCAGCGTCGCCAGCAGGATCCCCGCCGCGATCGGCAACGGCCTGCGGTATCGCGTGACCAGCAGAAGCGCCAGCAGTTGGGTCTTGTCGCCAATCTCGGCCAGGGCGATCGTGCCGGTCGAGACCAGCAGGGCGTGCAGGGACAGCATTCGTTGCTCCGGGGCCAGGCGCGTGACACACAGGGACAGTTGCCCTGCGTCCCGGCCCGGGTACGCACGACACTGCCTGCGGTCTTGCCCGACTCGAAGTCCCGCGCACCATGGCTGCTGCCAAGTATGTTGACGCGCGGATCCCGCATTGGCGGGTGGGCTACTCCCCGTAGGAGAGTGGCAATGATACAGAAGCGCCCGAGCGCTTGTTCACCTGCAGAGTTCGGACAGCGCGCGACATTTTCTTCGGCTGCCGGATTAGCGGAGTGAAAAGGACGACGAGCAGCAACATCGCCAGCGTTCTCGGCGTGCGCCGTGGCATTGCCTGACTCTCCTCGTGTCAACACCAATGGCGATAGGATGCCGAGTCATTCCATCAGGATGCCCACGCCATGCAATATCGCCGCCTCGGTTCGACCGGCCTGCAGCTCTCCGCGTTGTCCTTTGGTGCCTGGGTCACCTTTGGCGGCCAGATTCCGCGAGGCGAAGCACGCAACCTCATCGCCGCCGCCTACGACAACGGGGTCAATTTCTTCGACAACGCCGAGGCCTACGCCCGGGGCGAGGCGGAGCGGGTGATGGGAGACGTGATCGCCGACCTGCGCCTGCCCAGGGACGGATACTGCGTATCGAGCAAGGTGTTCTTCGGTGCAGTCGATGATCCGCGACCCACCCAGCGTGGCCTGTCGCGCAAGCACGTGACCGAAGCCTGCCATGCGGCCCTGCAGCGGCTGCGCGTGGACCATCTTGATCTGTACTTCTGCCATCGGCCCGACCCGGACACGCCGATCGAGGAAACGGTCTGGGCCATGGACAACCTGATCCGCCAGGGCAAGGTGCTGTACTGGGGGACGTCCGAATGGTCAGCGGCGCAGATCAAGGAAGCGGCGCGGTTCGCGCGGGCCCACCATCTGAACGCACCCAGCATGGAGCAGCCGCAGTACAACCTGCTGCATCGCACCCGTGTGGAAATGGAATACGCGCCCCTGTATTCGGAGTTGGGGCTGGGCACCACGATCTGGTCACCGCTCGCCTCGGGCCTGTTGACGGGCAAGTACAAGGAAGGCATCGGAGAGCACACGCGGCTCGGGCAGGAAGCCAATGCATGGCTCAAGCCCCTGGTCATGGGTACCGATGAGGAACGCCGCCTGGAGCGTGCGCAGCGCTTCACCACGCTGGCCAGCGACTTGGGCGAAACACCCGCGCAGCTGGCCATCGCCTGGTGCCTGCGCAACCCGCACGTGTCCACGGTGATGCTGGGCGCCAGCAACGTGGCCCAGCTGCTGGAGAACCTCGGGGCACTGGAGCTTGCTGAGCGCCACGAGGAATCGGTGTGGAAGCGCGTGGAAGCGGCTACGGCGTAGCGGCCTATCCGCTACGCCCCCGGCAGCATCCTGCCGCGGTGCGCACTGCCGATCGCCCGCCAGGGAGCACGAGAGACTGCCGCACAACGCGCCATCTGGAATAATGGCGCTCTTTACCAGCGGAACCGGCCATGACCCAGAAGACCATCCTCAATGACAGCCACCGCGCACTGGGCGCGAAGATGGTGGACTTCGGCGGCTGGGACATGCCCATCCACTACGGTTCGCAGATCGACGAGCACCACCAGGTCCGCAGCGACGCCGGCATGTTCGACGTCAGTCACATGACCGTGGTCGACCTGCGCGGTCCCCGTACCCGCGAGTTCCTGCGCTTCCTGCTTGCCAATTCCGTGGACAAATTGAAGAAGCCGGGCAAGGCTCTCTACACCTGCATGCTGGACGGGCAGGGCGGCGTGATCGACGACCTGATCGTGTACTTCATGGAGGAGGCGTTTTTCCGGCTGGTGGTGAACGCGGCGACGCGGGACAAGGACCTGGCCTGGATCAAGCGTCAAGCCGCTGCGTTCGATGTGCAGGTCGAGGAGCGGCAGGAGTTCGCGATGATCGCCGTGCAGGGCCCGAATGCGCGCGCGCGGGTGCAGCAGTTGCTGGTGGAGGATGACCGCGCCGCCGCGGCGAAGCTGAGCCGCTTCGCCGCCATGGACACGCGGACCAGCGATGGCATCGCCTTGTTCGTGGCGCGGACCGGCTACACCGGTGAAGACGGCTACGAAGTGGTGCTGCCCGTCGCCGACGCGGTTCGGTTCTGGGAATCCCTGCTTGCCGCCGGGGTGAAGCCTGCGGGCCTCGGCGCGCGCGACACGTTGCGCCTGGAGGCGGGGATGAACCTGTACGGCCAGGACATGGATGAAGGCGTGTCGCCGTTCGAAGCAGCATTGGCCTGGACCGTGGTGCTGGACGAAGGTCGCGAATTCATCGGCCGCACGGCGCTGGAAGCGCAGCGCTCGGCTGGCGTACCGCGGCAGATGGTGGGTCTGGTCATGGACGAGAAGGGCGTGCTCCGGCATGGCCAGAAAGTGCTCACCGCCAATGGGGCGGGCGAGATCCTGTCCGGGACCTTCTCGCCTACGCTGGGCAAGGCGATTGCATTTGCCCGGATTCCCGCTGGGGAGCCCGGCCAGGTGTGCGTGGACATACGCGGCCGCGAGGTGCCGGTCAGGCTGGTGAAGTTCCCGTTCGTGCGCGAAGGGCTGGTACAGGACGGCGTGTTGACGTGAGCATTTCGATCCGAGCTTCCCGAGCGCCCCGCGTTCGCTAAACTAACGCCACCCCGACCCCAACCAGCCTGCCGCGGAGCAACCCCATGAATGAGATACCTGGCGACCTGAAGTTCCTGAAATCCCACGAATGGGCACGCGTCGAAGGCAGTGGCCGGGTTACGGTCGGCATCTCTGACCATGCGCAGGGCCTCCTTGGCGACCTGGTCTACGTGGAGCTGCCCAACGTCGGTGATCGCATCGAAGCGGGCAACGCGGCGGCAGTGGTCGAGTCGGTCAAGGCCGCGTCGGATGTCTACAGTCCGCTGACCGGCACCGTGGTCGAGGTCAATGCCGAGCTGGCGGACAAGCCGGAGACGATCAACGAAGACGCTTATGGCGAAGGCTGGATCTTCGTGCTCGAGGTGGAGGAGCCGGACCAGCTCAACGACCTGCTGGCACCCGACGACTACGCCGAGCTGCTCGAGGAAGAAGAACACTAGCCGCTCGCGCCGGGCACTCCCATGACGGCCGCCCTGCGCGGCCGTTTTCATGTCTGGCCCAGCGCATCGAGTGGAGCAGCTGGGCGTGCGCAGGAGGCGACCTGCTGTCGCAATCATCCCTGCAAATCAAGAATGCGTGAACGCCCCGATCTGTCCGAACGTATGGCGCTCGTTTCCCAGGAAATCGCAACGCGATGCCCGCTTCGTGATCGGCGTCGTGGAAGGTCCTGCGATCCGATGAGGACACCGTCAGCGTGTCTTCGGATGCGTTGGGGTCGCGAGATCGGCTTGCAAAAGCTTGCGCAGTTCTGCGCAATTGGGCCTGTGCGGCGCGAAATTTCTTCGCTGCGCGTACTGCGTCAATGGTGGCCGTTTAATCATCAGCAGGTCTCCATGCATTGCATTAATGATGGTTTGCATCGCCACTCTCATGATGCGGCGCGTAATCGATACAAGTTGCAAACTGCATTAATTACGGCTTTTTCAAACAATGCTTCGCAGCCGTGGTCAAAGCAGGGGCGATGATGCATTGCATGGCGCAACGGAAGTCGGAGCGGCGAGCGAGGACGCGCAGCAGCAACCGGTGAATATTTTTTTGTAAAACTGTTGACACATTGAAAAAGCGTGATTAGGTTTCGCCACAGCAGACCTTTCTGCGGAAGCAAGTGAGCCACGTCATCGCGACGACACTCAAATCAAAACGCCCCTTGACGCGTGCCTTCAACAAGACGGACGTCGGCGTTGCTTCCCCCAGAAAAAGTCGTTCCCCATTCGATCAAGGCACCCGCGACTTCCTGGTCGCGGGTGTCGATCCATTTGCGCCACCGGGCGCACGAGCGGGAGCCCTCGGGGCCGCGCTTGCCACCATCCGCTCCAACGCGCTGTGCGCGTCGGCGGCTGCACGCGGGTCCGACTCCCGCGGCGTTCCATTGCAACTGGGCTCAACAAACGGATGATCCATCCATAGTTCACTGACGAGGAGCCATCTCATGGCAACGAAGAAAGCTGCAAAGAAACCGGCCAAGAAGGCCGCCAAGAAATCGGCCGCCAAGAAGGCTGCCAAGAAGACCACAGCAAAGAAAGCGACCAAGAAAGGTGCCAAGAAGGTAGCCAAGAAGCCCGCCAAGAAGACGGCGAAAAAGGCGACCAAGAAGACTGCTACCAAGAAGTCTGCCAAGAAGTCTGCCAAGAAAGTAGCCAAGAAGCCCGCCAAGAAGACGGCGAAGAAGGCTGCCAAGAAGTCGACCAAGAAAGTAGCCAAGAAGCCCGCCAAGAAGACGGCGAAGAAGGCTGCCAAGAAGTCCGCCAAGAAGGTAGCCAAGAAGCCTGCCAAGAAGACTGCCAAGAAAGCAGCCAAGAAGTCGACCAAGAAGCCTGCCAAGAAAGCGGCGAAAAAGGCCTCCAAGAAGACTGCAGCAAAGAAGGCGCCGGCCAAGAAGGCCGCTCCGAAGAAGGCGACCGCCAAGAAGCCTGCAAAAAAGGCCAAGAAGCGGGGTCCCGTAGCGCTGCCGGTAATGCCGACGCCGCTGATCTAAGCAATCCCGATTGCCTGTAATGCCATCGAACTCCTTCCCTGGTGCCCAGCGGGGAGGGAGTTTTTTTATGGGCCACGGCGGGTAGCCTGCTGCCCTTCACACCGAGGAGCTGTGTTCGATGTCGTTACTCAAGTTGGCGCTTGCTACCGGAGTGGCGTTTGGCGTGATTTTCGTTCTTGGTGGCATGCTGCTCCCGGGGACGACGAAGGTGGAGCGCGGCATCTACCTCGAGCGCTCTCCGGAACCGGTATTCGCGACCCTCGACTCTTTCAAAGCGTTCAACCAGTGGTCGCCCTGGTCGGGCCTGGATCCGGACACCAAGTATTCCTACGCGGGCCCGTCGGCCGGCGTAGGCGCCAGCATGACCTGGGCGGGCAATGCGACGGTGGGAAGCGGCAGCCAGCAGATCCTGGAAAGCCGTCCGTCATCCGAAGTGGTGACCGCAATGGACTTCGGGGGAAGCCAAGCCAAGGGGACGTTTTCGCTGGTCGGCGAGGGGCAGGGCACGCGCGTGGTGTGGGCCATCACCAGCGAGCACGGCTACAACCCGCTGCACCGCTGGTTCGGTGCGCTCCTGCTGGAGCGGATGATCGGTCCGGATCTGGAGCGCGGCCTGGCCCGGCTCAAGTCGCTTCTGGACGCGCCGCCGAACACGTAAGGCCGCCCAGCTTATCTGGGTGAAGCGTTGGCCTTGCCCGAGCTTGAACCGCTGTCTGACGGTGCCGCGGCCGGATACGATTCCGCAAACAGCAGCTCGCTACCGATCTCATCGTCCAGCCACTGTTGTGCAGGCAGCCCCATGGCGCGATCGAGCACCGTCGGAAGCAGGCCCGACGGCAGCCCGCTTTCGCTGTTCCACATGATCGCCAGTCCAAAGTCCCGGCCGGGGACCAGTGCAACCAGTCCGCGGTAACCCTGGACCGCGCCGGCATGGAACACGACCGGTTCACCTGCGTAATCGAGTACGCGCCAACCCAGCGCATAGCTGGCTGAAGAAACCCGCTGGCGACGCCAGCCGGCACGTCGGATCTCACCGGGCGTGGCAATGATCGGCGCGTGCAGCGTGGCCAGCAGCGGTGCCGGGAGGACGTCCGGGCGATGGCCTGACTGGGCCAGCAGCCACTGCGCCATGTCGCTGGCACTGGCGTTGACGCCGGCGGCAGGCGGCAGGCGGTAGTAGGTGGGCTTGGGGTTGAGCGAAACCCATCCGTTGCGGCTGCGCACGTGGGGGCGCGCCCAGCGCGCGCTGCCTTCGATGCCTGCCAGCCCGATGCTTGCATCGTTCATGCCCAGGGGTTTGAAGATGCGCTGATCAACCGCCTGGTCGTAGAAGCGACCAGTGGCCGCGAACACCACATCGCCGATCAGGCTGAAAGCGACGTTCTGGTAGGCATAGCACTGGCCTGGCGTGCAGCTCATCGGCGCGCTCGCCAGCTTGCGTGACACCGCGTAGTACTCGGCGTTGCCCTCGATATCGCGATCGAACGCGTTGTGTGCCTTCAGTCCGACCCGGTGGCTCAGCAGATCGGCAACGGTCACTTGCCTGGTCGCTGCCGAGTCGCTGAGCTGGAAGCCAGGAACGTACTCGCTGACCTTGCTGTCCCATCGCAGCGAACCGTCGGCGACCAGCAAACCCGCCATGGTGCCGGCGAAAGCCTTGGACAGCGAGGCAAGCCTGAAAACCGTATGCCCATCCACCGCTTGTGGCGAACTCACATCGGTCACGCCATAGCCACGCGCGCTCAGGACCCTTCCGTTCTGCACGATTGCCATGGACAGTCCCGGGATGCGTTGCCCGACCGTGAGCTGTTCGGCCATGGATTCGAAAGCGGCCACATCGAACAAGGGGGCCGCCGCAGCGCGGCTCTCGAGCGCGAAGCTTCCCTGCGCGGCGACCGGAAGCGTCGACGAAGCGGCGTTCACCGCACCCGGTTGTGGAGATGCGACACCATGCGTCGGAGTCTGTGCCGCCGAGGCCAGCGTCAATGGCAAGAGCATGCCAAGAAGCCCGAGACGAACCGAACGCGAGGACCACCCATTGCCGTTGTCTATCATCGTGCGCTCCGCCTGCGTAAGCTGTAACCGTCCCGGATGATAGCGCCGGTCTTTCGGATTGCACAAACAGGAGAGGTTAAATGTCCATGTTGTTCATCTTGCTGGTAATTATTGGGCTGGCCGTCGCAATCGCCGTGTGGGGTGTGGGCATTTACAACGGTCTTGTGCGCGCGAGGAACGCATTCAAGAACGCGTTTGCGCAGATCGATGTCCAGCTGCAGCGTCGCTTCGACCTGATTCCCAACCTGGTCGAAACGGCAAAGGGCTACCTCACCCACGAGCGCGAAACGCTCGACGCGGTGGTGTCTGCCCGATCGGCGGCGCAGTCGGGACTGGCGGCTGCCAAGGCCGATCCCGGCGATCCCGCTGCGATGGCACAACTGGCCGCGGCGCAGGGACAGTTGAACGCCGGGCTCGGGCGACTGCTGGCCATCGTCGAGGCCTACCCGGACCTCAAGGCCAACCAGAACATGATGCAGCTCACCGAGGAGCTGACCACGACGGAGAACAAGGTCGCCTTTGCGCGCCAGGCCTACAACGACGCGGTCATGGCCTACAACAACAAGCGCGAGGTGTTTCCCAGCAGCGTGGTGGCGGGCATCGCGAACTTCGCGCAGGCAGCGCTGCTGGACATCCCTGAAGATCGTGCCGAGGTCAGGGAAGCTCCCAAGGTGCAGTTCTGATTGGAAACCAGTCGATTCGATGGGTGTGCTGAAGTGCGCACCGGCCTGGTGAAGTTCTTCCCCGCAGTGGAGTCAGGATGAATTTCTTTGAGCACCAGGCCACGGCCCGCCGTAGCACCACCCGCATGGTGGTGCTCTTCGCCCTGGCGGTAATCGGGATCGTCGTGGCGGTCGATGTCGCCGTGTTGCTGCTACTCGGCGGAGGCCAAAACGTGGTCGGGCTGCTGCTGGTAAGCACGCTCGGCACGTTGGCCGTCATCGGCCTGGGTTCGCTCTACCGCATGGCGTCGTTGCGGGCCGGAGGTGAAGCCGTTGCGCTGCAGATGGGCGCCACGGAAGTGCCCGAAAGCACGACGGATTTCCAGCTGCTTCGACTGCGCAATGTGGTGGAGGAGATCGCCATCGCTTCAGGGGTGCCGGTACCCAAGCTTTATGTCATGGAGCACGAATCGGCGATCAACGCGTTCGCAGCCGGCTACTCGCCCTCGGACGCGGCAGTGGCCGTGACACGCGGAGCGCTGGAGCGCCTGAATCGTGACGAGTTGCAGGGAGTCATCGCGCACGAGTTCAGCCACATACTCAACGGCGACATGCGCCTGAACATCAGGCTCATGGGCGTGCTGTTCGGCATCATGATGTTGACCATCATCGGCCAGCGCGTCCTGCTATACGGGCGCGGAGGACGCAGCAAGGAGGGCACGGCGATCCTGGTGATCGCGCTGGTGGCGATCGTGGTCGGGGCCATCGGCGCGTTCTTTGGTCGCATGATCAAGGCCGGGGTCAGCCGCCAGCGCGAATTGCTCGCTGACGCCTCGGCGGTGCAATTCACCCGCCAGACCACCGGCCTGGCCGGCGCGCTGAAAAAGATCGGTGGACTGCATGCCGGTTCCCAGCTCGAAGACAAGGGCAAGGCCGAGGAAGTAAGCCACATGCTGTTCGGCGAAGGCCTGCCCATGTCGCGCCTGTTCGCAACGCACCCGCCGCTGGTCGAGCGCATCCGCAAGCTCGACCCGTCGTTCGACCAGAACCAGCTGGAGGCGTTGTCCCGCCAGTGGCTGGCGTCGCCCCCGGACGGAATCCAGGAGGACGTGGCGCTGGGGCTGGCGCAGCACACTGGAGGTACGGGAGCGCTGCCGCACTCGACGGGCGAGCTGAACCTGAGTCCCGCCACGGTGGCCGCCCAGGTGGCCATGCCCGACGATGGCGACTACCAGCAGGCCGGCAGCATCAGCCGGTCCATGCCCGAGCAGCTGCGTGCGCTGGCCACCGGGCGGGACACCGCGGTTCCACTGCTGCTGGCCTTGCTACTGGATGGCGATGCGGCCATCGCCAGTGCACAGCGGGTCGGGATCTCGGCTCGCCTGGGCGAGCCGATGGCCGTCAAGACCCTGGCGATCCGGCAGCAGGCGGCACTGGGCGAGCTGCATCCGATGCTGCGGCTGCCGCTCGCAGGCCTGGCGTTCCCAGTCTTGCGATCCCGGCCCGCGTCGGAGCTGGGGGCGTTCATGGAGACCGTAAATGCGATGGTCCATGCCGACCAGCGCGTCTCTCTGTTCGAGTATTGCCTGGCAACGCTGCTCGAATCCCAGCTGGGCGAGTCTCTCGACCCCGGCCGGTACGGCCGGTCTGGCAGTGCCAAGCCAGGCAACGTGAAGCAGGAATTCGCGACGCTGCTGGCGGTGGTTGCACAGGCTGGCCATCGCGATCCCGCCGACGCGCAGCGTGCCTATCTGGCCGGGCTGCAACGCATCCTCCCGCGGGATCACATGCCCTACAGCCCGCCCGCCGAGGGAGTCAGCGCGCTGGACAGCGTGTGGGAGCCCCTCGACCGGCTAAACCCCATGGCCAAGCAGGTGATGGTCGAAGCCATCACCGCCACGATCAGCCACGACGGTCGGGTGACGGTGGGCGAAGGTGAACTGCTACGCACCCTGTGCGCGGTGTTGCACTGCCCTCTGCCCGCGAGGCTCGAAGCAGGACGACACTAGCGATCAGCAGGCACGCGCGACCCGACGGTTGCGCGCCAGTGGCGCAAGTTCCAGTCCGGCGCCACTGCTGCGGGCTGGATAAGGGCACTACGTGTAGGGCTTTGGTCTTTGCGGGAGCGACACGTCCTTGCCTCCATTGCGCTGCGCGACAGTCTCCACCCACCGGCGGATTGTTCGCAGCGTCCTGGAAGCCAGTCAGGCAGCCCGTTCGCCCGGCTCGCGGCGCAGCAACGGCTTGCCAAGGATGAGGTCAGCGGCGCGCTCGGCGATCATGACGGTAGGCGCATTGGTATTGCCGCCGATCAGGGTGGGCATCACCGACGCATCGATCACCCGAAGGCCCTCGATTCCGTTGAAGCGCAGTTGGGTGTCGACCACCGCGTCCACGTCGCTGCCCATGCGACAGGTGCCGACCGGGTGATAGACGGTCTCGGCCTTGGCCCGGATGAACTTGACCAGTTCCGCATCGGAGAGGTCGCTGCGCGGCGGATCGATCGGCGCGCCACGGTAGGGATCGAATGCCGCCTGTGCAAACAGTTCGCGCGAAACCTTGGCGCACTCGACCATCATCTTCAGGTCGAAGCCTCCCGCGTCACTCAGGTAGTTCGCCTCGATGCGCGCATCGACACCGGGGTCGGGGCTGTTGAGCCTGATCTGGCCACGGCTGCGCGGACGCAGGAAACACGCGTGCAGGGTGTAGCCGTCGCCCTTGAGGCGGTTGCGGCCATGGTCGTCCAACATCGCGGGCACGAAGTGCAGCTGGATGTCGGCCCGTTCGTCCGGGGCAAGGTTCGATCGGATGAAGCCGCCGGCCTCGGCGATGTTGCTGCTTCCAGGACCCTGGTGGCCACGCAGGAAGTAGTCGAACGCCGTGCGCAGCTCGCTGGCCCGGTCGTAGGTGATCGGCTGCGTGCAGTGCTGCAGGGTGCAGACGTCCAGGTGGTCCTGCAGGTTGGCTCCGACCTGCGGGCGATCCAGGACCACGTCGATTCCGTGCCTTAGCAGTTCGCCCTGGGGACCCAGTCCCGAGAGCATCAGCAACTGTGGCGAGTTGATCGTGCCACCGCTCAGCAGAACTTCACCTTGGGCACGGGCCTGCTGCTCCCTGCCGCCACGGACATAGGCAACGCCGACGGCGCGACCCGACTCCACCACGATGCGTCGCACAAGCGCGCCGGTCACCACTTCAAGGTTGGGTCGCGAGCGTGCTGGCAGCAGGTAGGCCACCGCCGTCGAGCAGCGCGCGCCCTCCTTCTGGGTGACCTGGTAAAGGCCGACGCCCTGCTGGTTCGGACCGTTGAAGTCCGTGTTGTGCGCGTATCCGGCCTGCTCGCCCGCTTCGATGAAGGTCGCCGAGAGCCTGTTGGTATAGCGAAGGTCTGACACGTGAAGGGGACCTTCGCCGCCGTGGAGCGCATCGGCTCCGCGCTGGTTGCGTTCGCTGCGGATGAAATACGGCAGGGCGCTGTTCCAGTCCCAGCCCGTCGCCCCGTCGGCCGACCATTGGTCGTAATCGGCGGGGACTCCGCGGATGTAGCACATGGCGTTGATCGAGCTGGAGCCGCCCAGCACCTTGCCTCGGGGCCACCACAGCTGCCGGTTGTCGAGATGCGGTTCGGGAGCGGTGTCGTAGCTCCAGTTCACGCCTTTGTCGCCGACCAGTTTGGCCAGTCCGGCGGGCATGTGGATGAAGGGGTGCCAGTCGCGCGGTCCTGCTTCGAGCAGCAGCACCTTGATGGCGGGATCTTCCGAGAGCCGATTGGCAAGTACGCAGCCGGCCGAGCCGGCTCCGATGATGATGTAGTCGTACACGCGTACGCCTGATGCGGGGGTGGGGCGACGCTAGCCCGCGAACGTAGAGCAAATGCTCGGGCCCGGTCCCGGGCATGACCCATGCTCGAAAGCGTTTGATTGGCCGTGCTCGGGCGTCCGATTCTTCGCTGGCGATGTTGCAGTGCATCGGATACGGTGCGCCGTGTCCACCGTGCGGCCATTGCTGATGTCGAGCCACCTCCACGCCTTCCCCTGTGCACGCACTCGCTGCCAATCACGATGCCTGCGCTGAAGAAAGGTGGTCGTGTGCGGTTACGCGAGGCACTGGACGCGTCGCCTCCGCTGTGGTGGGCGCTGCTGTATTTCTTCAGCCTGCTGACCGGCTATTACGTACTGCGGCCCGTGCGCGATGCGATGGGTGCATCGAACGACGCGCTGACGGTGTTTCCGCAGGCGATGATCGACTGGGCTGTCGTCCGTGGCATCGACCTCAACCAGTTCACCCTGCAGATCCTGTTCACCGGCACGTTCTTCATCATGCTGCTTCTGCAGCCGATCTACGGCCTGCTGGTTTCGCGCTATCCGCGCCGTGTTTTCCTGCCCGTGGTCTACATGGCTTTCATTGCGTGCCTGCTCGGATTCTGGTGGGCGTTCCACGCCTCGATCCCGGGGCGTGGCGCTGCGTTCTTCATCTTCGTCGCGGTGTTCAACCTGTTCGCGGTCATGGTGTTCTGGAGCTTCATGGCCGATGTCTTCAGTAACGCGGAGGCCAAAAATGTGTATGGCTTCATTGGCGCCGGCGGCACCATAGGCGCGCTGTGCGGGCCGGCCATCACGCGCCTGCTGGTCGGTCCGGTCGGCGTCGCCAACCTGCTGCTGGTCTCGGCTGCTTTCCTGTGCATATGCCTGCTGTGCATCCTGAAATTGCGCCAATGGGCGCTGCTGCGGGAACGACACGGACAGGCGGAATACGACGAGAAAGTGATCGGTGGGTCGGTGCTGGCGGGCCTGCGCCTGGTGTGGGCGGATCCGCTCCTGCGGGCACTGGGCCTCCTGATGTTCTTCGGCGTAGGCGTGGGCACGCTCCTGTACAACGAACAGGCCGCCATTGCCCGCCAGTTCTATCCCTCAGCCGAGGCAAGCACGCGCTATTTCTCGACCATCGACTGGGCAGTCAACGCATTGACCATCGTCGTCCAGCTTGTGCTGACGCGCTGGCTGCTGCGCCGCTACGGCGTGGCGCCGCTGCTGCTGGTTCCGGCGGCCGCCATCCTGCTCGGATTCGCGGTGCTGGCGGCCTCGCCCCTTCCCCTTTTGGTGGCCATGGTCCAGGTGGCGACGCGGGCCGGCGAGTTTTCACTCGCCAAGCCTGCGCGCGAGACCCTGTACACCCGTGTCGATCGCGAGGCTCGCTACAAAGCCAAGGCGGTGATAGATACCGCGATCTATCGCGGCGGCGACGTCACCTTCGTCTGGGTCCACAAGGCCCTGGCTGCATTCGGATCCCAGGTCGTCTTCCTGGCGGGTGTAGGCGTCGCGGCGGCGATGACGTTTGGCGCATGGCAGGTGATCAGGGCGCAGCGCAAGCTTCCGGAGGAGGCTGTCGTGGAAATCCGCGCTGCTTGAACAGCGGCCGCACGTGACTCCCAGTTACCGCCGCAGCCGAAGATTGGCTCGCCTCATGCAAGGCCGAAGTCGCGGCTGGGTGGCATCGGCCACCAGCCTGATGGGCCTGACCTGCGTGTTTCGGGGGCGTGCCAGTTTCCCATCGGACCGTCGTGTCAGACGGGACGAGCGGCCCGTGGTGACACCCACATGGCGATGGTGGCGCTAAACACCACAGTGCCCTGAGGATCGGTCACCACCACCTCAACCGGCAACTCGTACCCTTCAGTCGCGTGGTGGGGTGCGAAGAACGGCGTGGCGACGGCACGTTGCCGACCCACTGCCTTTTTCAGGTACTGGACGCTCATGCCCTTGGGAATCCAGCGCATCGTCGACGGAATGCTGGCATCGGTCATCAGGCCGCCAACGAACTCGGCCAGGTTGCACAGGGCGATCGCATGCACCGTCCCCAAGTGATTGGTCACGCTGCGTCGATGCGCAATCCAGGCCTCGGCGCGATTGGGCTCGAGCACGCTGATGTGCGGCGCGATGCTGCCCAAGTAGGGCGCTTTGAAACAGACCATCTTTGAGAACAGCCAGTGCCCCAAGGGCAGGGCGGAAACCTTGCGGTACAACTGCAGCACCGAAGCGGCCATGCCGATCCTCCTGTTCCTGCCTTGCGCTGTCTGCATGGGGCCCCTGCCTCCAAAGCAGGGGCCGCTGTCCTCACGCTACCGCGCGCGGCTTTTGCTCGCTTGCCTGCTCTCCGTCGTGGAAACTCGCCGCACGCAGCTCATGCGTGTCGAAGTCGTCCACGGTGATCGCTTCCAGGGTCATCACGCGCAGCTCTTCAAGTTGCCGACGCTCATCGGCGGTGATCCAGCCCTCGCGTACGCCTTCGTCCAGCTGTTTGTCGAAATCCAGGGCTTCGATGTCGCTGTTCTTGAGCGCCTTCAGGAACTTGCGCTCCACCGGCTCGGCCAGGATGACCTTCGGCAGGTAGCTGTTGATACGGCCTGCGGGGTTGTTGGCGCACGGGGTGATGAAGGTGCCATCAGCCAGGCGGTCGCGCGCCTCGTTGGGGGTCATCAGCAGCGAAGCGGCACGGTGTCCCAGTCGATCGCTGGGCGCCTCCGCACGACGGCCCCACGGGAATACCAGCACCCACAGCAACCAGCCCACCGGGCGTATCGGGAAGTTGCGCAAGGCGCCCGACAGCGCCAGCTCCATCCTGTGCACGCTGTCGTGGAACGCCCAGGCCAGCAGCGGCTGGTCGGCCACGGGTGCGCCTTCGTCCTGGTAGCGCTTGAGCATGGCGCTGGTCATGTACAGATGGCTCAGCACGTCGCCCAGGCGACCGGACAGGGACTCCTTGAATTTCAGCTTTCCGCCGAGCAGCAACATCGATACGTCGGCCATCAACGCCAGGTTGGCCGAGTAACGATCCAGCTTGCGGAAGTAGCGCCGCGTATACGCATCGCCGGGAGCAGAGCCAATCTGCGCGCCGGTCAGCCCAAACCAGAACGAACGCACCGCGTTGGAAATCGCAAAGCCGATATGTCCGAACAGGTTGCGATCGAACTCATTGATGCCCGCTTCCAGGTCAGGGTTCTGCGCGGCCTTCATTTCCTTCAGCACCCACGGATGGCAGAGGATGGCGCCCTGGCCGAAGATCAGCAGGCTGCGGGTCATGATGTTGGCACCCTCGACCGTGATCGCGATTGGCGCCGCCTGCCATGCGCGTCCGGCGAAGTTGCGCGGACCCAGGATGATGCCCTTGCCGCCCAGCACGTCCATGACGTCGCTGGCCACTTCCCGACCCATGGTCGTGCAGTGGTACTTGGCAATTGCCGAAGGCACCGCCGGCTTCTCACCACGGTCCACCGCAGCGGCCGTGGCCTGCGCCAGCGCGCTGATCGCGTACGACTTGCCGGCAATGCGGGCCAGCGCCTCTTCGACGCCCTCGAAACGTCCGATCGAAAGCCCGAACTGCTTGCGGATGCGGGCATAGGCGCCGGTGGAGATGGCGCCGATCTTGGCGCCGCCGCTGGCGGTCGAGGGCAGGGTGATCGAACGTCCGATGGACAGGCACTCGTTGAGCATCGCCCAGCCCTGGCCGGCCATGTCTTCTCCGCCAATCAACTGGCTCAGTGGAATGAATACTTCCCGGCCATTGATCGGTCCGTTCTGGAATGGAGAGTTGAGCGGGAAGTGGCGGCGGCCGATCTCCACGCCGGGTGTCTCGCGCGGCAGCAGCGCCAGGGTGATGCCGATGTCTTCCACATCGCCGATCAGCTGGTCCGGGTCGTACATGCGGAATGCCAGGCCGATGATCGTCGCCACCGGTGCCAAGGTGATGTAGCGCTTGTCGAAAGTAAGCTTCAGGCCCAGCACCTGCGCCCCGTTCCATTCGCCCTTGCACACGATTCCATAATCAGGAATGGACGTGGCGTCGGAGCCGGCGAAAGGCCCGGTCAGGCCAAAACAGGGCACTTCAGTGCCGTCGGCCAGGCGTGGCAGGTAGTAGTCCTTTTGCTCCGTGGTGCCGTAATGCATCAGCAGCTCGCCCGGGCCGAGCGAGTTGGGCACGCCCACCGTGGAGCTGACCACGCTCGAAACGCAGGCGATCTTCTGGATGACCTTGTGATGCGCGAAAGCCGAGAAGCCCAGGCCGCCGTACTCCTTCGGGATGATCATGCCGAAGAATTTATTGACCTTGATGAAGTCCCACAGCTCTGGCGGCAGGTCGGCGTGGACGTGGGTGATCTCCCAGTCGTTGGTCATCCGGCACAGCTGCTCCACTGGACCATCGAGAAACGCCTGCTCTTCAGCCGTGAGTTGCGGCTTGGGCTGGGACAGCAGCAGCTGCCAATCCGGATCGCCCGAAAAAAGCTCGCCTTCGAAACCGACCGAGCCCGACTCCAGCGCGATGCGCTCGGTCTGCGACAGCGGCGGCAGGATCTTTCGATAGAACGTCAGCAGGGGCGCGGTGATCAGCGGCTTGCGGATCGCCGGAATCAGCAGCGGAACTGCGATCAACGCAAGCAGGACCAAGGCCACGATGGTCGCGGTTGCGCTGGCGCCCAGCAGCCAGCACGCCACCAGCGCGGTGGCGGTGAGTGCGGCCCAGGTCGCCAGGCGCAGGCGGTGGTAGGCCGAAACGCCGGCGATCAGCAGGAAGGCGAGAAACGGTACGAGGACACTCATGGGTTTGCTCCGGAAACGGACTCGGTGACATCGGATTGGCCCGCAGCGGCAGGCCCTTGTGCAACGGTGACGGCGGGAAGCTGCGTCAGGTAATGCAGTACGGCGGTGGTGAAGGTGTCGTTGTCGTCGCCCGCGACCATGTGGGTGGCTTCGGGAATATGGATATGGGTGGCGTGCGGGACCAGCGTCTCGAACTCGTCGATGGTCTGGCGCGAAACAAGGTCGCTGCGCCCGCCGCTGATCAGCATGACCGGGCATCGGACTGTGCGCGCGGCGTCGGCCAGGGCGTCCTGGTGCGCTGCGGAGTCATGGACCATTTCTTCCAGCAAACGCGGGTCCCAGTGCCACCTCCAGCGACCGTGGTCGTCCTGGCGCAGCAGTTCCTGTAGTTCCTGCGGCGATTTGCGGGCGCGCCGCTGCGGCAGGTAGGCCGCGATTACCTCGCCGGCGTGATCCAGTGAATCGAAGCCCTGGGGAAACGCGGTCATGAAGGCAAGGATGCGCTCCATTCCCGCCTGCTCCCAGCGCGGGGTGACATCGACCAGGACCAGCGCCCGGAACAGTCCAGGCCAGCGCGACTCGGCGATAAGGCCGAACAATCCGCCCATGGAGGCACCCACCAGTACCGGCGGCTCGGCGAGTTCGCCGGCCACGATGATCAGGTCGTCAGCGAGTTGCTCGACCGAGTAGGCCTCGCCCGGCGCATTCCGATCCGACTCGCCATGGCCCCGGGCATCGTACGAGTGCGCCTCGAATCCGTGCGCCGCCAGCGCAGCGGCGGTGCGGTTCCAGGCGCCCCGGGTCTGCCCGAATCCATGCGCGAACAACACGGAGCCGAGTGGCTGGACGGGCGCCGGAACGCGGTGCAGCGTTGATGCCAGGAGTATCCCCTGCGCGCCGGTAAGCGTGCCCGCAGCACGGTGCTCCGAGGCGGGTGCAGCTGGGGGAAGTCGGGAGACCATACGCAATAGTATGGGCGTTGGGTTTTAGAGTAGTCAACCAGCTTGCTCGACGCGCCCTTGGGCGTGCATCGGCCAGGCGAGGTCCGGTGAAGGCAGCGACCCTTGCAAACGTACGCGCACAAACGCCGGCGTATGGTTAAATGGCGAAATGAACCAGAACACACCTCAAGCCCGGACTGCGGCACCTGTGCGCGCCGCGCGGCTCAGTGCCGATGACTGGGCACAGGCGGCGTTGGACCTCGTTGCGGAACAGGGTGTCGCAGCGGTGGCGGTCGAGCCCTTGGCGCGACGTCTCGGGGTGACCAAGGGCAGCTTCTATTGGCACTTTCCCTCGCGGGACGCGCTGTTGCAGGCGGCGCTGGAACGATGGGAGGCGATTGAGCAAGCCAGCGTTTTTGGCAGCCTGGAGGAGGTGTCCGATCCAAGGCAACGCTTGCGGGCCCTGTTCCTGCTGGTCGCACACGAAGTGACGCCACACATTATTTATAGCGAACTCCTCAAGGCACTCGACCATCCGGCCGTGCAGCCGGTGATCAATCGGGTCTCCCAGCGCAGGCTCGATTACCTTGTCGCGTCCTTTCGCCAGGCTGGACTGGCCCGCACCGAAGCCCAGCACCGGGCGCGACTGGCATATTCGGCCTATCTGGGCTTCCTCCAGCTCGCCCTGCAGCTGCGGCAGCCCCGGCTCCAGTACGAGGAGTTCGAGGCCTACGTCGAGCACGTTATCGCAACCCTGATCCCGAGCTAGGCGCGCTTGGTGCCCGGCATCGCCAGCCCGGCCAGTGCTGGTCCTGGCCCACGCAGGATGTTGGCCGGTGTCCCCGCTAGAATGCGGGCTTACATTCCCGACGGAATGGTGGAGCCTTGGAGGGCAGCCCGATGAACGCAGCAGTATCCGAATTGGCCGAAGTTTCGGCGCAGCACAGCCGCAATCACGCGCTCAACAGCTGGGTCGCCGAGGTTGCAGCATTGACCGAGCCTGCGTCGATCCACTGGTGTGACGGGAGCGACGGGGAAAACGCGGCGCTGTTGGCGCTCATGCAGGCCGACGGCACCCTGCTGCCCCTCAATCCTGATACGCACCCTGGCTGCTGGCTGCACCGCTCCGATCCCCACGACGTGGCGCGGGTCGAGCACCTGACGTTCGTTTGCTCGAAAGACGAAAAAGACGCCGGTCCCAACAACCACTGGATGGCTCCGCTCGAAGCCCATGCCAAGGTCGACGCGCTGTTCAAGGGCTGCATGCGTGGCCGCACGCTTTATGTGGTGCCCTACTGCATGGGACCCATTGATTCGCCGTTGGCCCGCTGCGGTGTCGAAATCACCGATTCACCGTACGTCGTGGCGAACATGCGGCTGATGACCCGTATGGGTGCCGCCGCCCTGGCGCGCATCGAGGAAGAGAGCGGCAGTCCGGACGGGGCGTTCGTGAGGGGCCTGCATTCGGTGGGCGAACTCGACCCGGAGCGGCGTTTCATCATGCACTTCCCGGAAGAGCTGAGCATCAAGAGCTACGGATCGGGTTACGGCGGCAATGCGCTGCTGGGCAAGAAGTGCCACGCGCTCCGCATCGCCTCCTGGCAAGCGCGGCAGGAGGGCTGGCTTGCAGAGCACATGCTCATCGTCGGGATCGAAAACCCGCAGGGCGAGACCCACTACATCGCCGCCGCGTTCCCCTCGGCCTGTGGCAAGACCAACCTCGCCATGCTCATTCCGCCCGAGCGCTACCAGCAGGCGGGATGGAAGGTCTGGACCGTGGGCGACGACATCTGCTGGATGCGCCCCGGCGCCGACGGCCGGCTCTACGCGATCAACCCGGAAGCCGGCTTCTTCGGCGTGGCTCCCGGCACCTCGGCCGAGTCCAACCGCAACGCCCTGGACACCATCGGTCACGACACCATCTATACCAACGTCGCGGTCACCGCGGACAACCAGCCTTGGTGGGATGGCTTGCCCGGAGCGCCGGCCAAGGATTGGCAGGGCAGGGATCACGATCCCGCCAACGGTCCGGCAGCCCACCCCAACTCACGCTTTACCGTAGCGGCTCGCCAGTGCCCAAGCTATTCGGGCCGCGCGGAGGATCCGCAGGGCGTTCCCATCTCGGCGATCGTCTTTGGTGGACGGCGTGCTTCGCTGGTACCGCTCGTGGTTGAGGCGCGGGACTGGGATCACGGCGTCCTACTCGGCGCAGCCATGGGGTCGGAAACCACGGCGGCGGCGACCGGCGCAGTGGGCGTCATGCGGCGCGACCCGATGGCGATGAAGCCCTTCTGCGGTTACGACTTTGCAGATTACTTCAGCCATTGGCTGTCCTTCGGCAGGCTGGGCGACGGACTGCCCAGGATTTTTCACGTCAACTGGTTCCGCAAGGATGCCGACGGCACGTTCCTCTGGCCCGGTTTCGGCGAGAACCTGCGCATCCTGGAATGGATCGTGCGGCGGGTGGAGGGCAAGGTGGCCGCCGTCGAAACCCCCATCGGGCTGCTGCCGCGGCTGGAGGACCTCGATATCGACGGGCTGGGGATCAGTCGGCAAGCGCTGGCTGAGCTGCTGGCCGTCGATGCGAAGGGCTGGCAGCATGAGGTTGAACAGATCCGCGAATATCTGGGCGGTTTTGAAGGCCGCATCCCCGATCAGCTCGAGAATGCACTTGGCGCAACGGAAAATCGCTTGGAATCGGCCCTGGACACCTGATTCTCGTTGCCAATGTTCAGCTGAAGTTGTGCTTAGGGCGGCTGGAACGGGTGTTGGCCCCTGTTCATTATTCTCGTCGGCGCCTAAGTAACTGAAACCAATCAGAAATGCTGTGTTTCACTTGCTCACGCGGCCGTTACTTTCCACGACCGTAAAAATTGCGTTATCCTTCGGCACCAGACGAAAAGCGTTAGACGTCTGTTTATTTGGCTCGGGTTCGTGAACCCGGTCTTCAACTCGACCTTGAGAGAGAGAGCATCAATGATGAACCTTAAGAAGCTGCCAGGCGCGATTCAGTTCGCGTTGTTTGCCGGCGCGGCGACGCTGGCGTCGGGCACTGTAGTTGCCCAGGAAACCGATACCGAAGCCACCGCCGAAGCCAAGACCCTTGATCGCGTTGAAGTCACCGGTTCGCGCCTGAAGCGCGCCGATATCGAAGGCGCCTCGCCGGTTATCGTGATCGATCGCGCCGACATCGACGCCAGCGGCGACGTGTCCGTGGCCGACGTGCTGCGTGACAGCACCTTTGCCTCGTTCGGCAACTTCCGTCCGCAGTCCGGCAGCTCCGCCCAGGCGCTGGCCACCATCGACCTGCGCGGTATCGGTTCAGGCCGCACCCTGGTCCTGATCGACGGCCGCCGCGCTCCGAGCGCGCCGTTCGCCGCCTCGTCCGGTACCGACCTCAACGCGATTCCGCTGGCCGCTGTCGAGCGCATCGAAATCCTGTCCGACGGCGCCTCCGCCATCTACGGTTCGGATGCGATCGCCGGCGTGGTCAACATCATCCTGCGCAAGGACTTCAACGGCGTCGAGCTTCGCTATGGCGTTGCCAACACCGCAGTGCAGGGCGGCGACCTGGAAGATGCGGCCGTCACCTTCGGCGTCTCCGGCGACCGTGGCAGCCTGATCGGCGGCGCGTCGACCTCCAGCCGCGGCATGGTGTTCACCCGTGACCAGATCGGCTACACCCGTGGCGTGTCGACCTTCGGCAACAACTTCTACAACCCCAATACCGGCCTCATCCGCGCCGTTCCGGGCTTCAACTGCGGCTCGCAGGGCGCGTATTACCTGCTGCCCAATGGCCGCTGCTCTTTCGACTTCAACTCGGTTGCCGCCAATGAAGCGTCGATCAAGAACAAGGCGATCTTCACCCGCGGCGAATACCAGATCAATGACGACTGGTCGGTGTACATGACCGCCAACGTCACGCGCGTCAACTCGTTCGGCCGCTACGCGCCGGTCCCGGGCGTGGTCCTCGCGTCGGAAGGCACTTCCCAGGACCTGTTCCCGGGCGACGGCCTGCCGACCTATTACTTCCACCGCTTCGCTGCTGCCGGTAACCGTGACTCGTTCACCGACTCCACCAACAGCGACTTCCTGCTGGGCTTCCAGGGTCAGATCACCGACAGCGTCGGCGTCGACTTCGGCATCCGCCGCAGCCAGTACAAGTACAACGAGATCGGCCGCGGCTACATCCTCGGCAGCCTGGCCAATGCGGCCGTCGATCGTGGTGACTACATCCTGACCGACCCCTTCGGTGCTAGCCCCGAGACCCTTGCCGGCTTCACCGTGACCATCGGTCGCGAGTCGAGCTTCGAGACCAAGGAAGTGTTCGGTTCGGTGAACTTCGACCTGTTCGAAATGGGCGGCGGCATCTCCAACGCCATCGTCGGTGCCGAATACCGCGAAGACGAGTTCGTGGACCAGTACGACTCGCTGTCCGAGTCGGGCACGGTCCTGGGTTCGGCGGGCAACTCCTCGGGCGGCTCGCGTAATGTCTACTCGGCCTACTTCGAGTGGCTGTTCCCGTTCAGCAGCACCTTCGATATCACCATCGCAGGCCGTGCCGACCGCTACAGCGACTACGGCAGCGACTTCTCGCCGAAGATTGCCGCACGCTGGCAGCCGCTGGACAACCTGACCTTCCGCGCCTCCTACGGCGAGGGCTTCCGCGCCCCGACCCTGGACGTGCTGACCCAGAAGCAGACCTTCTCGGCCGACCCAGTCAGCGATCCGATCTCCTGCGTCGCCGCAGGTGCACCGGCCAACTGCTCGCTGCAGGTCGACAGGTTCTCCATCGCCAACCCGAGCCTGAAGTCGGAGCAGTCCGAGCAGTACAGCGCCGGCGTGGTGTACGACCCGTTCGAGTGGCTGGACATGAGCCTGGACTACTACAACATCAAGATCACGGATTCGATCTCGTCGTACTCGGCCCAGGACATCATCAACTGCACGCGTAATCCGGCGCAGTTCGGTGCCTGCCCGGCCGGCCTCAGCGCGATCCTGCGCCCGGCCACCGGCGCAGTGCAGTCCGTCACCACCGGTTTCGCCAATCGCGGCGTGCTCAAGCAGGATGGTCTGGACCTGCGCCTGAACACCGACTTCGATTTCGGCGCGATGGGCAAGCTGCAGAACTCGCTGAACGTCTCCTACGTCCTCGGTTACGAGGTGTCGGACATCACCGGGCGACTGGTTGAGCAGACCGGCCTGGGCGGCGCCCCGGACCTGCGCGCAACCCTGCGCAACGAGTACCAGTATGGCGACTTCGGGATTGGTTTCACGACCAACTTCATCGGCAGCCATGGCGAAGGCACGCGTGAAAACAGCTCCTACGCGACCAATGACGTGCAGTTCTCGTACAACACGCCGTGGAACGCGAAGATTGCGATCGGTGCAACCAACGTTGGCGACCGCTACCCGCAGCTGATCGCGTACGACGGCCGTCCGTTCAACTTCTACCTGTACGACGCCTACGGCCGCACCACGTACTTCCGCTACACGCAGTCGTTCTAAGTTCAAAGCACTACGTTTGAAGTGATATTGAAGGGCCCCGGAAACGGGGCCCTTTTTTTTGACCTGTGCCGCTGCACAATAGGCGCATGGATACAGCGGCATCGGGCAGAAGGCAGCAGGCGTGGAATTCGTACTGGAACGCCGGTGCGTTGCACTCGTGCGTCGGAAGCTACGGCGGCAACTATGCCGGCGCCGTGGCCGCGTTCTGGGAGTCGCGGTTTGCCTCGCTCCGGGTTGGCGATCGCGTGCTGGATCTGGCCACCGGCAATGGTTCGCTTCCCAAACTGCTTGTCGAGCGTGCCGGCCCGGATACTCACGTCCAGGTGGACGCGGTGGACATCGCCGCGATAGCACCTTCCTGGCACGATCCAGTCCGAAATCCCGGTCTCCGGTTCCACCCGGGGGTGGACATGCAGTCGCTTCCCTTCCCCGATGCCAGCTTTGACCTTGTGGTCAGCCAGTACGGCCTGGAATACGCGGCGTGGCCCGCTGCAATTGCCGAGCTGCTGCGCGTGTGCAAGGCCAGCGGGACGGGCGCGTTGGTCCTTCACCATTCCGGATCGGTGCTGGTGCGCGTCGGGCGCGTGGAACTTGCCAACCACCACACGCTACTGGCCAGGGACGGGCTGCTGGGCGCGGCGAGAGACGTGTTGCCCTGGGTGGCGAGGGCGCGTGCGGGGCACGCTGTGGCAGGTGACCCGCAGGCCGCCGCCAGCCGGCAGCGGTACAACGAAGCCATGGCCGCGATTGCCGGGGCGATAGAGTCCAGTCCCGTGCCTGACCTGCTGATCCAGGCCAGGGAAACCATCCACCCGATGCTTGCCAGTGCACTTGGCGACTGCAGCGTGGCGCTGGCCTCGCTTGAAGATTACCAGGGCGAGCTTGAGGGCGCGGCGTTGCGTACCGGCGAGATGATCGACCGGGCGCTTGACGTTGCCGCCATCGAGGCGCTGCGGGCCACGGTGCAGCAGCTCCGGCCCGAGTGGACCTTGCAGGCCGAACCCATTGCCCAGGAGCAGGGCATTCTGGGTTGGGGCGTCGTGCTTGGGCCCGGACCCAGCGATCCGGAGTGACGCCTGCTCAGTAGCTGGAGGGCTCCAGCACGTCCAGCAACGGCGTCAGGTGCTGGCCGTAGTTGTGCCAGCGGCCCACCGACCTGGCGTGAACCGGCTGCTTGACCTGCCAGCGACTGGGGGTCTGAACTCCGGCGCGGCTGGCATGGAACTCGAGGCAGGCGCTGTCCCAGTCCAGGTCCAGGAACTCGATCACGCGGCGTGCCTCCTGCTCCGGCGCAGACACCAGGGTCTCGTATTGCATCAGGTGGATAGGCAAGCGGGATGTCGCCATCCAGTGGCGCATCAGCCGGTCCTGCAGGTTGATGTAGTGGCCAATGCCTTCGAGGCTGGTCGCCAGGGTCTCGCCCGGAGCGAAGTTTTCGCTGAATATCGAAACCGCGACGTCGCGGGGGTCACGCCTGCACCAGATGATCCGCGCCCGCGGGAACAGCATCTGGATCAGCCCCAGATGCTGGAAGTTGAGCGGTTCCTTGTCCAGGAGTCGAGCCGTGCCCGGCGTCGCCCTGGCGGGCGCGCCGCTGGCGTACAGCGCGCCGCATTCGATCAACTGGGCCTGGCTGAGCGAGGCTGCCAGCTGCGGCCACGGCGGCGATTCCGGCGCAAACTGCAGTGGCAGGTGACGGACGATCAGCGCCAGGTCGGGTCGCTCCCCGCAGGGGTGGGCCTGCGGATGGGCGCCAATGATCTGCTCGGTCAGCGTCGTGCCGCTCCTCGGCATGCCGACGATGAACACGAACCGGTCGTCCTCGACCTCCGAGCTTGCGTGCCGGGACGCGTCGGCACCGCTGAACGCGCCAATCGTCTGCCGTACCTGGGACTGCAGCACGCCGGGATTGGCCGGGCCGGCCATGCGCTGGCGCGCCTGGTTGGCGATGGTCCAGCAATCCCAAGCGTCGGCATGTCGCCCCATGGCGTCGTACGCGCGACCCAGCGCATACCCCAGCAGGGAGCGATCGGCATCGGAGCCGGCGGTCGAAGCAACAACCTGCGCTGCGTCATGCAGCTGCTGCGGCAATGAGTTGCCCCTCTCCAGCGCCAGCAGGCCGGCGAGCGGTGGGGCCCACGCGGGGCGCAGACCCAGCGTCTGGCGGTAGGCCTCAAGGGCGCCTGCCCGGTCGCCGTGGTCTTCCTGGGCCTGGGCGAGCGCCATCCAGAGCGCCGCGCTGTCCGGGTGGGTTCGAAGTGCGTGCCGGTAGATCTCGATGGCGTCTTCGAACAGCCCCATCCTGCTTTCGCATTCACCGCGCTTGAGTACCGTGTGGACGTCGTGCGGGCGCCGCTTGGCCAGGCGGCGCCACAGGGGCAGCGCATCGGCCGGAAAACCGACGCGGAACTCCAGCTCGGCAAGCGCGTCCAGCATTTGCAGGTCATCCGGAGCCAGCGAATGCGCGCGACGCAACGCCGGCAGGGCTTCAAGGTCGCGATGCATGCGCAACAGGCTGATGCCCTGGAAATACCAGGCTTCAGCCATGTCCGGGCAGGCGGAGGTCGTCGCCTTGAATCGTTCGAGGGCGTCCGGGTAGCGCCCCGCGTGGGCGAGCAGGCAACCGAGCTGGAACTGGAAGCCATGCACGTGGGGAGCGAGGGTCACCGCGCGTGCCATGTGCTCCAGCGCCATATCTGCACGCCCCGTGGCGGATGCGACCATGGCGAGCAACCGGTGCGCTTCGGCGTCGACGGGATCTCGCGCAAGCCTGTCGGCCAGGCGCCTCTCCAGTTCGGAGTGCGCGCCCCTCTGCAATAGCGCCGCCAGTTGCTGGAGCTCGGGGTCAGGCATCGAAGGGCGCCCAGAACGCAGCAGCCAGTGCGGGCTTCAGCGTGTCACACCAGACGTTTGGGGCGTCCCGGGGGGGAGACACGGGGAGGCAGGTTCTGAAGGGCGGAGCGATTCTGCAATCCGACAAGCGCGGATCTACCACTGATGGTTCAGAGGTCCTGCTCATAGCGGACGTAGGGCACCGTGCCCTCGTCGCCGTCGGCGGTGCTGGGCGAGAACGGATTCTTGCCGCGCGTCACCACGTTGTCGGCACCTACGGTGAGTTCGCCACTCCACGGGGTGCGCCAGGTCAGGCCGAGGCCCAGCCCTTCCCACTTGCCGGGCTGGCCCGCCACGTCGACGACGCGACCCACGATGTTGGCGCTGAACGCACCGTAGCCGCCACCGACGCTGAGGCTCTTGCTGTTCCACCGATCGGCCATGGCCGGGACGTCCGCAATCGGAACCAGGCGCGCACGGGCCACCGCGCCACCGATGCGCACGTAGCCCTGACGGCCAAAATTCTTTTGTCCGAACACGGCCAGGTCGTTCTGTTCCACGCGACTGCCACCGTAGGTGGAGAGCCAGCCGGGGAGGGTGTCGCGGCCGCTACCTGCGGTCAGGCCGAGCTTGCCACCGGGGCGCGAGAGCGATGCGCTCGCGCTCACGCGCTGGCTGCCGCTATCGTTGTCGCCCAGCATTTCGGCCACGGCACAGTTGCTGATCAGGCTGCCGATGCTGCTGGCGATACCCGGCTGGCGGCTGCATACCAGCCCCAGGGAGTCACCCGATTCGAGCCCGAATGCAGCGCCAAGGGTGTTGCTTCCAAGACGCCAGCGGGCGCCTGCGGATGCTTCGCCGGTCGGTTCGAGCAACAGGACCGCCTCGACCTTGCCGCTGGTGTTGTTCCAGACCGGCAGCACCGTGGCGTCGCGCTTGGTGGCTGGCGCCTTCGACTGCGCACTGGCGCCCGAGGCCACGCCGAGGGCGAGCAACAGGACCAGAGGCAAGCTAGGAAAACGCAGTTTCATGGCCGGTGTGACGCTCCAGGCTTACCCGAGATTCCCCCCCCCCCGTAGGAGGGGAGCCGAGATTATTCGATTTATGTTTATTTAACAAGTCCCCTCAAGCGTTGTAAATGCTACTGCAGGCGTTCGGGGGCGGGCACTTCGACTGTGTCACGGGAGAAAAGTTCCTCGACCTGGGCCCGGTCGAAAACATAGCGCTGCCCGCAGAATTCACAGTGGACTTCGGCGTGGCCATCTTCATCGACGGCTGCTCGGGCTTCGTCAGGCCCCAGCGCCTGGAGCATGGCCGAAACCCGCTCGCGGGAGCATGAGCACGCGAAGGCCAGGGGGCGCTGGGCAAGCACCTCGGCACCCTCCTCGTGGAACAGCCGTTGCAGGACCGTCATGGCGGGCGTCGCCAGCAGCTCTGCCGGCCGCAGCGTGTCGAACAGCGCGCAGGCACGGTCCCAACCGTCGCCGTCTCCCTCGTCGCCGGGCAGTCGCTGCAGCATCAGCCCTACAGCGCGTTGGCCATCGGCGGCCAGGATCAGGCGGGTTGGAAGCTGCTCGGACTGCACGAAGTACGCCTCCAGCGCGGCATCCAGGGTGGCCGCGTCAAGTGACACCAGGCTCTGGTATCGCTGCGGCTCGCGCGGGTCCAGCCCGGGGTTTTCTACGGTGATCGCCAGCACCGCGTCGTCTCCAAGTTGGCGCAGGTCCGACGGCGCGTCCTGGGCGCCGCCGGCATCGTCAGCAAGCCTGGCAATGCCCCTGAGCGTCCCTTGCGCGGTGCATTCGGCGAACAGCGTGCGCAGCACTTTCTGACTGCGCAGCTGCAGCGACAGGCGCCCGTCGACCTTGGCGTGGCCGGTGAACAGCGCCGCCGATGCACAGGCCTGACCCAGCAGCGAGAGGGCCCGGTCCGGGTACTCGGCGTGGGCATGGATTTCCTGCCAGGCGCTGCCCAGTTCGACCGCCACGCCACGTACACCGGCCGTGGGCAGCAGGAATCTAATCTGTTGATCCAAAAGTACGGTCACAATTCACCGAGGTCCGCGTTATCGCCATAAAAAGACATGATGGCTTCTATGGTGTGGGCGGTCAGTTCGCGTTCCAATGCTGTGAGCATCGGGTGCCAGACGTCGAAGATGAGCACTACGCGAATCTGTGTGCTGAGGTTCCAGGCCTCGTGGCGGATCGTGTCATCGAACAGCACGAGCTTGCCGGGCGTCCACGTGCGGGTCTCGTCCCCTACCCGCAGGCCACAATCCGGAGGGATGATGAGCGGCAAGTGCACGGTGAGCCGGGCATTGGTCGCGCCGTTGTGTGGCGGGATGACGGTGCCGGGTTTGAGTGCCGAGAAAAAAATGACAGGAGCGCGACCGGGAACGATGATCTGCGGCGCGAGTGCGACCGCGGCTTCGGTGTGCGGGCATGAGTCGGCGTGCGCGTCTACTCGCTGACCGTTTTTCCAGAGGAAATAGGCGCTCCAGTCCAGCTTGCGATCAAGTGGCTCGAACTGCCCAAGCGGCTCGCCGGCTGCCGTCTGGATATAAGGCTCAAAGCTCGCGTCGCTGTCCAACAGCATATGAAGCTCTTTCAGAATTTTCGGAAACTCTGCTTCCAAAGGCTTTGACCAGTCAAAGTCCTCAGAATGGAAAAAAGGAATGGCCGGTAACCCAGGAATTGGCAGCATCAGCGGTCGGGCGGTAACGAAGGCCCGTTGACCAGTCACGATGTCCATCGCGTAGTCCAGCCTTTCAAGCTCGCGCGAGGTGTGACTAACCCGAAGGCCATGCAAGCGGTCCTTCAGGAACTCGCCAAGCTCGCGTTGATTGCTGGAGACCGCATCCTGGGCCTCACGAACGAGCTGCTGAAAGTTCGGCGACTGCTGCGCGGCTGCCGGCATGTACTGCAACCCGGTGCTCCATGCGGAGGCGGCTTCGCGCTGCCGGCCGGCTCCCGAAAGCAGCCGTGCTTTCTCGAAATGCGCACCCCAAGCTGTCGGGTCGGCGATGACCGCGTCGGTGATGGCGCGCAATGCGGCTGATGCATCGCCACTTTGTGAGTGCAACCTCGACAGGTTGGCGTGCGCGATTGCAAGTGTTCCGTCTGATTCAACAGCACGACGCAGGTAATCCGCCGCCGCCGAGGCATCGCCATGCGACATTGCCAGCGCACCGAGATAATTCAATGCCAAGGCGTGAACCGGATCGTGCTGAAGGACTCGCTTCCAACGTTGCGCGGCAAGATCACTGCGTCCGCGCCGCATCATTCCGGCAGCTTCTGCCATGAGTGCTTCCACGGAGCCGTCTATAGAATTCAACACAGGCAAGCATCCACGGGCATGACAGACCAGTCAAAAGGTTAACATTCCATACTAAACGAGAGTCTCATGATCACCACCGAAGCTGCCACCTACGCCACCGCTAGTCGAAAAGTCCGGCCGGCGACCTGGCTGCGCTGGTTGCTCGCGCTGCCATTCCTGTTCATGGCCGCCAGCGCGCTGCAGGTGGCCGTGCTGCGCGTCGTCGATCCACCTTTCTCGGCGTTCATGCTGGCACGCCAGTTCGAGGCCTGGGGTTCGGGCGACTGGCGTTTCAGGTTCGCCTACGACTGGCGGGACATGGCGGAAATTTCGCCAAGCCTGCCGCTGGCGATGATCGCGGCGGAAGACCAGAACTTCGCCCTCCACGATGGTTTCGACCTCAAGGCGATCGAAAAGGCCCGGGCAAACAACGCCAAGGGTCGCAAGGTGCGCGGCGCCAGCACGGCCAGCCAGCAGGTCGCCAAGAACCTGTTCCTGTGGTCTGGACGCAGCTGGATTCGCAAAGGGTTGGAAGCCTGGTACACCGTGCTGATGGAGGTCATGTGGCCGAAGACGCGGATCCTGGAGGTGTACGCCAACGTGGCCGAGTTTGGCGATGGCATCTACGGAGCGCAGGCCGCTGCGCGCAGCTATTGGCACAAGGATGCATCGAGACTCTCGCCGGCTGAAAGCGCGCGTCTGGCGGCGGTCCTGCCCGCTCCCCGGCGCTACAGTGTTGCCAGGCCCGGACCCTACGTGCAGAAGCGGGCGCGGTGGATCCAGCGCCAGATGCGCCAGATTGGCGGGCCCGCCTACCTTGAGGGACTGGATTGACATGCCGAGCATGCAAGACCGATTGACCGTAGTGGTGGCTGCGTACAACGAGGCCGATGCCCTGCCGCAGCTGCACCCCAGGATCGCCGCGGTGCTGCGCCGGCTGGACGACATCGAGGCGCGGGTGATCTACGTCGATGACGGCAGCAGTGACGCCACCTGGAGCGTGCTGCAGCGCATCGCGCGCAAGGACCCCAGCGTTTCGCTGCTGCGGCTGTCGCGCAACTTCGGCAAGGAGCTTGCGCTGACGGCAGGACTCGACCAGGTCGAAACCGGCGCGGCCCTGATCCTCGACGCCGATGGGCAGGATCCGCCAGAGCTGATCCCCCAGTTCGTGGCGCGCTGGCGCGAGGGCTACGACGATGTCCACGGCACGCGCGTACTTCGCGAGGGTGAAAGCTGGATCAAGCGAGTCACCGCCGCGGTCTTCTACCGCGTCATCGGCCGGCTGTCCAAGACTCCGATACCCGCCGATACCGGGGATTTCAGGCTGCTGTCGCCGCGCGCGCTGGATGCGCTGCGGCAGATGCGCGAGCGCCACCGGTTCATGAAGGGCCTGTTCGGCTGGGTCGGCTTCCGCCAGGTGGCGATTCCTTACCGGCGCGAGCCGCGCCTGGCCGGCGACAGCAAGTTCGGCCTGTGGAAGCTGTGGAATTTCGCACTGGAAGGCATCACCAGTTTCTCCACAGCACCGCTGCGTGCGGCGACCTACCTGGGCCTGATGGCCGCGCTGGTCGCATTCGTTTTCGCGATCTGGATTCTGGTCAAGGCGGCCCTGTACGGAGACGCCGTGGCCGGCTGGCCCACGATGATGGTGGTGATCCTGTTCCTGGGAGGCACGCAGCTGATCGCGCTGGGCTTGATCGGCGAATACCTGGGCCGGATGTACGATGAAATGAAGCAGCGCCCGCTGTACCTGGTGGATGAGTGGCGACCGGCTTTGGGAGGAGTATCCTCGGCGCTGACCCCCATCGACACAGGAGAGATCGATGCGCAGCGTACGGCACATGTTGGCCAGCAAGAGGCCTGAAGTTTTTTCGGTGGGGCCCGATGACGCAGTGGTCGATGCCATCAAGCTGATGGCGTTAAAGGAAGTCGGCGCGGTGCTGGTCATGCAGTCCGGCCGACTGGTCGGCATTGTGTCCGAGCGCGATTACGCGCGAAAGATCGTGCTCCACGGCCGCTCCTCGCGGGACACGCCCGTGCGCGACATCATGACCTGCGATGTGATCACCGTCGGGCCAGACCACGACGTGGACAGCTGCATGCAGGTGGTGACCGACCGCCGCATCCGCCACCTGCCGGTCATGGAATCCGGGCAGATCGTTGGAGTCATTTCAATCGGCGACCTGGTCAAGGCGAAGATCGAGGACCAGCAGGCGGAGCTCGAACAGCTGCAGCGCTATATCGCCAGCTGATCGAGCCCTATTTGGCGTAGCGGCCGCCGCAGCTGCTGTCTTCGCCCGGGCCCAGTTCGATGGTCGCCAGCAGCGCAGCCGGCGGCGCGATGCTGCCCAGTGCAAGGGCAATCGCACCACGCAGTCCCAGGCGCTTCATGTCGGGGCGAAACGAGGGGTCCTTGAAGGTTCCACCCAGCACCAGCGGTGAGCGCAGCGCGAACAGGCTGCGGTCCTTGGGCCGCGGCCGCAGCTCGAGGTCGAAGGTCTCGTCCCTGAGGCTGATCTGGCCCTCGCCGATGATGATGGTGTCTTCGGTGTCGAAGGCCAGCGCGCGCGAATCCATGATCCCGTTCTTCACCGAGAAGTCGCCGAAGGCGCAGCGGATCGGTACGGTGCGGTCCTTGGTCAGCAGGAATTTCAGGGCCTCGGCCACGTCAAGGCCGGCCAGTTCCATCAACAGGTTGCTGATCCGGCCCGGACCCATGCCCAGGGCGATGTCGCCGTCCGCGCTGCCCAGCATCGAGGCCACGGAGTTGCCGGTACCACTGACCGCTACATGTCCACCGACCCGACCCACCGCATCCTT
>JBBSVH010000009.1:0-37034 GCA_038233685.1 Lysobacterales bacterium | reverse complement strand
TGGAACCGGAGACAGCGAAGTTGTATCGATAGTCTTCCTTCCGCGGCGGCGCCGACTCCCTGCCCAGCACACGGCCAACGATCGCGCGCGAGAGTCGCAGGCCATGCAGGCCCCAATCGCCCGGATACAGCTGGTCGCCACGCAGCCGCGCCAGCACCTCGGTCCATTGCAGCGTCGTAGCGTGGTACGACCCGCCGCGGAATTCGCCGCCTGGAGGAAACGACATCCGGTCCTGATAGGAGTGACTGTCCGAATCCCCCAACACGGCAAAGGCGATGGCGTGATTGGCAGGCAATGCATCCACGCCTTCTTCCTCTGGCAAACCGTGCCGGACCGAGAGCCAGATTGCCGACACCGCGGCCACTGCGATGCAGAATGCAGCCAGTAGGCGAATCAATACGGCGACTCCAGAGCGGGAATGAACATGTCAACGTGAGCGCCGGCATGGAGCGGACAGTCGTGCAGTGGACAATCGTCGAGCGGAATTTCAGCGATCCGCCGCCTCCACATCCGCCGCGTGATCCGAATCCATCATTTTGCGCTGTTCCCACACCAGCGTTTCGGCGCGATAGCGCTCCAAAGCAGACTCGTACACGTCGAAGACACACCTCACGCATCCCTCCCCGCAGCAGTCGGCAGGATCGGGTTCGGGTGGCCGTTTTGGGGGCAGAACGGGTTGCATCGACGTATTTTATCGCTGGGGACCACAGCCTGCGACATCCCGGCGGGCGCAACGTGTCTTGCACCGCGTTCCACACTTGTACAATGCGGACGTCAAAGCGCCGACGATGCGCGCTGCCGCCCGAAATCACATGGCCCAAGACGGTATGGCGAGACGCCTGCTTCAGCTCTATTCGGGCCTGATCGCCTACGGCATCTCTATGGTGATGATGCTCCAGTCGCACCTTGGCCTGATGCCTTGGGACGTGTTGCACCAGGGCATCGCGCTGCAGGGCAGCTGGCCCATGGGACGCGTCGCGATTGCGGTAGGCGCGCTGGTGCTGCTGGCGTGGATCCCGATCCGCCAGCGGCCCGGGTTAGGCACCATAAGCAACGTGATCGTCATCGGGCTGGTGTTCGATCTGTGCAACCAGTGGCTTGGTACTTCGCTTTCGGCACTGGAGCTCCCGGCACGACTCGCCCTTCTTGTCGCAGGGATCGCATTGAACGGCCTCGCGACCGCCGCGTATATCGCCGCACGCTTTGGCCCTGGACCGCGTGATGGCCTCATGACTGGTCTTGCGAGGCGAAGCGGGCGGTCATTGCGGTTGGTGCGGACCTCGATCGAGGCAAGCGTGCTACTGGTCGGATTCCTGCTGGGTGGCACGCTGGGTGTGGGTACGTTGCTCTATGCGCTGGCGATCGGGCCGCTGGTGCAGTTTTTCGTGCGCGTGTTCGGTCCCCACCCTGATGCCGCCGAAGCACCTGTCGCGCTGTCCTGAGGCCAGAGCATCATGCTGCCCATCAACTACCTTTCCGGCTATCCGGAACCCGTGCAGCAACGGGTTCGCGACCTGATCGCTGAAGATCGCCTGGGCCAACTCCTGGAGCGCCGTTACGCCGAAACGCACCCGGTCCGCAACGACCGGCAGCTTTATGACTACACCATGGCAATGAAGGAGCGCTTTCTGCGCAAGTCGTCACCGGTTGGCAAAGTCGTATTCGACGGAAAGCTGCAGGTGATGAAGCATGCTCTGGGAACCCACACCAGCGTATCGCGCGTCCAGGGGTCCAGGCTAAAGGCCAGTCGCGAGATCCGCATCGCAAGCGTGTTCCGCGATGCACCCGCTGCCTTCCTGAAAATGATCGTGGTCCACGAACTGGCCCATCTCAAGGAAGGTGACCACAACAAGGCCTTCTACCAGCTGTGCACGCACATCGAGAGTGACTACCACCAGTTGGAGTTCGACCTCCGTCTCTACCTGACCCACCTGGACTGCCTGGCAGGGCGCTCTGATCCGGGCTGACGACGGTAAGCCCTGAGCGCCATCTGCACGCTTGTGATCAGCGCGGGCCCAGCGCTCGCCCGATGTTTCCACGAGCGCTCGCGTTGTAACGCTGATGGAAATGATCGCTGAGGAAGATGCGATCCTGTTTCAGAAGCATCTTCAGGAAACGTCGGCGCTTGAAGCGGAAGACGACCGCCGGCATCACACCCGCGTACTCCTCTGCGATACCGCGGTCATACGCGTCGAACACCTTGGCCGATCCGCCGAGTATCGCCATGTCGCAGTCAAGGAAATGCTTGGTATCCAGCACATGATCTCCTTGGCCCAGGTCACCGGCGCCCAGTGAGCCGTGGCGGGCGGTCAGCTCGATGAGCTCGGCTACACGCGCACGATTCAACGCTACACCGGGAAGCCACTGCTGGATGTGCTCGAGCGCCAGCCTCGCCGAACGGCGCTCGTTATCCCGGCGGCCCGGAATGAAGATCGCGTCGTGGTAGAGCACGGCCAGCCAGCACTCGCCGCGCTGCCGCCACCCAGGGCCTGCGTCGACTTCCGCGTAGTGCTGCAGGACTTGCTGGACGTGTCCAAACGAGTGGTATCCGCGTGGCGGGGTTTCGTACGCCGCCATTAGCGCCGCGTGCTGCCCGGCGGGTAGTTCGACAGGGTCTGCGATGTTTTTCTGCTACTAACGAAGCGCGCTGGCGTGACCAGCATATGGCGGACGGATGCAAGACTTCTGGTAGTTCTCCATGGAAACGATTACCCCGCCTGGACCATGAACGGGTCGAGTCTGGGCCCGCGTTTCTCATGACTTGTTCATCCAATGAACCACCTACTGCGTCAACGCCAACCGCCGCGCTGGTAATCGACAAGGCATTCAAATGACACTCGCCCCGCGTTCCCGACACTTCCGCAGGTTTGCCGTGGCCCTGGCCTTGGCAACTGTTTCCATGATGCCGGCGGTCGCGCAGGAACAGCAGGATGCCGAGCACCCGGAAAAGCAGCGCGGACGCGCGGCGGCCCGGGTCGCGGTCGAGATGCAGGCCGAAACCGACGTCAGCCGCGTATCGGCAGAGCAGCGGGCGCAACGCAGCCAGGATGAGAGGCGGGACCGGATCCAGCGCCAGCCGCAGCCGCGCGCTGCGGGTCGGGATTTCGACGCCACCGCGGCGCAAGAGTCACGCCAGCAAGTGCAGGCGGTCCGCGAATACCAGGAACGGACCCGCCAGACTTCACAGCGGGATTCGCAGCCGCGCTCGCGCGGCAGCGCGCATCAAAGAGACGAAGATCTGGACGTGGCACGGTCGCAGCCGCGCGACGGCATGCTGCGCCAGCAGCAGCGAGTTGACGAGCGCGAGGCGGTCCAGCTTCGCCAGCCTGGCCGAGAGCAGGACCGAGACCAGCGCAGAGCGCGCGTACGTGAGCGGCCGCCCTTGGTGGAGGCCGTGGACCGCCGCCTGCAGCAGCGGCAAGGATCGGATGATCAGCGCGGTGGCCAGATGCACGATCGCCTGGATCGGGCCCAGCAGGAGCGTCGCATTGCCCAGGAGCGTGACCGCGCTCAGCGTTACCACCGCCAGCATGACGCGGACCACCATCGGGCCGACCAGCGTGCGCACCTGCTGCAGCAGCAGCGGCGGATGTCGCAGTACCGCTATCAGCAGCAGTATTACCAGCGCCTGCTCCAGCAGCAGTCCCGCTGGAGCTCCGGTCACCATGATTACTACCGCGACCCCTACTACTACACCCCCGCCAGCTACCGTTATTCCTACGGTGGCCGCTGGAACCAGACCAATCGCTACGGGGCAGACCTGATGCGCCAGGCCGTGGACTACGGGTACCGTGAAGGCCTGCGGGCCGGTCAGGCCGACCGGCAGGACCAGTGGCGCAGCGACTATCGCAACAGCTACGCCTATCAGGACGCCAGTTACGGCTACGACGGGTACTACGTCGACCAGGACACTTACAGCCATTACTTTCGCGCAGGCTTCGAACGGGGCTACCAGGATGCCTATGCGGACCGTTACCGCTACGGCAGGCGCAGCGGCAACGGCGAATACGCGGTCCTCGCGGCAGTCGTTACCTCCATCCTCGGATTGCAGTTGATCCGCTGAGCCCGGCACGACACGGCAGGGGCGCCCGCAGCCCCGCTTTTGGCGGCCCACCGTTTCAGGGCGGTGGGCTTCCGGAGAAGGAGCAGGTGCCTTGCGCCAGCAGCCGTTAAGGCGGGAGCTCGCATGTGGCGTATGCTGTCCTGGCAGCGGTCCGCTGCTACGTGCGTCTCGCTGGCCCAACCGTCTCCGTTTCGCTCCCTTTCCCGCGCCCGTCCTCGGCGGCCTATCCGGGATCGCCCATGCAGGGTCATGACCACGCCGTTGCGACAGACTTTGAAAATTCTTCAGGCCCGGGCGAGTTCGCTCGGTGCCGTCCCTTTCGATCAGCTTTGCTGTGTGGAAGTGGAAATGCTTTCGTCCAGTCTGCGATGCGGGTCGTGAGTCGCAATTCGAGGTGAGCACGAATCCCGACTTTCTTGACTTCCCGGACGCGGCGGCGGTAGACCAATCGGTGGATTGCACGTCATGCGATGCGGTCTGTTGCAGGCTGACAGTGGTGCTGATGCCGGAGGACGCAGTTCCTGGCCACCTCACGACCCGCACGGAACACGACATTCTGGTGATGGCGCGCGATGAAGAAGGCTGGTGTGTCGCTATCGACCAGCGCCGCATGTGTTGTTCGATCTACGAAAGCCGTCCCTCCATCTGCCGCAAGTTTGCGATGGGTGGGGCGTATTGCCGCGAAGTACGCAACACCCACCGCGACGAACTCAGCCGCGGTATCCCTTTGACGATGTATTGAACCAGGCGGGCCCATGGCGACTCCCAAGACCAAGAGCAAAGAGAAGACCCAACTGCGCAAGAGCGGCGGTGGCGGCGACGCCAAGGCCACCAAGCGCCTGACCAGCGAGCGTATTTCCGCCGACATGGCTGACTTCGAGGAAGCCGGCGGCGAGGTAGAGGTGCTGGGCACCACACGTGTTCTGACCAAGTTCGACGGCGCCCCGACGACCTGACAGCGGTCTGAAGGCACCGGCCAAGGTGCCGCGTGCCGCTCCCAGCATTTCCATGGGCGTGATTGTCCCGTGCGCGATGTGGTCGGTCTGGCCTGCCAGGGTCGCTCTCTTCCAATAGGCCATGCGGGCCGAGCGACCGGGTTGCGGTCGCGGTAGTGGATCAACGCACGACATGCCATCGGGTCTGGCGTCCCGCCAGGTACTGCACCTGTTCGCCGTCGAATATCGCGCTTTGTTCCAGTTTGATCTGCACGCGTTGTCCTTGCCATTCGGGGACGATCGCCTTGACGTTGCCTTCTATCGCGTAAGCCGTCATCGCATGCAATGGCCAATCACCTTGTCCGGGAGTGCCGTCCTGGTTGTCCCACATGCCGATGGTCGGTCCGGGCGCGTGACCGAAGAAGCCAAGCGGATGCGAGTATGTGGAGGAGCTGATGCCGTCTCGAGCGCTGGCCGCGCGCGTCCGCGCCAGGATCTGGTTACCTGTTCGCCCGGTCACGAAGCTTGAAGTGAGCTGATCCTGCCAGCGGTTGCCGGTGGCAAGCGCATCGAGAAGCCCCTGGGGCACGTCAGCCTCACCGGCACGCAAAACGTAGCCCATTTCCTGTGTGTCGGTGCACAGCTTGAGGTAGCAGATTCCAACGTCGGTATGCAGTACGTCGCCGGGCAGGATTATCCCCTCCTCCGCACAGAACGGCGCATCCACACCGCAGTCGCCACCCTGTCGCTGGAGGTTGACGTCCGGCATGAACCAGATCGGCAGGCCCATGGACTCGAAGCGCTGGCGGATGTACCAGGCCACGTCGTCCGTGGTGGTGGCACCTGGCGTAATCACCTTGCTGGAGAAGGCCTCCCCGATCACGGCCCGGGCCAAGGCCACGACGTGCGGGTACGCGGCACGCTCAAGCGTACTGCGCGTCTCCAGCCATCGCACGACCAGCGTCTCGGCCGACACCAGCCGCGATGCATACTCCTCTGGCAATGCCTCGACCAGCCGCTCGTGCAGGCCGTGCGTCAGCCCGTCGGCGACCGCCCACTGCTCGGAGACGTTGATCCCGATCCTCTTGGGGTCGCGCGTTGCGATCAGCTCTGCCAGCGCTTTCCATTGGGAGTCCAGGTCACCGCCCGACCAGGCAGACTCGTACGGTTCGCCAAAAGGATAGCGGTTGAGCGACAGGCGCTCGACCGTGCCATCAGGCTGCCGGTGGAACACCAGCATGGTCGTGCGCCGTGCCGCGTGGCTGGGCTGCGGCACGAGCGTGAAGTAGACGGGATCCTCCGCGTATTCGCGCGCGATGACGACCCACATGTCCAACCCGGATTCCAGCATCAGTGGCGGCAAGAGCGTCTCGAGCCGCTCGACCAGCATTGCGTTCTCGGGTGCGACGCGCTCCCGCGGCGGCAGCACCGCGCCCACTTGCTCGACCTGCCTACCCTGCGCGAACTCTGCGGCCTGCACCGCACTGGCCAGGAACGGAATCGAAAAGGCAGCGGAGGCCAAAGCGCAGGCGATGCGGGACGCAGGTTGCATGTGTTTCCTTTATCGGTCGGTTGGTGCCCCGACGCTACGGAGACGAAGGCCTCGAGTCAACGAACCTTTGGTGGCAACGGGATGGCGCGCCCGCGAGGCGTGCCGCGGCGGCACGCCTCGGAACAGAACTTGACGTTCTCCCAGTCGCGCTCCCACTTCTTTCGCCAGTTGAATGGGCGGCCGCAGGCGGGACAGATCTTCGATGGCATCAGGGACTTCTTCACCAGCATGATCTCCATTGGCATGCGCCTTCGTGGTACTGCCGAGGCGGGCCGACCCGCCCTCCACCAGATGTTCGGAGGCCGGTCCAGCGGGTCCTTGGCGACTTCGGCCACAGCTATGGCGCGCTGTAGATTTTATCGAAGTTCCGTCGGGCGCCAGGCGATGCTGCACCGAAATTCACCTGGCACGAAGCCGGTTTTTCCTATAGTCGCTGGTACCGCCGCATGCCGGCCAAAGAATTTTTAGGAGCTTGTGTCCGTGCAGATCCAGTTCAACACCGACAACAATATCGATGGCAACGAGATGCTCCAGGAGCGCGTAAACGCGATGCTCGAGCAGCACCTGGGGCGGTTTTTCCCGCAGCTGACCCTTCTCAAGGTGCACCTGTCCGACAGCAACGCAGCCAAGGGTGGCGGCCATGACAAGCACTGCACGATCGAGGCGCGCATGGAACACGCAGAGCCCGTCGCTGCGACGCACGCGGACGAAGATGTTGCCAAGGCCTTGAATGGCGCCTGCGCCAAGCTCAAGAGCCTTCTCGACACCCGGATAGAGAAGCGTCGCGGCCATTGAAGTCGCGCGCTTCGAGAAGACGCTGTGGTTCCGCTGGATCCACCCCGTTGACTTGTCCAGTCTTGATCTTCAGCGCGCCGAAGCGAAGAACATCAGGTAGACCAGCCGCCCGCTATCCATCCCATCGCCAAATGCGCGCCCGGCCGTGTGCCACAGCCATGGTCGCAGCAGCACCAGGCGATTGAAGCGCATCGGGACGCGCATGGTCATTTCCCACTTGGACTCATCCAGGCTGTCGGTTTCCAGGATGTCGGCGATCATCCGGTGCGCCGAACTGTAGCCATGTGCCGCCGCTTCTTTGTCATCGTAAGGAGCGCGGTCGCTATTGGTCGGGAGGTGCCGGAAAAACTCCGTCCCACCACTGCAGTCTTCAGGCCGACTCAGGTAGAGGATTCCCGACCAGTGTGCCGTGTCCACGTGCACCTTGGCCTGGCCAACGTCCCGGGCCAGGGTTATTCGGCATTTGGCATGCGCCTGCGTTGGCGGCATAGGTTGCACCGGCTCGCCTACAAGGTGCGATACCTGCTGGGCCAGGCCATCGATATCGATCCGTTCGGCGGAGTTTCGCCCGGGGAAAACGCCGGTCTGATCCGGATAGGTGAGTCGCAGCGCGGCATCGCGAAGACCGTGGGCGTTGTCGAGGAAGTCATCGACGATGATCATTGAGGTAGGCATGGCCGCCAGCGTACGTCCCGGCCGCGGTCTGGTTCAAGCCGGCCCGTGCGCGCAGCAAGAAACAGGCTCCCGCGGGCGCCACTGTTGCCGAGACAGGACCGTCGGCTCTCTCAGCTTCGCGGAGCCCGAAGTTTCCACGCGCCCAACTCACGGTACTCACCACGACCGAGCAGGCTGTGGACAAGACTGAAGCCATCCACGTCCCAACAAATTGGTGAGATCGCTTCCGGCGCCATCACCTGCCTGTCGTGCAGCAGGGTCACATGCGGGGTGAAGTCGCGTTGCAGGTACCGCCCCAGGCCGACACCCATGAGCTGGTTGCTGAGTTCACGCCACAACCTGTATACCGGCGGCCGCTCCTCCGGGCACAGCAGCACGCAGGGATGACTGGTTCGACGACTGCCGAAGCTGCAGGCACTGGACAGGGAGACCTGCAACGGCGCCAGCTCGACTCGACCCGCAGCGGCCAGTGCCTTGTCGACGATATCCTGGCGCAGCTCCGTGTGGTCGCCAAGGTGATGCAGGGTCATGTGAAGGTGCGCCGGATCCAGCGGCTGGCCATTGAGCCCGTTCTCCAGGCGCAGCGCGTCGGCCTCCGAAGCGATAGCCTCCCGGGCCGATGCTGAGGGAAAGATACACAGGAAGATGCGGTCGGTCAGCGTGGGTTTGCCGACCGACTCAGGCGGCTGGGTTTGTTCCGAGGTTGACGAAGCGCGATGTGGGTTCATGGTCGGCTCGGTTGGGTGCACTCGGGCGACGCGTGCGGCGGTGGCCAGATTGATGGTGCCGCAGCAATGGTAACCACCGGTTGTGCTCGCGGGATTAACGGTCGCAAATCGCCGCGAGTGCCAAGTGATTCTGCGCCGCCGTGGCTTATCACCTGGCTGACCCGACAATAGCGCATTCGCTGGTTGGCACGCACTATCGCAAGCCTCTCCTTTGAAACGATGCGTCGAACCGGCAACACCTCGAAGACCTCGATTTCGCGCACTCCGATGGTCTGTGCGCGCGTTTCCTGCTGCCGCCTGGCTTAGTCACCCGGCTGATTCTGCATGTCCTATTTGCCGAGCCGATCCGGCCAGTGCGAGGATGACGGCGGAACGTGGGAGTGATGGCATGGGAGAAAATCCAATCGTGGTGCTGGCGATCCTGCTGGCGGCCGTCGCGCTCGCCGACTGGCTCGGTCGGCGACGCGGCTTTCGCCATGCCGGGGCGGCTGCCATGGCCATCGTCCTCGGCGCACTACTGGCCAACCTCGGTGTTCTCCCGGTCGCCCATGACGGCGTGGCTGCCTACGACATGGTGTTCGCGCTGGTGACTCCGGCGGCGATTTTCCTGGTGCTGCTCGAAGCCAACCTGCGCGCCCTCAGGCAAGCCGGTCCGCGCATGCTCCTGGCCTTCGCGCTCGGTGCGATCGGAACCGTCGCCGGCGTGCTGGTGGCAACTGCGGTGGTGCCCCTCGACGTGGGCGATCGGCTGGCACCGCTTGCCGGCATGCTTGCCGCCACCTACATCGGCGGCAGCGCGAACTTCAATGCCGTAGCTATCGAAAACGGGATGACCGGCGAAGGCACGCTCTACACCGCCACGATCGTGGTCGACAACGTCATGACCATGGTGTGGATCGTGGTGACGCTGCTGCTGCCCACGCTCATGCGCCGCCTGGGTGCCGCACCGCGCCTGCGTCCACAAGGCGGTGAAGCGCATCTTGCGCCTGCCCCTGCGACAGGCGCGCCGGCAGCGGGCCTGCCGCCTCCGCTGGCCGACACGCTGGCCATCTCGATGCCGCTCGCGCTGGCGGTTTCAACCGTGGCGCTCTCCACTGCGGTCGCTGCGTATGCGGCGACTGCCGGATGGCGGGTACCTTCGATCCTGCTGGTGACCAGCGTCGCCCTGCTCATCGCGCAGCTCCCGGTCGCCTCCCGGATGACCCTGGCCAAGCCGCTTGGGATATGGGGAATGTATCTGTTCCTGGCTGCGGTCGGGGCCAGCGCCGATCTTGCCTCGCTGATGCAGGCGGGCTCGCTTGGCCTGGCCCTGTTCGGGTTCGTCATCATCGTGCTTGTCGTACACGGCCTGGTGATCGTGCTGTACGGATTGCTCAGCCGCACCGATGCCGACGTCATTGCAATTGCATCGACCGCGAACATTGGAGGTGCCACCACTGCCTTTGCACTGGCAGAAAGCTTCGGTCGCCGGGACCTGGTGCTGCCGGGCATCCTCGCCGGCACGCTGGGCACAGCGCTCGGCAGCTATATCGGCATCGCGTTGGCCAGCATGCTTTGACGGGCCTTTATGCGGGTCATTGGCACTCGTGGTCCCGCAGCCATTCGAACCAGGCAGGGACCGAGTTTCCCCTCAGCCAGCGCCGCGACCAAGCGCTTCCAGGAGTTCCGACTCCTCCACCGGCGGACTGAGCAGGTAGCCCTGGTACTGGGTGCAGCCCATTGCGAGAAGCTCATCGCGCTGCGCGGTGGTCTCGACCCCTTCTGCCACTGGAATGAGTTCCAGCGAGCGCGCCAGGTTCAGGATGGTGCGGACGATCTCCGCCGCACCTCGGTCTTCGGGGAGCCCCGAGACGAAGGTCTGGTCGATCTTCAGCTTGGTCACCGGGAATCGCTGCAAGTAGGACAGGCTCGAATAGCCGGTGCCGAAATCGTCCACCGCCAGGCCGACGCCCAGACCACTAAGTGCCTTGAGCTGCCGCTCGGTCTCTGCGGTGTGCTCCATCAGCACGCCTTCGGTGATCTCCAGCTCCAGCTGCGCCGCGCTGACCCCGCTGTCGGCCAGGACGGTGGCGACCAGCTCAGGGAGGTCACCCCGCCGGAACTGGTCACGCGAGACGTTCACGCTGAGGAACAGGTCACTGCACCCCTCGTCATCCAGGTGCGATTTGATGCGGCACGCCTCGCGCATCACGAAGCTGCCGATGTCCACGATGAGCCCCGACTCCTCCGCCACGGGAATGAACTGCGCAGGCGGCACGTTGCCCAGTTGCGGGTGGCTCCAACGGACCAGCGCCTCCATGCCGACTGCGCGCGCCGGGGTTGAATCGTCGAATACCGGCTGCATCACCACGCGCAGCTGGTCGCGCACGATCGCCCGACTCAATTCGTGCTGCAGGCGAACCTGGAACGCCACCCGCTCGCCCATCGCAGGCTCGTAGACCCCTGGCCTACCCTCCATCGAGCGCTGGACCTGTCCCAGCGCCAGGTCAGCGCAACGCATCAGCGTCTCGGCGTCGCTGCCGTGGTCCGGGTAAAGCGCCGCGCCGACGTGCAACCCCACGTCGACCTCGATGCCCAGTACGTCCAGCGGCTGGCCCATGACGGCGACCAGCCTGTCCATGTGCAGTCGGATCGCATCAGGATCCTCCGAACCGCAGGCCATCCGCATCGCGAACTGGTTCTGCCCCAGGTGCCCGATCTCATGCTCGATCCCTGGCAGCGCCTCATGCAGCCGCATCGCGACCTGGGTCAGCAGCTCGTCCGCATGATTGACGCCGAAGGCATCGCGGAACTCCGAATATCGATCCACCGACAGGCGAAGGACCGCGAAACCGGAGCCCAGTGCCGCCTCCAGGGTGCGTGAAACCGAAAGCAGCAAGCCGCGTTCGTTGAGCGTGCCGGTGACTGGATCGTGTTCGGCGAAGTAGCGGCTCTGCTCTTCCATGCGCTGGCTCTCGCCGACGTCGCTGGCAATCTCCGACAGCCCGATGCAGCGCCCGTCGCGGTCGGTCATCGCCGACAGCGACAGCTGCACGGGAACCTGGCCACCATCGCGCGCGATGCGCACTGTCCGGTAGCGCACCAGCGGAGTGCCCGCTAGCACCTTGGCGATCATGGCGTCGGCCTCGGCCCTGAGCTCGGGCGGCGACAGGATTGAAACCGGGCTACCCAGTGCCTCGGCTTCCATATAGCCAAAAAGCTTCTGCGCGCCAAGGTTCCAGCTGACGATATTGCCCGCCAGATCCAGGGCGAGGATCGCATCGCCGGAGGATCGCACCAGTGCTGCGAGCCGCTCCGCCGACTGGTGCGCGCCCTCGCGTTCGCTGATGTCGATGGCGATTCCCCCCAGCAGCCTCACGCCGTCCCGCTCGCCCAATGGAAACTTGAAGCTCTCGTAAAGGCCCATGGTTCCGTCCATGCGCGGACTCGGTTCGAGCACGCGTTCGGCCAGGCCGGTATCGGCGATCCGGAGGTTGTTCCGCATGTACAGCTCAGCCATCTCCTTCGGATACATGTCCAGCAGTGGGGCAGGCAGCGAATCGCATCCATGCATGCTCATCAGCTGTCGATAGGACCCATTGGCGGCAATGGTGTTGCCGCGGTCGTCACAGATCCACGCCATGCCGGGGCAGTTGTCCAAGAACGACTGCAGCATCTGCTCGCGCTGGGCCATCGCCAGCTCGGCCAGCTTCCGCTCGGTGATGTTTGCGCTGGTGATCGCAACCCCGTTGCTCAGGCGCACGATCTGGTGCCGCAGCCAGCGCATGTCCGGGGGGTACTCGACAACTTCGAATTCCTCGATATCGCTGATTCCGGTGTCCATGACCGTCCGGCAACTCTTCATGAGCACATCCACCCGGCTCGCGGGAAGCATCTCGCACATGGACCTGCCGACGAGCGGCTCTGCCGTGCACCGCATCAGCTCGCCGCCCATGCGATTGGCGTACTCAAAACGGAAATCGAAGATGGCACCGCTCGCGTCGCGCATTGCGGACAGGATGTAAAGCGCATCGGGAGAGCTGGCGGCTGCGCCCTCGAACCATTCGGTCATGCGCCGGGATTCGGCATCGCGCTCCCGTTCCCCGGTCAGGTCGCTCTGCAGGGCGATGAAGCCGCTCAAGTCACCATGGCCGTCGCGAACCGGCTGGATATTGATTTGTGTCAGATAGGCTCGACCGTCTCGCGTGTAGTTGATCAGCTCAACTTCCAGCGGTCTCCCAGCGCGGGTGGCGTCACCGATCTGCGCTATGACCGACGGATCGGAGCGTGGACCCTGGAGAAACTTTGGTGAGCGCCCGATGGCCTCGGCACGAGTCCAGCCCGTGACCTTCTCGAATGCTGCGTTCACATACAGGATCCGCAGTCCTTCGCCGTCCTTGCCGGCATTGGTGACAACCACCATTTCCTGAAGGTGCTCCAGCCCCTCCAGAGCCCACCGGGCGTCCAACCGGTCCTGCCCCGCCATGCTGTCTCCCCTGCGTCTGTGCCATAGTTGCACTCGGACCGCCCGGCGTCTACTTGCTGACGGGGCAGGACCCAGGGCGAACGCCACGCTCGTCCCCCTGCGCCATGGAACGCCCATGACTCCCGGTGTTGGACCAGGGCAGAGTCCACGACACCCATTATTCAGATGTCGGCATCCGGTAGACGCCACGGAAGCCTCGGGCCCGCTGCCGTGGGCTCATCAACTGCCCGTCACCCTATGGCACCTGCATCCCCGGCCGCTGCCATCGCGTTCCCGACGCGTCGCAAGCAACGGACCCAGGCCAGAAGGCGAGTGACCAGTACCACGTGCATTCCAATGCGTTTTTCGTCAGAAGCCTCACCACGCGCTGGTGAACCGGGCCGGCTCGGCGCGTGACCGGCGCGACGGCTTTTCGCTGTGTAACCTAGCGCAGCTGGCTGTCCTTGCTGCCACGGCGGTTGTAGCCCGATCGCGGCCCCTCACCCTCGTCGCGCGTCTCCTGGCAGGCCACGCATAGGGTGACGCCGGCCACCGCCCTGCGCCTGGCTTCGGGAATCACCGAGTCGCAGTCCTCGCATCGCTCCAGGCTTGGACCCTTGCGCAGCTGGCTACGCACGCGCTCGATTCCATCCTTTACAGTCGCATCGATCTGGTCCTGCACGGCGCCGTCGCCTGCCCATCCGGTTGCCATCGTCGTCTCCGCAAGAGAGTGCGCTTTCCGACCGCCAGTCTATCGACGCAGACGTTAACCTGACGTCCCGCGTTGCCATCGCGGGACGCCCTATCGGGCGTGTCCAGCGGCTGCGTTCGTTACATTGCCTCGTACAGCGTCCTCACGCCATCTGCGCAGGCATGACGCCAGCGGAAGCCGACCGATGCGAGCCGCATTGAAGGCAGCATTTTCCGGCTCCTTTCACGAAAAGCTTCCCGGCACTGGGCGAGACTTCGGCAGCGCAAGCCTTGGCGGCGCCGCACCCCATTTCAATCCGGAGACACCGACAATGGCTACACCCAAAGAGCTCGAACACAAGTTCTGGAAGGCGCTGAAGTCCGACCGCACGCTGATGCTCGGACTTGACGGCGTGGAGGACGGTCACTCGCGTCCGATGACGGCGCAGGTCGAAGGCGAATCGGGTCCGATCTGGTTCTTCACCTCGCGCGAGAACACGCTCGTCGAGCGATTGGGCGAAGGCCACCGGGCAATTGCGGCGTTCGCCTCCAAGGACCACGACCTGTTCGCGAGCATCAAGGGCAATCTGCACCTGGACACCGAACCGGCGATCGTGGAACGCCTCTGGAACCCGTTCGTCGCGGTCTGGTATGAAGGCGGCAAGGAAGATCCCAAGCTGGCATTACTGCGACTGGACGCGGAGCACGCGGAAATCTGGCTGAATGCCTCCAGCGTGATTGCCGGGGTGAAGATGTTGCTGGGGTCGGACCCGAAGAAGGACTACGAAGACAAAGTTGGTCAGGTCGACCTGCGCTGAGCCAGCGATGTTGCCGCGGCAGCAGGGCCGCGGCGATCCGCAGGTATCGTCAATGGCAAGGCAGGCCCGAGCCGAGCCGGGCTTGCGATGACCAATCAGGCCAGCTCTACGCGCACTGTCTGCACACCCTCTTCGACCCGGATCTCCAGAATCCTCGGCTCATGCTTGCGCTTGAGCACGCTGATGTCGCCACTTCTTTCCAGGAACGCCGCAGCCACCTGATCCAGATCCTCTCCGCTCCCGGCTGCGCGCACCGCAGTGAGCAGGTCTTCCTGGCTGATCTGCCCCGCCTTCATTTGCTCCCACTGGATCTCGCCATCGAGCACCAGTTGCCGTTTGCTGCCCTTGACCAAGGTGCCGAAGCGGCTCCAGCGATACGCGGTGACGGCCAAGCCCCAGTGCATGATCACAAGCACCATCCCCGCAGCCAACGTGGGGACAAAAGGAGAACTGCCGGTGATTGCGCGACTCAGGATGGAGCCAAGCATGAAACCGAGAATCACGTCGAGGGCCGTGTGCTTACCGAAAAAGCGCTTATCACCAAGCCGCACCATGACGATCGCGATCAGGTAGACGACCAGCGCACGCAGCATCATCTGCCATATGGACAGTGAGTCGGAATCCAGGCCAAGGCGGTCCACGAACGCCGGGATGATATCAATCATGAAATCTCCTGATGGGGATCGGGACGCGCTCACTTCGTTCCGCACGCGCCGATCGTTGTACAAGACACATCGGTCCGCGGGAATGGCCCAAGGCTACTCCAACTTCACTCCCCTGGAGTCACCCAAGTGAAGCCGCAACCGGCTGCCATTCGTTCCCTCCAGCGCGAGTCAGAGCGACCCCGTTTCGACATCATAGGAGCCGAAGAATTCGCGTGCAGGACTGTCTTCAGGAAGGATGTAGACGATGCCTCCCGTCCGGTTGAACGCCGGGCTCACAATTTCCTCGTAGAACCGCACCGGAACATTGATGCAGCCGTACGAAATTCGATTGTCGGCCGATGTCGGACTGCGCAGTCGCTGCGCTCGCTGTTCGGCCGGTGTACCGCGAACGACACTGTGAAGGGCCACCGCTGTCTTGTGGTCGACCCACAGAATTTCCTTGCCCAAGGGGTCGCGCCCTAGAGTGGCCAGGAAGCGGCCCGCTGGAGTGGTTCTGTTCTCGCTGGGAATGGCGGTCATCTTGGTCGTGCCGATGCCCGGGGCCGAATAATCTCCGCGTCCAATACCCAGAAGGGCCGGCTGCACGGCCTTGAGCCGCCCGGTCGAATCGAACGCGTAGACCTTGGCGTCGACTTTGTCGATCACCAGGTACGGCATGCCACTGTTGTTTGCCGAGTCGGCGACCCAGTTTGCCAGGTGTCGCACTTCGGACGATGCGGCCTCGCCCATGAAATTGGCCAGCCTGCGCTGTGTACCAGGAGGAGGAGGAGTGCTGACCGGAAGACCAGATGGCGTCAAGGCCGTACCGGTACGAGCAGAGCCTGCCTTGGGCCAGAATTCGGTCGCCATGCCGGCCAGGGGCACGGCGAGCAACACAGCAGCGACCAGCGCTCCGCAGAAGACGCTCCGGGCATGTCGGGATCGCGAGGACGCGGCTGGAATTTCAGAGCGACACGGGCTTTGCATGATTGGCATGTCCTTGATGCGTTTGGGTGCAGAGAGGGTTGGTGGAGGGACTGCCGGGGCCACAAAGCCACCGGATGCTTCATGGGGATGATAGCCCTGTTATCGGGCAGCCGCGTGGTCATCCTGAACGCTTCCAGCCGCTCCGCAGCGCGCCTGCTGCGGCGGCGATTGCTGCGGCACAAGCCTGGACCCGCCATCGGCATCCGCGCCCGCAGTGCACGACCAGGGTGAAGTGGAACCTGTCCGGGTTGTCGTGACTGCCAATCGCCACCGCCTGCGCACAATCGGCGATGGTGAGATCGGAGCCGGGGGAGGTGGGTTGCGATCCGGCCCCTTCGGAACTGCTCATCCACATCGAAACCGCAGGCAGCTGCCGGGCGCCGGAAAAGACAACGCCGGCGCGAGGCCGGCGATGTGTAGTTGCGTGGTCAAGCCGACGATTTCCTGGGGAAATCTGCCGGCTCCGGGCTCACCTGATCAGTGTTTGGTCGCCTTCATCGCCCATTTTCGGCCGCGCATCAGATCGTGCTGCTCTTGAACCTTGGGCAGGTAGTTGCGTACCAGGGTCTTGACCTGCAGCGGCGCATCCTTGTCCTCAAGTACATCCTTGAATGCGTGCAGCATGCGGTCCTCGGACTCTTCCAGCTCGGCCACGTAGCCGTAGTCGTCGCTGCTGATCTTGCCGCGCACGTTGCCGTACATGCGGTGCAGCGAGCCCCGGAAGGTGCCCTCGTCCTCGGCAGCAGCACCCTCGCTTTTCACTTCCTTGGAGATCGCGCCCACCAGCCCATTCTTGGCATCCGCCATGGACTTGAACAGGTCCTTCAACTGAGGGTTCTGCGCCTCGCCTGCGGCTTCGCCGTAAAACTTGGCGCTGTCGCGGGTGACTGCAATCAACTCGTTGAGGGTTTCGATTTTCGTTTCACGGATATCTGTGATGCTCATCATTTATTTCTCCTTTATTCCCTCGGCCATGCGCTTCACTCCAGTGGGAGGTGCATGAAGGCCGGGTACTCGTTGCGCCGTTTCCAGCGAACGTGGTCAGTATTGCAAAAGTGGCGTTACGGGCATGTTCAATCGCGCCATGAGCAGTCGCGATTATTCATCTTTAATTATTCCGCGGATGCAGACATTACGGCCAAGTTCCGCGTATTCAGCAGATCATGACCACCGATCTTCCCGCATCGCGCGCCCCGGGCATGCGCATCCGATTCCAACTATCTCACACGGGTACTCGACGACGATTCATTGCCAGTGCGACTATGCTGCTCGCCGCTACCGTTCAACTGGTACCCTCGCGCGATCCCTGACCAACCCACGACGTTCGACTTGGAAGGCAACCGCGCTTGCTCCGATCGCACATCCGACACTCACCGGAACAAACACAATGAATGGCATCCTGATACAGCCATTGATTCAAACGGCCAATCCACCAACGCCTTCCACTTCAGACTGCGAGAAATCCTGATGAACGACACCAACCCAGAATCGCGCTCCAGCACCCTGTCTTCGAACAAGACGCGAGTGGTGCTTGTCTCTGCCATCGTGGTGGTCCTGCTGATGATCGGCATCTACTATTGGGGCCATCTGCAGACCCGCAGCCAGCTGACGGCGCAGGAAACGCAGCACCAGCAGCGCATGACACAGGTGGACGCGGAGCTCCAAGCGGCCCGGCGCGACCTGGCTCATGCCCGCAACAGAAATCACCTGTTGATGGCGCGGACGGACCTGTACCGCACGGCTGCCGACCTGGACCAGCGCAATTTTGGAACAGCCAATACGCGCCTTCAGGAAGCGGAAGGTGCGCTGGCCCGCGTGGACGCCTCCATCGGCGACCTCGATGCGGCCAAACTCAATGCCTTGCGCTCAGCAATCAAGGGTATGAACATCAACGTGGCCACGAACCTGCAGGATCTGCGCAACCAGGTGTTGGACCTTGCAGCGCGCCTGGACGTAATCGCCCTTGACGGTGCCGGTACGGACGCCGCGCAGTAGGTCCTGGTCGCGACCAGGGTGCCAGTGACGCGCCTTGGATCGTGATCGCCAAACTCGAAACGCCACAGCCATTGGTTTCAGCCTGCAGGCATGCCACTACCCGATCACTACGGCTTCGCGGTGGGCGGCCTGCGCCTACTTACCGGCCTTCGCCGCGCGCAGCCGCTCCATTTCAAGCTCGTCGCGCTTCTCCTGCTGCTTGCGCAACTCGTCGAGGCGCATCGTCTCCACTTCCTCCGGGGTTGGGTCCTGGTGCAGGGAGAGGGCCTGGGAAATACCGGTAGCCGGCTCTCCGCGCTGGCTCTTGAGCTTGATATTGAGTCGCAGCTCGTTGGCTGAGTCCGCGTTGCGAATGGCTTCTTCGTAGCTGATAAGTCCCTCGTTGTAGAGCTCGAACAGCGCCCAGTCGAAGGTCCGCATACCCTGCTCGCGCGACTTGGTCATCACCCCCTTGAGCTCGTTGAACTCGCCCTTGAAGATCTTCTCGGCAATGGTCGGCGTGTTCAGCAGTATCTCGATCGCCGCAACGCGGCCCTTTCCATCCACGGTGCGCACCAGACGTTGGGAAACGATTGCGCGCAGGTTGACCGACAGGTCCATCAGCAGCTGGGTGCGCCGCTCCTCCGGGAAGAAATTGACGATGCGCTCCATGGTCTGGCTGGCGCTGTTGGCATGCAGGGTGCTCAGGCACAGGTGCCCGGTCTCTGCGAACGAGATCGCATGCTCCATGGTCTCGGCATCGCGGATTTCGCCGACCAGGATCACGTCAGGAGCCTGGCGCAGGGTGTTTTTCAGGGCGTGACGCCAACTGTGCGTGTCCACGCCGACCTCACGATGGGTGATGAGGGATTTCTGCGAGACATGCGCGTACTCAACCGGGTCTTCTACCGTGATGATGTGCCCGGCCGAGGTTCGGTTGCGATGGTCGACCATCGCTGCAAGCGACGTCGACTTGCCCGAGCCGGTGCCACCGACGAGGAGCACCAGGCCGCGTTTTTCCATCACCACGCTCTTGAGCACCTCGGGCAAGCGCAGTTTCTCGAAATTCGGGATCTCCGCGGCGATCGTCCGCAGGACCATGCCAACGTAGCCCTGCTGCATGAATACGTTGACCCGGAACCGTGACACGCCCGGCACCACGATCGCGAAGTTGCTCTCCATCTCCTGGGCAAACTCTTCGCGCTGCTTGGCGTTCATAAGTGACTCGGCCAGCCTGGCAGTCACCGTACCGTCCATTTTTTGCTGGGTCAGCGGGGTCATCTGCCCGTGCGCTTTCATGCTGGGTGGGTAGTCGTGCGCGATGAACAGATCGGATCCGCCCGCCTTCACCATGGCGGCAAGCGCCTTGTGCATGTAGTCGCGTGCTTCCTGCTCGGTCATGGGCTGCTGTGTCTCTTTGTGTTGGTGCCACGATGATGCCAGCGATCGCGCCCGGAAACCGCGCACCACGGCACGCTGACAGGGCCATCGGGTGTCCCTGGAGAAAACCAGACCACGCGACATCGGGTCAATGCGACACATCGATCACCAGCCGCGACCGAAACGACAACAGCTGCGGATCGACACGCCTGCGAGATGGGTGTCAGGCCACCCTGCCAACCTGCTCCCCGGAGTCGGACGTGCTCACCGGATACAGGACCGCGGGCTGACCAGCGCCTGGCTAACCGAGCTGCCGGCTTCGCCGAGCCTGGTCCAGCTCTGTTTGAGACCGTCATGGGCGTGTCCAGAGCATTTGCACGGCTGGAGTCTAGCGCGCAATACTCGACCCCGGTTGGAGGCGGCGTATGATCAGGCACGTGCATCCGGGGGGAACGCCGCACATGGTCCTGACTATCCGCGAAAGCTGGTTGTGCCTCTGCGAGCCGACTGCTCGATGGACATCGCACGGGCCGCACCCGTGAAGCCCAGGTCGCGTCGCGACCGCATCCCCCTGCACCGCCGCATCTATCCGTTCCGCGTCCTGGGTATGGGGCTTGGCGCAGTTCCCGTGGCAGCGGTGCTGTACCAGATGCACGCGGGGGCGCCGGCGTGGCTGTTCCTGGCGCTCACCAGCCTCGTCTGGCCGCACGTGGCCTACCAGATCGCGCGGCGCAATCGCGACCCCTACCGCGCCGAGACCCGCAACCTGCTGATCGACACCGCCATCGCCGGCTCCTGGGTGCCGCTGATCCACTTCAACCTGTTGCCCAGTGCGCTGTTGGTCACGCTCGCGGTGATGGACAGGATAAGCACGGGACTTCGATGGCTCTGGCTTCGCGCGATGCCGGGACTGGTGCTTGGCGGCGGAGCGATGGCGCTGATCACGCGCGGCGCGTTCGATCCTGTCACGACCATGCCGATCATCATCGCGTGCCTGCCCGTTCTGCTGATCCACACAGTCGCCGTCAGCCTTGGCAGCTATCGGCTGATCCGCAGGGTCGGACTGCAGAACCAGGAGTTGGATCGGCTGCATCGGCTGGACCCGCTGACCGGATTATCCAATCGCGCCGACTGGGAGCAGCATGCCGAAAGCGTGCTCCTGGAGCGCGTGGAGTCGGGCAGGCAGGCATGCCTGCTGCTGATCGACATCGACGAATTCAAGCTGGTCAACGACACCCACGGCCACGCTGCGGGTGATGAAGTGCTTTGCGCCCTGGCAAACAAGATCCGGACCATCGTGCGGCCCAAGGATCGCGCAGGCCGGATCGGTGGCGACGAATTCGTGGTGGTCCTGCCACGCACGACCCCGGCGCAGGCCGGTCGCGTGGCCGAACGCATCCGCAGCGCGTTTGAAACCATCCGCCTGCGCGATTACCCGGACGTGCACCCGACCATCAGCATCGGCATTGCGCCGACCGGCACGGCTCCCGACACCCTGCGCGCCTGGTTCAACAGCGCCGACCGCGCGCTCTATCGCGCCAAGGACAGCGGCCGCAACCGGGTTGTGGTTGGCGCCGCCGCGTTGCCCAGCGTCAGCGCAACTCCCTCCTGAGGATCTTGCCCACCGCGGACTTGGGAAGACTGTCGCGGAATTCTATGACCCTGGGCTGCTTGTAACCGGTCAGGTTCTTGCGACAGTGCGCACGCAGGTCGTCCTCAGACAGTGCGGGGTCCTTGCGCACCACGATCAGCCGCACTGCCTCGCCGGATTTCTCGTCTTCCACACCCACCACCGCCGCCTCGAGCACGCCGGGGTGCAGCGCGACGACGTCCTCGATCTCGTTCGGGAACACGTTGAAACCCGAAACCAGGATCATGTCCTTGCGCCTGTCCAACAGGTAGTAGTAGCCCTGCTCGTCGACCTTGGCGATGTCGCCGGTGCGGAACCAGCCGTCCTCGAAGAACGCCTCGCGGGTTTCCTGCGGCTGCCGCCAGTAACCGGTGGTCATGTGTGGGCCGCGTGCGCACAGTTCTCCGGACTCACCCATCGGCACCTCGTTGCCTTGCTCGTCGCGCAGGCTGATTTCCACCTCGGCCAGCGCCAGGCCGATCGAACCCACCGGGTTGGGTGCGTCCCAGCGGTTGTAGGTGATCGCCGCACTGGTCTCGGACAAGCCGTAGCCTTCGACCACCTGCATTCCGGTCAACGCCTTCCAACGTTCGGCAGTGCCACGCTTGAGCGCAGTGCCGCCCTGCAGGCACAGTTTGAGGCTTGAGAAATCGAGCTTGGCAAAGTCCGGCGAATTGAGCACCGCATCGTATAGCGTGTTCACTCCCGAGAAGAACGCCGGCCCGACTTTGGCGAAGGTCTTCACCAGACCGGGAATGTCGCGCGGGTTGGTCACCAGCACAGCATGGAAGCCGTGGGCAAGGGTGAAGATCAGGTTGCTGTAGGCGGCGATGTGATAGACCGGCAGGCAGATCAGCACCACGTCGGTGTTGGCCTCGATTGCGCGCCCGAAGCACTGTTCAGCCGATGCGATGTTGGCGATCACCGCACGGTGTGCGAGCACCGCGCCCTTCGCCAGACCGGTGGTTCCGCCGGTGTACTGCAGCTGCGCGGTGTCTGCGGGACCTGCGTGGGACTGCACGCGCGCCATGCCCTTGCCCTCTTTGAGCGCCTGCGGCCAGCGGATCGCGCCGGGAATCGAGAACGGCGGGATCATCTTCTTAACGTGCTTGAGGACGGTGTCCACGACCAGCGACTTGGGAAACGGCAGCATGTCGCCGACACGCGTGGTAATCACGTGCTTAACCGGCGCGGCATTGAGGGCCTCGGCGGCAACCGAACCGAAGTTGTCGAGAACGATCAGCACCGACGCGCCGGAGTCGGACAGCTGGTGCTGCAGCTCGCGCGCCGTATACATCGGGTTGATCAGCACCGCGACCAGGTCGGCGCGCAGCACTCCGAGTACCGCCACCGGGTACTGCAGCAGGTTGGGCAGCATGATGGCTACGCGCTCGCCGACGTCGAGTCCCAAGCCATTGCGCAGATACGAAGCCAGCTGGTCGCTGAGGCGATTGACCTCGGCAAAGCTGAGGCTGTGGTCAAGGTTGGTGACCGCAGGTTTTTCCGCGTGGCGTTCGCAGGCTTCGATCAGCATCTGCGGCAGCGTCTGTCCGCTGTCGAAGGCGCGCGTACCCACATTGACGAAATCCGCCTGGGCCAACGACGAGGTGACATTGCTTCCGAATGGCTTGTCCAACTGCGTTTCCCCCAGGGGCTGATGATCCCTTGGCGTGCGCCGATTCGGCCGCGCCTCCCTCCGCAACCTTACCGCCAGAATCGGGCGATTGCCACGATCAGCGCACCCACTGCAGCGGTGGGTCCGGGTCTGTGCGCTCCACCGTGTACCGCCGCCTCAGAGCTGCTCCCGCAGCAGGCGGCTCGCGTGATTGCGCACTCGGGACAGCATCGACCACTGCTCGACCTCCGCCAGGGTGAGCTCATCGGACCTGGCCACGTCCTCCACGATCGATGCGTCCAGAGCCTCGACCAGCGCCTGGTCGCGCACGGCCAGGGCAATTTCGCGGTTGAGCTCAGTGGAACGGCTGTCGAAGTTAGGGGAACCGATGAGCGCGAGCTCTTCATCGATGACCATCACCTTGGCATGCAGGAAGGTCGGTGTGTACTCGAGCACGCGCACTCCGGCCTCGAGCAGGCCCCGATAGTAGGTCCGGCTCGCGTATCGCACGAGGATAGAATCCTGGTGTTCGCCGGGCACCAGCAAGGTGACCTCGACACCGCGTCGCGCCGCGTCCAGCAGGCCGACCTCCAACGACGGGTCCGGGACGTAGTACGGCGTCTGGATCACGATGCGCTCGCGGGCGCTGCCCATCAGAAACCAGTAGGTAAACGGGATGCCAGTGAAACGTTCGTTCGCCGCCGTGCTGATTGGCACGATCCCGACGCTTCCCGACGCATCCAGCGTCGGAAACATTCGCTCGCCGGCCAGCACAACGCCTGAGGCCAGACGCCAGTCCTCGGCGAAGGAGCCCTGCAGGTAGCGGACAGCAGGGCCCTCGATGCGAAAATGGTTGTCGCGCCAGTGTTTCGGGTCCTGCGCGTCCCCCGTCCACTCCTCGGCGATTCCCACGCCCCCGGTGAAGCCCACCCGCCCGTCGACCACCATCACCTTGCGGTGCGTGCGGTGCAGGGCACGACGCAGCGTGTTCCAGCGCAACGGCCGGAACCAGACGACTTGGCAACCGGCCGCTCGCATCGTCTCCACCCAGTTTTCCTCGATCTTTCGCGAACCGTATGCATCCAGCAGCACCCGCACTTCGACCCCGCGACGGGCGGCGGCCGTGAGCTCGTTGGCGAAGGATGCGGCGACGTCGCCCTTCCAGTAGACATAGGTGAGGAAATTGATCGACTCGCGCGCGCCACGTATCGACTCCAGCATTGGCGCAAATATCTCTTCGCCGTTGACCAGCAGCTCCACACGGTTGCCTTCCAGCTGCGGTGAACCCAGGTTCGCAGCGAGCGCGGTCATGGTGGCCGACGCGGGAAGCCCCTCTGCAACATTCATGCGCTCGGGAGGCAGGTCCACCAGCTCCGGCGAAACCACCACGTACAGCGCCCAGAGCAGACTCAATACCCCCACCAAGGCCAGCGCGCGGATCAATTTTTGTTTCGGAGTGGTGCCTCCCGCATCTTGAACAGGTGCGTTTCCCACAGGGCGAACCTCATCACGTCTTGAACCCCGACCATACCGCGAGGCTCGTTAAGCAGCCTGCAAGGCGGCGGTAGGCGTTTGTGATTCCTCGCCGAATAATGCCTGCCTGCGCAACCAGCACTCCTCCATTCCGCTTTCCCGGGCCTGCCACCAGTTTGGCACTGGGCTCCGGAGGCCAGTTCCTCGCGCAAGTGCCAAGAACGCCGACCGGTGCGTCCGCCAGTGCGCCAGCCATTTTCCGAACAGGTCCATGGATCCAAGCGCAGGCCCACCATGCATGTCCAGGAGCGGTGCGCAGCGGGGCCATGGGTCAGTTCCTCGCAGCCGCGCAGGTCGCGTGAATTGCAGTTCGCCTTCAAGGCTTGCAGTGGCGATACTGCATCCATCGCCATCGAGACGGAGACCGCTGCATGAAGATCCTGCGCACGCCCGAAGAGCGCTTTGCACACTTGCCCGACTTCGACTGGCAACCTGCTTACTTCGAAATCACCGACGGTCGCAACGAGCGCCTGCGCATCGCCAGTGTCGAGGCCGGACCTGCGACGGGTCCGGTGGTGCTGCTGATGCATGGCGAGCCGTCGTGGTCCTTCCTCTACCGCTTCATGATCAAGCGCCTGGCCGAGGGGGGCTGCCGGGTGGTCGCTCCGGACCTCATCGGTTTCGGGCGCTCTGACAAACCCGCCGATCAGGACGACTACACCTACGCGCGCCACGTCGAATGGATGGGCCTGTGGCTGGAGGCCAGCGGCCTGCGTGACATCACTCTGTTCTGCCAGGACTGGGGCGGACTGATCGGGCTGCGGCTGGTGGCGGCGTTCCCCGATCGATTCGCACGCGTGGTCACCGCCAACACCTTCCTGCCGACTGGTGATCATCCGCCGGGGGAAGCGTTCCAGGCGTGGAAGGATTTCTCACAGCAGGTGCCCGTGTTTCCGGCAGGCAACATCGTCCAGCGCGCCACCGTCCGCACCCTGACCAATGCCGAAGTGGAGGCCTACGACGCGCCCTACCCCGACGAAAGCCACAAGGCCGGCGCGCGCAAGTTCCCGTTGCTGGTGCCGGTAACCGCGGAAGATCCGGAGGCCGCGGCCAATCGCGAGGCCTGGGAGGTGCTGGCGCAGTGGCGCAAGCCATGGCTGACGCTGTTCAGTGACCAGGACCCGATCACCCGCGGCGCCGACCGCCTGTTCCAGAAGCTGGTTCCCGGCTGCAGCAACCAGCCACACGAAGTCATGCAGGGTGGCGGCCATTTCCTGCAGGAAGACGTCGGCGTGGAGCTGGCCGAACGCATGCTGGCGTGGATGAACTAGATCGCTCCAGGCGCTTGCGCAGGATATTGCAGTCGCGCCTTGCCAATTCCCTCCTCGGACGGTTGCCTACTTCGCCAGCTCGTACAGGTATTCCACGTACGACATGACCGCGCCATCGAAACCTTCGACGCCCGGCTTGCTGGACTCGATTAGGAAATACTCGTCAGGCGCGTGCGCGCCACCGCCGTGCCCAAGTCCGAAGTGTCCCGCAGCAAGGCTGATCGGGGGATCGGTGAAGACCGCGCCGGGATAGGAGCCGGCGAGCCGCGGCCACAGCAGCGGATCGATACCTCGGCGCTTGAGCACGGCCACCTGCGCCTGAACCAGCGGTGCGTCGGCGCGGGTGCTGGTGGGGTCGTAACCTCCACTGACGTTGACCTCGATGTCGCCATAGCCGCGCTTTTCCAGGTGCGAGCGCAGCGCAGCCACGGCCGCGTCCCTGGTGATGCCCGGGACGAGGCGAAGGTCGATCTTGGCCAACGCGCGGTGCGGCAGGATGGTCTTTCCGCCGGGGCCGGTGTAGCCGCCCACCAGCCCCTGGATGTTGACCGTGGGCTGGGACACCAGTCGTTCGTTGGCCGCCTGCCATGACAGGTCGTCGATCCAGCGCGACACTCCGAGTTGCTTCTTTGCCGTTGCTTCGCTACGCATCTCCATGGCCTTGGCGATCATCGCGCGCTGCTCGTCGGTGAGCGGAAGCGGCGCCGGATAGCCGTCAATCGTGATTGTGTTGCCGTCGTCGGACACGAGCGTGTCCAGCGCCTTTACCAGCCGCCAGGCCGGGCTGTCCACCATCGCCTTCAACGATGAGTGCACGTCTTTCACCGGCCCGCGGCCCCACTTCTCGCCGCTGGCCACCAGCTCCAGTTCTACCGCGCCCTTGGCGCCCAGGTTGATGCTGACCTGACCGTCGGAGTCCTGCATCGCGAAGGGCATGAAGATCCCCACGGCGTCGCGCAACGCGGCCTGCACCTCCGGCCGAAGAACCAGCTGCCTGATGTGCGGCGAGGCGATCTCCTCCTCGCCCTCGGCAATCAACACAAGGTTGACCGGCATCGCCTGGTTTGCATCGCGGATCGCACGTAGCGCGGCCAGGAAGGCCGACTGCGGGCCCTTCTGGTTCACCGCGCCGCGGCCCATCATCACCGTACCCAGGCCTGGCCTGTCGACCAGCCTGCCCTCCAGCGGCGGCGAACTCCACTCTGCCGGGTCGAACTGCTTCACGTCGTACATGAAGTACAGGCCCACGGTTTTCTTGGCACCGGCGTCGAGGATTGCAAAGACACCCGGCTTGCCGTCGGTCTCAAGTATTTTGATGTCATGGAAGCCAGCATCGCGCGCCAGCCCGGCCATGTACTCGGCACCCTCGCGTGCATTCAAGTCCTCGGCCGCGATCGACGGCAGCGCGATCCACTCCTGCAGTCCTTTGATCGACGCAGCGTGCTTCTCGATCACCTTCGCTTCGATGGCCTGCATTTCCGGCGATGCTGCCAGCGCCAGCGCCAGCGTCGGCGCAAGCAGGAGTGATGCCGCAACCAGCAAGGAGCTGCAGCGTTGGGACAGTCGAATCGGGTGAGGCAGGCGCATCGGGAAACTCCAGCGGCGGATGTGTCTTGCCCGATGGTAAGACATTCGCCGGCCGGTTTCGCCGCTCTTGGCCGGAAAAACCATGTAGAAGCTAAGTCACCGGCAGCGTCACAGGTGCCTGCGGTCAGGCATCAGCGAGTTGCTCCGCGTCGCAACTTCCGCGGTGGTCAGCTGTGTGCCGGTAGACGGGCAGTGGCCGCTGTTGGCCAAGTACTGCAGGCTGCGCGCCAGGTCCTCGCAATCCATGGACAGCGAACACTGCAGGTAATGGAAATCGAGCACGTCCTGCACGTCGTCGAGGTTCTTGAAGCTGCGTATGAAGTTGGCCCCCGCCATGTTGCGATAGTCGGTGTCACGCTCGCACGCGGCAACCGTTTCATCATGGTCCCGAGGATGTCGTCGAGGTCATGACGGTTCACGTCGTGCGCGTTGTGCCGTAGCTTCTGCATCGACATCCGGTGACGCGGCGAGACCCGCCACTTCACGGCGGCACGCGACACCTGTCGTCCATCAACGCGGGGCCGTTTGAGCATCAGCGCGCCAGTCTCAGTCGATCGGCTCCATGCGTGAACAGGAGCGAGCCGGTTTCAACGAGAACTGCCGCTGGTTTTACATGAACTGGCACGCGCAGCGTCAGACAGATATCGCCCGCACCGCCTCTACCGCCCGCTGCACCTGGTCCTCGGTGTTGACCAGGCTTGGCGCCAGCCTTGCATAGGTGATGGCGTAGGGGCTGGTGCTGGCGACAATGTTGCGGGCCAACAGCTGCTTCACCACTTCGCCAGGCGCCTGGCCCTGCACCTCGAAGCACACCAGCCCCGCGGAAAGGTCTCCGGAGCGCGGCGTGTGGATGCGCACCTTGGGGTTCTCGGCGAGCCCCGCCTTGCACTGGTCGTTGAGGGCACGGATGCGCCCGGCCACTCGCTCGCGGCCCATCTGGCGGTGCATCCGGAATGCGGCGGCCGTCGCCCACTGGTGTTCGTAGGCAATGAATCCACCCGGGCTCATGCGGTTCGCATTGTTGGGCGATGCCAGCGGCTCCTGGCGTTCCCACGCCACGTACTGGTCGCCGTCACTGAAGCTGGGAATCAGTGGCCGCAGGCGGCTCCAGTTGTCGGCATTGGCCCACACCAGGCCGGTGCCGCGCGGCGCGAACATCCACTTGTGCGTACCTGCGCAGAAGTAGTCGCAGCCCATGGTGGCGACGGTCTCGTCGGTACTGCCCAGTCCGTGCACGCCATCGACCACCAGTAACAGGGGAGCACCACTGCGGGCACGCAACGCACTGGCTATTTCGCGAATCGGCAGGCGGATGCCGCTGCTCGAATGCACCCAGGTCAGGCCGACGACCCGGGTTTTCGGCCCGATGCCGGCCAGCAGCGCCGCGATCAGCGAGTCGACGCTTGCGGTGGACGCGTCCTCGAACAGCGGGATCATTCGCATGCTGGCCCCGGCCCGCTCTGTGGCCAGGCGTATCGACTCGTGGTGCGAGTAATGGTCGTGGGTAGTGCACAGCACCTCATCGCCGGGAGCGAGCGGGAGGCCGTGGTACACGAGTGCCAATCCGGTCGTGGTGTTGGCCGTCAGGCACACATCCTGCGCCCGACCGCCCAGATAGTCGGCGATCTCGGCCTGGACCTGCATCGGCACGTTGTGCGCTTCATCCTCGAACAGGCCCCGTTCGAGCACCAGGAACGGATTGGCGTCGATGACGCGGCGGTAGCCGTCGATCGCCGCGCGCACCGGCGCCGGATGGCTGGCGATGAAGAAGCTCGCGAAGTGCGCATACGCAGGATCCAGCGCGAACTGGCCCCGGACCTTGTCCCAGTCGGTGAGGTCGGGCGGCGCGCCCTCTGCAGCGGCAAGTGCCGAGAGCAAGCCCGTCGGCAGCAGCGTGGTGGCCGCCAGAGCGGCCGGTGCGGCCAAGAAGTTGCGTCGGGTAAGCGCCATCGGGTCTCTCCCTGGCCATCAGGACCGTTTGCGATTCGAACGTAACTGGGCCGAGGCTGCGGACAGAACCGCCGGCACCCGCGAACGGTCGTCGCCCAGTCGCCCTGCCGGGGTATGGCGCTCGAGGTGTCCTAGGCTTCCACCCGTGCGTTGGACAGCGCAAATTCCAACGCGGCCCGGATGGCCGCTACCTGCGCAGCATTGCACTGCTCCGGCGTCGCGCTGGGGCTATCGGGGTAAACCTCGGTGGTGGTGGTGTATCGCGCATTGGTGATGCCCGCGCACAGCCCGAGCTTCTTCAACGGATAGTTGATCACCCCTGGCTGGACTATGGGCGTGCCGATAATCTCGCCCTTGCCGTCGGCTGGCGCGATGTGGGTCACCTTCGCGACTGCATCGATGACGGCCTTCTGGAAAGCAGGCTGAGGGTTTTCGCTGTCACCGACCGTGTAGAAGCCGTCGGGGATGTCGCTTGGCTCGAGCGCCACCCCATCTCGGGCCGCCAGTGCCGGACGGAACTCGGTCTCGTCGCTGTCGGTGGTTTCGTGGAGGTCCACATGCACCAGGATGCGGTCGCGAAGAGGCGCGACCACGCGCATCAGCGCCAATGCCTCCTCAGCCTGCCCGTCTTCGCGGAACGAGCGATTGGGATCCACCGCGTCGATGTTCCACCTATGGATCCGCTCATAGCCCCACGGGCTCACGCACGGTACGACCAGCAGGTTCACTCGACCTTCGAAATCGACAGCGTGGTGCTCCATGAACTGCAACGCGCCGTGCACGCCGCTGGTTTCGTAGCCGTGCACTCCGCCGGTCACCAGCGCAGCAGGCAGTTCGCTGTTCCAGTTGACGCTGCGGACGGCTATCAGCGGGTAGACGTCTGGACCATAGTGCAGGGCGCCGTACTCCACGATGTCACAGCGCACGCGTAACCGGTCAACCACGCTCAGCACGTCCTGCTGGAAGCTCCGCTTTCGGGTCTGGCGGGACTGCCACTGGGCGACCTCAGCAGGACCCCAGGGTCGCCCCGGTGTTCCGATGAAACAGGTTTCCTGGGTGCTCATCGACTTGCGTGCTCCATAGGGGTTGCGAATCCCGGCACCATAGCATCGCGCCCGCAAGCCGCTTTGGGCGCTGCAGCAGCCTTTCGCCGGTGCTGCTGGACCCTGGTCCTCACGATCGGTCGCGGGCGCCTTTCGCCCTGTCCGCCGATCGGGTCGTCTGTACCGAGCGCCTGGGCCCATCTGGTCCAGGCGTCCGTCTCACCCACCGTGCGCCGGAATCGGTGCCGATCCAGTCAGCGCCACCGCGTTCTGCTTGCGCGTTGCGAGCTACATGCGGACAGCGCACATGAACACGTCGCGGCCCACTGCGTTTCGCGATGCGCACCCGGTGATTCAAGGCGCGCGCTGGCATACTGACCTTCATCCGCACGGCATCGTGACCGGGCGCAACCAAGTCCGACCCAGCATGAGCCCCAAGCTGCCACCATTCTCGGAACTGCTCGACCTGCTGCACGACGCGGTGTGCGTGGTCGATCTGGAAGGCCGTTTCCTCTACGTCAGCGCCGCCTTCGAGCGTATTTTCGGCTACAGCCCTCAGGAAGCATTGGGTTTGAGCACCTTCGACCTGGTGCATCCCGACGACCGTGCCGCTACCCGCGAGGCCGCCAACGAAGTCATGGCCGGCAAGCCGCAGCGACACTTCCGCAACCGCTACATCCACAAGGACGGCCACAGCATCGACATCCAGTGGTCGGCGCGCTGGCTTCCCGACTACGGCGTGCGCATCGCGACCGCGCGCGACGTGGGCCAACTGCGTGAAGCCGAGCAGGAACTCGAGCACCTAGCCACCCACGATCCCCTGACCGACCTGCCCAACCGGCACCGTCTGCAGCGCGAAATGCAGCTCGCGATTGCGCAGGCGGAGGTTGGGGGCGAAGGGCTGGCAGTGATCTACCTGGACCTGGACGGTTTCAAGGAGGTCAACGACCGGGGTGGACACGATGTCGGGGACCGCGTGCTGCACGAGGTCGCGCAGCGACTGCAGCAGGGCCTGCGCAACAGGGACCTGGTGGCCCGCGTCGGTGGCGATGAGTTCGTGGTGCTGCTGCCCGGCTGCCGCGATGCCGAGGCTGCCCGGCTGGTCACCGACGGCCTGTGCTCCCGGCTGCGCCCGGCCTATCTGCTGTTCGATGCGTCCTTCGGGCTGGATGCCAGCGTGGGAATCGCCTGTTATCCCGGTGATGGCCGCAATCCCGAAACGTTGCTCGCGTCCGCCGACCGGGCCATGTACGAAGCCAAGCGTCGACGGCCAAGGGCAAAGTCGAAGCGCGCCGAAGCGTAAGGCTGCCGCTGCCGGTACGCCGACCGATTTCCGGGCGTCACGCGGACAGGAATTGAATGGCTGGGGTAGTGACATCCGTCAGACCCTTCGGCACTGGTGCAGGTCGCCCCCATCGCTGCGGACTCGTTGACCTTTAATGGCGGCTTTTACCGTCATATAAGCTGCGTGGAGCGAGCAACTTCCGCGCCCCCGTTCCCCGACAGGAGACTCAACATGCTTCGCAAGCACGCAATGTCGATGACAATTTCTGCCATCCTTCTCGCCGCTCCCTTGGCAGCCCCCCTGGCCGCGCAGGAGGCGGCGCAGTCCCCGATGTCACCGGAGATGATGGCGATGATGGAGGCCTACCAGCAGGCCGCCGCGCCAGGTGCCGAGCACCAGCGCCTGGCCGACATGGCCGGGACTTACGACATGACCATCAAGAGCTGGTACGTCCCCGGCGCCGAACCGACTACCGATACTGGAACCGCCATTCGCAAGATGATTCTTGGCGATCGCGTCATGGTCGAAGACGCCAACGCCCAGATGATGGGGCAGCCTTTCACCGGACACGGCATGCAGGGCTACGACAACGTATCCGCAACGTACTGGGCCACCTGGAACGACAACATGGGCACCGGACTGATGGTCAGCAAGGGCACCTGTGACGCCAGCATGGCCTGCACTTTCACCGGACAGGTCAACGACCCGGTGTCGCGGCAGCCCCAGACCCTCCGCTTGAGCTCCCATTGGACCGCTGCCGACACCGAAGTGTTCGAGCTGTACGGCCCTGACCCGGAGGGCAAGGAAACCAGGATGCTGGAAATCACCTACGTCAAACGCGACCAGTGAGCACGCGTACTGCCGCCACTTTGCAGCGCGGCGGCCCATTCGCTCATTGATTCCTGGTACTGGGCACCCTTCACTCACCTGTGAGCGAAGGGTGATCGAAGATGGCCAGCACGCGGCGGGCCAGCGACTTCAATGGCCCATCTGGCAAGCCTCAAGCTTGGCGCCCACCTTGTTCTTCAGCTCAAGACACTGGGCGACTACGGACCAGTGCGCTCATGACTCCACGCCCGGCTGCGTCCCGCTAGCCTGCTTACCGGCAGCCTGCTTGCCCGGACCCTGATCCACGAATTTCTCCAGCAGCTTCCTGCCCTCGGGCGACTGGGCAAGGCCTTCAAGCATGCTGGCCACCGCGGTGCCCCCGTCGGCTGAAAACAGGTCCATGACCGTGGACAATCCCTTGGCCGGAGTTCCGGCGTTGGAGATCACCTTGACGTCGGCAGATTTCAGCGCCTCGGCCTGGGCGGTGCCGACAGCCTGTGCCGCTTCGATGTTGCGGATGCCAAGCAGGTAGGTCTGGTAGCCCTGGTCGCTGCCAATCTTTTCGGCCAGCTTGATCTGCGCGTCCACCGGCGCCATCAGGATCGCGGTCTCCGCCGAGCCCTTGGCGTTGCCCTCCACCGCGATGCCCTCGGCGTTGCGCTTGGCCGCCTCCAGCTGTCCTTCGGCGGTGAGCACGGTCTGCTGCTTGGTGCCCTCGGCCGAAACGATGGCGACCTGCTTGGCCGCGTCGGCCTGCACGATGGCCACGTCCTTGGCCTGGGCGGCGCTGATCACCGCAACCTCGCGGCTGATCTCGGCGCCGCGAACATTCTTGACCTGGACCACGTCCATTTCCTTGGCCGCGGTCTCACGCTGCTGCACCTTCACCTGCTGGGCGGCCTGCTCGTCGGCCACGCCCACGTTCTTGTCTTTCTCCGCCGTACGCAGGCCCACCTGCTCGGCCGCCTGCTGGCGCGACATCTCGATCTCGCGCGTGGCTGCAATCTCTGCCATCTCGGCCTGGCGCGTGTTGTCCGCCACCACCAGCCGCGACTCGCGCTCGATGCCGGAGGTGCGCTTGGCCATGATGTTGTGGATGACATCGCTGTCCTTGGAGTCGCGAATGTCCATGAGCTCGATGTTCTTGATCGCCTCCACGCCCCACCCGCCAAGCTGTGGCTGCACTTCCTTGGTGAATGCCTCACCGAAGCGGCTGCGGTCGAGCATGATCTGGTCGATCTCGTGCGCGGCCAGCACGGTACGCACGGAGCCCTGCACGATCGCAGTGAGCTGCTCCTTGAGCTCCTCGAACGAGGCGACGCGCTGCGCTGCTGTGTTGGAGTCGCTGATGCGGAAGAACGCCATCACGTGCACCAGGAACGGCACGCGCTCCTTGTCGTAGGCCGCGTAGTCCGGCAGGTCGATCGAGAAGTTGGACACAGGCAACGTCACCCGCACCAGTCCGATCATCGGGATCCGCGACGGCCACTCGTAATAGGTGTTGCTGGCGAAGCCCTTGCCGTAGGAGACCGTATTTTTCCGTGTCTGCACGATATGGACTTCGTTTACCGGCACCACACGCCGCAATGCGATAGCCCAGAAGAACAAGACAGCAGCGAAAACGACAACCGCGCCAGCGGCGACCAGAAAGATGAGTGACGAGCCGAGCATGGGAAGTCCATTTGGATGTGCTGAGAAGCGTGAGTATAAAGCGCAAGGCCATCCTCACCATGGCCGAGGTCGAGCTGCCCCGATCAGAACACCGGGCTGCAGGGACCGGACAGCGCGCACTGCACCGGCGGACATGCCGACAAAGCCGGTGCGGCGTGCGCCTCGAGCGCCAAGGCGCGGGTGTCGTTGACCGAATCGCTCATTCCTGCCATGGCGGTGCTCCGTGCCAGAGCCACTCGCTGCACCACGGGCATCAGGATCGCGCTACTAACCCACCCCATCCTGCCTCGACGCTCAAACGTCTCGACGACGCTCACACGTATCGACGCCTGGCTCGATGCGCAGACCAACGTGCTTTTGCGTGTCGATGCACCCTGCCCTGGCTTGATCGCAATCTTCAGCAGGCACATTGCAAACGACCTGCATGTCCGACGCCCAAGCCGGTACAGCCCAAAGAAAAGCCCCCGGCTGAAGCGCCGGGGGCTCGAGGTGTTCCAAGCTGGCGATTTCAGAAACTGAGCTGGGTACGGACCGCGTACTGGCCGGTCTTGTCGCCAGTGAAATCGTTGTCGCCGCGCGTGTAGTTGAACATCACCCGCACGTTCGGGTTGAAGTAATAGTTGAGACCCAGGATGGTGGACGCCACGTCCAGATTGCCGACATCCTTGTTTTCGATGGTGTCGTAGCGTGCGGTCAATTCCCACATACCCTCGCCCTTGGGCGAGCCAAACACGCCGTTGCCCGCCTTGTACGTCTTGTGCTCGCCGGTGAGCATCCAGCTTCCCATCACGTAAAAGGTGTTCACGTCCTGGTCCCCACCCAGCGGCGCATGGAACGTCGCTCTGGCGTACTCGGACTGCACGTACACGGGCCCGAAAGCCGCCGCGGCTTCCAGGCCGATGGTGTCGACCGAGTCGCCACTGGCACCGGTGGTGGTCGCGATCGTCTGCGACGGGCCGCGGCGACCGGCATAGGCCACGCGGGCCGCCAGGTTCTCACTTCCCTTGTTCGCATTCTCAGTACTGGCCGACACGCCGAAGTGCACGGTGGTGTCGGTGCGGTTGATCGGCGCAAAGGTGGCGCGGGCCGCGACACCCACTCCCTCGTTGCGTGGGCTGGCGGCGTTGCGCAGGTTGTAGACGGTGCCGCCGAGGGAGTAGTTGTCCCCTCCCCGCAGGTAACCGACACCCTGGCCGAACTGGCGCCCGCCATAGAGGCCGCTGGCTGAGGAGAAGGGCCTCTCCATCATCGTGATCTCGTTGGAGCTGGTCAGCTCCTCCATCGACCGGTAGGGCTTGAAGTGACCGATGGTGAACCTGCCGCCGAGCGCGTCCTTGGCGATGTAGACGTCACGGAAGCCCTCGGTGGTGGTGCCTGAGGAGAAGTCCTGCTCCATCTTGTAGTGCCAGTCGTAGACCTTGCCCGAGAGGGTCAATCGCGCGCGGCGGAAATCGGTGGTGCCGGTGGTGTTGGCGATGTCGCGGTCAAAGGCATATGCGTCGAAGTGGATGCGACCGCCGACCGAGGCCTGGAAATTGCCGTCCGGCGAAGTGACTTTGATCCCTCCCTTGGTTTCGACCTTCGGCGAGCTGCTGACCACCGACTCGATCGATTGCTGGGTGCCCACGTTGATATCGGACTGCGCATCGGTGCGCTCTTCCAGGCTGGCGACTTTTGCCTGCAGGGCTGCCAATTGGGCCTTGAGCTCTGCGATTTCCGCATCGCTGAAGGAGGTGCCGCCGCTTTGCGCCGAAGCGCTGAAACTGGTGCTGCCGATCGCGATGGCGATCGCCACGATCAAGATGGAAGGACGCATGGATTGACTCCAGATTGGGGATATTCGGATATTGCGACGACGGCGGGATGCCCGGACACGCTTGGATTGCTGTCGACGGCTATTTGAAGGGATTTGTGTTGCAGATTTATGTCCGTGGCGGACGGTCCGCATCGGGATGCCATCAGCATCGCGGTGGCTCGCTCTTCCATCGACCAACCAGAGAGCACCATCGGCGTCGGCTGGCGGCGCGATCGGTCCGTCATCAAATCGACATCTTCGCGCCATCCAGCTGTCATGGCGTTGCCGTGCAATGGCGACTGAAAGCCTCAATCGAACCCCGCAACCCCAGGAGTCCAATCGTGATCATGTCGTTCAAGCGTCACATCGCAGCCGCTGTTCTTATCGCTTCATTCGCCGCGCCGGCGCTGGCGACCGACATCACCGGCGCGGGCGCAACCTTCATCTATCCGCTGCTGTCGAAGTGGTCTGCAGACTACAACGACACCACCGGAACCAAGGTCAACTACCAGTCGATCGGCTCGGGCGGCGGCATCGCCCAGATCAAGGCCGGGACCGTCGACTTCGGATCATCCGACAAGCCGCTCTCGTCAGCCGAACTCAAGGCCGCCGGCCTGGCCCAGTTTCCTTCCGCAATCGGCGGAGTGGTCCCGGTGATCAATGTCCCCGGCATCGCCTCCGGAGCGATGAAACTTGACGGTGCCACGCTGGCGGACATCTTCCTGGGCAAGATCACGATGTGGAACGACCCGGCAATCGCGGCGCTCAATGGCGGCCTGTCGCTGCCTGCACGCAAGATCACCATCGTGCATCGCTCCGACGGCTCGGGCACAACCTTCAACTTCGTCAACTATCTTTCCAAGGTAAGCAACGAATGGAAGACCGCCGTGGGTGAGGGCACCTCGGTGAAGTGGCCGGCCGGCGTTGGCGGCAAGGGCAACGAGGGCGTCGCCGCGTACGTCAAGCAGATCGTCGGCAGCATCGGCTATGTGGAGTTGTCATACGCGCTGCAGAACAAGATGGCCTACTCACGCCTGAAGAATTCGTCAGGCAACTATGTGCTGCCCAGCGACGATACCTTCCAGGCAGCCGCCGCTTCGGCTGATTGGGCAAAGGCGCAGGACTTCAACCTGGTCATGAC
>JBBSVH010000008.1:0-38145 GCA_038233685.1 Lysobacterales bacterium | reverse complement strand
TGTCCGCGCCCCAGCGCGTCGCCCAGACCAGCTTCTCGACTTCCTCGGCAATGCCTGAACTCACCGCAGAGTTGCCGATGTTGGCGTTGATCTTGGTCAGGAAGTTGCGGCCGATGATCAACGGCTCGCTGTCGGGATGGTTGATGTTGTTGGGCAGGATGGCGCGCCCGCGGGCGATTTCGTCGCGCACGAATTCAGGGGTGATGAATTTCTGGATGCTGGCGCCGAAAGCCTCGCCCGGATGCTGTTTCAGCAGGCCCGCATCACGCACCGCGTCCAGCCGCTGGTTTTCGCGAATCGCCACGTATTCCATCTCGGGGGTGATGATGCCGCGGCGGGCGTAGTGCATCTGGCTGACGTTTGCGCCGGCCTTGGCCACCCGCGGCAGGGTGCGCGCCGGGAAGCGCACCGCGTCCAGGCGCGTGTTGGTTTCGCGACCACGTCCGAATTCCGAACTCAGCTGCGACAGCAGTTCGGTATCGCCGCGCGCCTCGATCCATTTGGCGCGCATTGGCGGCAGGCCGCTGCGCAGGTCGATGCGTGAGTCCGGATCGGTATAGGGCCCGGACGGGTCGTAGACGCTGATCGGCGGGTTGTCTTCGCCGCCGAACAGCGTGGGGGTCTGCTCCTGCACGATCTCGCGCATCGCCACGCGCACCACCTGCCCGTGCGCGGCCCCGGGCGAGCCTTCGACGAAGACCTTGCGCGAACCGGGAATGGGCCGGGTCACGGATTCGGACAGCTGTTCGGTCTGCTGCAGCAGGGTGTCGGGTTGTGCGTTCATGGCGTTCGTCCAAGGAGAGGCGGGACGAAGCGGCGGCGCACGGGCGCTGGTCGATCACCGGGATCGGGCGCCTTAGCGAAGCTTCCCTACGCCGGTCTCAACCGGATCAGGTTCGAAGGGTGTGTCTCAATCGCGTGGCCGTGGCCGGCGATACCCCCGCTTCTCCGGCAATTACACCACAGCGCCCGCTTCGCTGCGAAAAACAGGGGATTCAGGCGCAGTTGGACCGTGACGGCTCGCCTAGCGATTAACTGCCCCCTTGGTTGCAGCTGCAACCGTGCTGCAGCGGCGGGGGCGAATCGGCTTCCTGAAAAAAACTTTCGCGATTGGGTTGACAGCCCCGAAACCTGCATGCTTATCTCGGTCCCATGTTGCACCGCCGCACATCGCTGAACCCCCTGCCCCCTGCGCCGACCGGCGCGGGCGCCGCGCTCCTCGTACTCGTACTTATTACTTCACCCACAGGTGCGGGACGAATCGGCGCGTAGCAAGAAAACAACAGCCCCTTTCGAAAACCCCGCACTGCGAAGTGCGGGGTTTTTTGCTTTCAGCCCTGCAGAACGACCTCACAACGGAATCCTCCTTGAGCAAGCCCTCCACCAGCACCGGCCGCAACAGCGACGCGATCAAGTCCGGCGCCGCGCACGCACCAGCGCGGGCGATGCTCCGCGCCACCGGGCTGGACGACGAGGCCATCGCCCGGCCGATGATCGCGGTGGTGCACACGTGGTCTAACGTGTCGCCGTGCAACCTGGGCCTGCGCGAGCTGGCCGAGCATGCCAGCGCCGGCGTGCGCGCGGCCGGCGGCACGCCGTTCGAGTTCAACACGATCGCCATCACCGACGGCATCGCCATCGGCAGCAGCGGCATGCGCGCCTCGCTGGCGTCGCGCGAGGTCATCGCCGATTCGATCGAGCTTGCCGTCAGCGGCCACTGCCTGGACGGCGTGGTGCTGCTGTGCGGCTGCGACAAGACCATCCCCGCCGCAGCCATGGCCCTGGCAAGGCTCAACGTGCCCGGCGTGGTCCTCTACGGCGGCACGATCATGCCGGGCCAGTGCAAGGGCAAGGCCGTCACCATCCAGGACGTGTTCGAGGCGGTGGGCGCGCATTCGGCCGGCGGCATCGACGATGCGGCCCTGGCCGAAGTGGAACGGACCGCGTGCCCCGGCGCCGGCGCCTGCGGCGGCCAGTTCACCGCCAACACCATGGCCATGGTCCTGACCTTCCTGGGGGTGTCGCCGCTGGGCCTGAACGACATCCCGGCAACGCATCCGGACAAGAACGCCGCGGCATTCCGCTGTGGCGAACTGGTCATGCAGCGGCTGCAGGAGGGCGGGCCGCTGCCGCGCGCACTGATCACCCTCCAGTCGCTGCGCAATGCGGCGCATGCGGTGTCGGCCACCGCCGGTTCGACCAACGCGGCGATGCACCTGCTGGCGATCGCGCACGAGGCCGGCGTGGCGTTCGACCTGGAAGAATTCCAGGCGGCGTCATCGACCCCGGTGATCGCCGACCTGAAGCCGGGCGGCCGCTACACCGCCGCCGAGATGTATGCGCAGGGCGGCACTGCGCTGGTCGCGCGCGAACTGAAATCGGCCGGTGTGATCGCCGACGTTCCCACAGTGACCGGCCACAGTTTCTTCGCCGAGGTCGACGCGGTGCCAGCCCCATCGTCGCAGGACGTGGTGCGTCCCATCGGCAATCCGATCAAGCCGCAGGGTGGCTACTCGATTCTCTACGGCAACCTGTCGCCGGAGGGCTGCATCCTCAAGCTGGCCGGGCATGGCCGCCACCACTTCAGCGGTCCGGCGCGCGTGTTCGATTCGGAGGAAGCGTGCTTCGCCGCCGTGCAGGCGCGCCGCATCGAGGCCGGCGACGTGGTGGTGATCCGTTTCGAAGGACCGGTCGGCGGACCCGGCATGCGCGAGATGCTCGCGGTGACCGCTGCGCTGGTGGGCCAGGGCCTGGGCGACGACGTGGCCCTGCTGACCGACGGCCGCTTCTCGGGCGCCACCCGCGGCTTCATGGTCGGACACGTGTCGCCCGAGGCGGCACTGGGCGGACCGCTGGCACGACTGCGCGAAGGCGATGTGGTCAGCATCGACACCGCGACACGCACGCTGTCCACGCAAGTCGATCTCTCCGCGCGCAAGCCGCTGCGGATGGCGCCACGCGTGACCACCGGCGCGCTGGCCAAGTACGCGCGCAGCGTGGGTTCCGCATCGAAGGGTGCGGTCACCGCGCCCGGTCCGCTCGACAACCATTCCATCGCCTCGTTCACCACGTCTGGCGCCTGCGCCGATCCGATCATCGTCTGAACCCTTTCCCCACTTTGAAACTCCAGGAATCGCCATGAGCTCAAGCAGCCACAACCAACCCCGCATCGCCACCATCGGCTACGGCAGCCAGGGCCGCGCGCACGCGCTGAACCTGCGTGACTCCGGCTTCGAGGTCATCGTGGGGCTGCGTCCGGGTGGCCCCACCGAAGTCAAGGCCAAGGCCGACGGTTTCACCGTGAAGACACCGGCCGAGGCCGCACGCGGCGCCGACCTGGTCGCGGTCCTGACGCCCGACATGGTCCAGAAGCAGCTCTACAACGACGTGCTGCACGAGGCGCTGAAGCCCGGCGCGTGCCTGCTGTTCGCGCACGGCCTGAACGTGCACTTCGACCTGATCCAGCCGCGTAGCGACATCGACGTCGTGCTGGTCGCGCCCAAAGGCCCAGGCGCGCTGGTGCGCCGCGAATACGAGATCGGACGCGGCGTGCCGTGCATCTACGCGGTGCACCAGGACGTCAGCGGCCACGCGCAAGCGTTGGCGCTGGCTTACGCCGCCGGCCTGGGCGGCGCGCGCGCCAACGTCATAGAGACGACCTTCAAGGAAGAGACCGAAACCGACCTGTTCGGCGAGCAGGCGGTGCTGTGCGGCGGCGCCAGCGCGCTGGTGCAGGCCGGCTTCGAGACCCTGGTCGAAGCGGGCTACCAGCCCGAGATCGCGTATTACGAAGTGCTGCATGAGCTCAAGCTGATCGTCGACCTGTTCTACGAAGGCGGCATCACCCGCATGCTTGAGTTCGTGTCCGAAACCGCGCAGTACGGCGACTACGTCAGCGGACCGCGGGTCATCGACGCCGGCACCAAGGCGCGCATGAAGGACATCCTGACCGACATCCAGGACGGCACCTTCACCCGCAACTGGGTGGCCGAATACGAAGCCGGCCTGCCCAACTACACGCGCATGAAGCAGGCCGACCTGGACCACCCGATCGAAGTGGTGGGCCGGCAGCTGCGCGCCAAGATGGTGTGGCTGCAGGGCGAGAGCACGCCGCCAGCCGACACTGTCAAGACCGATGCCGCACGCGCCAAGGCGGAGGCCGCCGCCGCATGAACGCGATCGCGGCCACCGCTGACCCCTGCAACGGCGCGCGCTGGCTGACCCAGGCGCTGGAAGCCGAAGGCGTCGACGTGCTGTTCGGCTATCCCGGCGGCACCATCATGCCGTTCTACGACGCGCTGGTGGACTCGAAACTCAAGCACATCCTGGTGCGCCACGAGCAGGGTGCCGCGCTGGCGGCCAACGGCTATGCGCGGGCCAGCGGACGCGTCGGCGTGTGCGTGGCGACCTCCGGACCGGGCGCCTCCAACCTGATCACCGGGATCGCCGATGCGATGCTCGATTCGGTCCCGATGATCTGCATCACCGGGCAGGTGGCGACGCACCTGATGGGCACCGATGCGTTTCAGGAGCTGGACGTGTTCGGCCTGACCCTGCCGATCGTCAAGCACAGCTATATCGTGCGCAGCGTCGACGACCTGCCGCGGATCGTGCGCGACGCCTTCCGCATCGCCCGCGAAGGACGTCCAGGCCCGGTGCTGATCGACCTGCCCAAAGATGTCCAAGTCAGCGATGCCGCGCACCTGCCAGCGCATGTTCCGGCCAGCATCGATCCGATTCCGTCTCCGTCGCAGGAGGCGCTGGCCGAAGCCATCGCAGCCATCGCCAGCGCCGAGAAGCCGGTCATCTACGGCGGCGGCGGCATCGGCCTGGCCGGTGCGGTCGACGCGTTCCGCACGTTCGTCGAAACCACGTGCATCCCCACCGTGCTGACCCTGCGCGGCCTGGGGGCGTTGCCAGGCGGCCATCCGCACTACCTGGGCATGCTGGGCATGCACGGCACCCGCGCGGCGAACATGGCGGTGCAGGAATCGGACCTGCTGATCGTGGTCGGCGCGCGCTTCGACGACCGCGCCACCGGGAAGCTCGCCGAATTCGCGCCATTCGCACGCGTGATCCACCTGGATGCCGATGCGTACGAGATCTCCAAGCTGCGCACTGCCAACATCGCCCTGCCCGGCGACGTCGGCGACGGCCTGCGCGCGCTCACCACCGCGCGCAGCAGCTGCGATCCTTGGCGCAAGCGCTGCCGCAGGCTCAACGACAAGTTCGGCTTCCGCTACGACGCGCCAGGCACCGACATCTACGCCCCGGCCCTGCTCAAGCGCATGACCGAGCTGGCGCCGGACGATGCCATCGTGGCCTGCGACGTCGGCCAGCACCAGATGTGGGTCGCCCAGCACTGTCGTTTCACCCACCCGCGCAATCACCTCACCAGCGGCGCGCTGGGCACCATGGGCTTCGGCCTTCCGGCGGCGATGGGCGCGCAATTCGCGTGTCCCGAACGCATGGTGCTGCTGGTCAGCGGCGACGGCAGCTTCATGATGAACGTGCAGGAGCTGGTGACCATCGCGCGCTGCCAGCTGCCGGTGAAGATCGTGCTGCTGGACAACAGTTCGCTGGGCATGGTGCGGCAGTGGCAGGAGCTGTTCTTCGCCAAGCGCTACAGCGAGATCGATCTGTCCGACAACCCGGACTTCGCAGCGCTGGCACAGGTGTTCGGCATTCCGGCACGGCGCATCGACCTGCGCAGCGAGGTGGAAGGCGCGCTTGCCGAGCTGCTGGCCCAGCCCGGTCCCGCACTGCTGCACGTGGCCATCGACATCAAGGCCAACGTGTGGCCGCTGGTGCCGCCCAACACCGCCAACGGCACCATGCTGGAGCGCAATCCGGCTGACGCCGAAGAGCCGTCGCGTGTCCATGAGCCACGTCCGGAGCCTGCACATGCGCTACCGGCTTGACCTGGTGCTGAGCCCGACCGAGGGGGCGCTGACACGCGTGATCGGCATGGCCGAGCGCCGCGGGTTTGCGCCGCAGTCGATCAGCGGCCGGCTAGGCGGGGAAGACGGGCATTGGCGCCTGCAGCTGGAAGTCGAGGGCGCGCGTCCGGCCGAGTCGCTGCGCCTGCAGATGCTGAAGCTGTACGACTGCGTGTCGGTGGACATCGCGGCACTGGACGCCGCGGCGGAGGCGGCCGCGTGAACGTCGGACACGGGAGCCGGAAACCGGGAACGGACAATGCGGGCTTCCGCTCGGCCGTCGGCAATCGCGCCTCTCACGCTTTCCGGAGGCGTCTTCTTCCAGGGATCGACGCGCGCTCGCCTTGCCTCTTCCCTGTTCTCTGTTCCCAGCCCAGCCGTGCCTGACGCACGCGCCCGCGAAGAACCCGAGGTAACCGTCACCGTCGCCGACGTGCTCGCGGCCCAGGCGCGGCTGCGACCGTACCTGCCGCCCACGCCGCTGCACTATGCCGAGCGTTTCGGGGTGTGGCTAAAACTCGAGAACCTGCAGCGCACCGGCTCTTACAAGGTGCGCGGCGCGCTCAATGCGCTGCTGGCCGCGCGCGAACGTGGCGACGCGCGACCGGTCATCGCCGCCTCAGCGGGAAACCATGCGCAGGGCCTGGCCTGGGCGGCGTACCGGTTGGGCGTGCAGGCGATCACGGTGATGCCGCACGGCGCACCGGCCAACAAGATCGCGGGCGTGGCCCACTGGGGCGCCACCGTGCGTCTGCACGGCGACAGCTATGACGAGGCGTACGCGTTTGCGCGCGAGCTGGCTGGACAGAACGACTACCGCTTCCTGTCAGCGTTCGACGACGTGGATGTCATTGCCGGCCAGGGCACGGTGGGCATGGAAATCGCGTCGCACGTGCCGGACGTGGTAATCGTGCCGATCGGCGGCGGCGGACTGGCTTCCGGCGTGGCGCTTGCGCTGAAGTCCCAGGGCGTGCGCATCGTCGGCGCGCAGGTCGAGGGCGTCGATTCGATGGCGCGCGCGCTGAAGGGTGACCTGCGTCCGGTCACCCCCTTGGCCAGCCTGGCCGACGGCGTGCGGGTCAAGGTTCCGGGCTTCATCACCAGGCGCCTGTGCGCGAGCCTGCTCGACGACGTGGTGATCGTGCGCGAAGCCGAGCTGCGCGAAACCCTGGTGCGGCTGGCGCTGGAGGAAAACATCATTGCCGAGGGCGCCGGCGCGCTGGCCCTGGCTGCAGGGCGCCGGGTTGCCGGCAAGCGCAAGTGCGCAGTGGTTTCCGGAGGCAATATCGACGCGGCGGTACTGGCGAGCCTGCTGTCGGACGTGCGCCCGCGTGCACCGCGCAAGCCGCGCCGCAGGACCAGCCCGCTGCATCCACTCGAACCGGCAGACAGCCCGCCAAATGCGCCGGGTGTCGCGCCGGTAGCGGTCGCCATCGCCAAGCCCAGATCCCAGACCTTCAGCCAGATCGTTCCCGCCAAGGCGCGCAGCTTCCGCCTTCGCGTTGCAGAAAAGGAGTACAGCGTTTGAACACCATCACCACCGCAACCCCGGCTTCGAGTCCGGCATCAATCAGGATCTTCGACACCACCCTGCGCGACGGCGAGCAATCGCCGGGATGCAGCATGTCGCCGGCGCAGAAGCTGGTCATGGCGCGCGCGCTGGCCGAGCTTGGCGTGGACATCATCGAGACCGGTTTCCCGGCCAGCTCGCAGTCCGACCGCGAAGCCGCGGTGCTGATCGCCCGCGAGCTGCGCGCAACCACCCTGTGCGTGCTCTCGCGGTGCCTGCCCGGCGACATCGAAGCATCTGCGCGTGCGCTGCAGGGCAGCCTGCATCCACGCATCCACCTGTTCCTGTCGACCAGCCCGCTGCACCGTGAGCACAAGCTGCGCATGGGACGCGAGCAGGTGCTGGAGGCGATCGGGCGCAGCGTGGCCCACGCACGCACGCTGGTGGACGACGTGGAGTTCTCCGCCGAGGACGCACTGCGCACCGAAGAGGATTTCCTGTCCGAGGCGGTCGCCGTGGCGATTGCCGCCGGCGCCGGCACCATCAACCTGCCCGACACCGTGGGCTACACCACGCCGAATGAAATACGCGGCCTGTTCGAACGCATGATCGCCAGGGTGCCCGGAGCACGCGACGTGGTTTTCAGCGCGCACTGCCACGACGACCTGGGCCTGGCTCTGGCCAACTCGCTGGCCGCGATCGAGGGTGGCGCGCGCCAGGTGGAGTGCACGGTCAACGGCATCGGCGAGCGCGCGGGCAACTGCGCAGTGGAAGAGCTGACCATGGCGCTCAAGGTGCGAAGCGCCTGGTTCAACGCCGACACGCGTATCGACACCCGGCGCATCGTGCCGACCTCGCAGCTGCTGTCGCGCCTGGTGGGGATGCCGGTGCAGCGCAACAAGGCGGTGGTCGGCGCCAACGCGTTCGCGCACGAAGCGGGCATCCACCAGCACGGCATGCTGCGGCACAGCGGCACCTACGAAATCATGCGTCCGGAGGACGTGGGCTGGAAGTCCTCGCAGATGGTGCTGGGCCGCCACAGTGGCCGCGCCGCAGTGGAGCAGCGCCTGCGCGCGCTGGGCTACCTGTTGGAAGGTCCCGAGCTGGACATCGCCTTTGCCGGCTTCAAGGCGCTGTGCGAGCAGCAGCGCGTGGTCCACGACACCGACCTGCAGGCGTTGATGCAGGAGGGCCCGGTCAGCGAAGGCTACCGCCTTGCTTCGATGACGGTGAGCGATGCCGGCCATCGCGCCCGTGCCACGGTGGAGCTGTCCGATCCCGACGGCCGCAGGATGTTCGAGACCGCCGAAGGCGACGGTCCGGTGGATGCGCTGTTCGCCGCACTCGCCGCGGCCACTGGCGTCGACCTGGTGCTGGAGAGCTACCAGGTGCACAGCGTTGGGCTGGGCCGCGATGCGCGCGGCGAGGCCAACCTCAGCGTCCGTCACCACGGCGCGGCTTTCGACGGGACAGGCACCAGCAAGGACGTGATTGAGGCCAGCGCGTTGGCGTGGCTGGACGTGGCCAACCGCCTGCTGCGCGCGTCGGCTGCGGACGTCGTCGAAATGGAAGCGGCATGAACGCGACACCGGCAGCAGCCGCTGCATCCGAAGCGCGACGTTTACAGGCCGCGTTCGATTCCCGGCCTCTAGTCCTCCGACACGGATCCACCGGACACCGCAAATGATCAACACCTCGCCTCGCACCATGCTGGACAAGCTGTGGGACGCGCACGTCGTAGTCCCGGAAACCGACGCCGCGCCTGCCGTCCTCTACGTCGACCTGCACCTGATCCACGAGGTCACCTCTCCGCAGGCGTTCACCGAACTGCGCGCCCGCGGGCTGGCACCGCGCGCGCCGCTGCGGACCATCGCCACCATGGATCACTCGACCCCGACCCTGCCGGCCGACGCCAGCGGACGTGCGCCTTACCACTCGGTGGCGTCCGAAGCGCAGGTCGACGTGCTGGCACGCAACTGCACCGAACACGGCATCGAGCTGTTCGACATGCAGTCGCGTGAGCGCGGCATCGTGCACGTCATTGCGCCGGAGCTGGGGCTGACCCAGCCCGGCATGACCATTGTCTGCGGCGACAGCCACACCTCGACGCACGGCGCGTTCGGAGCGCTGGCATTCGGCATCGGCACCAGCGAGGTGGGACATGTGCTTGCCACCCAGTGCCTGCTCCAGCGCAAGCCCAGGACCATGGCGATCACGGTGGACGGCCCACTGGCACCGGGGGTGGGCGCCAAGGACGTGATCCTGCACATCATCGGCGTGATCGGGATCGATGGCGGCACCGGCCACGTGCTCGAGTACCGCGGCTCCACCATCCGCGCGATGGACATGGAGCAGCGCATGACCCTGTGCAACATGTCGATCGAGGCGGGCGCGCGAGCCGGAATGATCGCACCCGACGCGGTGACCTATGCATGGCTGGCTAACACGCCGCGCGCTCCTTCCGGCATCGATTTCGACGCGGCGGTCGCACGATGGTCGGAGTTCTGCAGCGACGGGGATGCCGTGTTCGATCGCTACGCCAGCATCGACGCGCGCGACATCCGTCCGACCCTGACCTGGGGTACGCATCCGGGAACCGCGATCGCGGTGGACGATGCCATCCCTGCCACCGTCGATGCCGCGGCGCGGAAAGCGCTGGACTACATGCAGCTGGAAGCGGGCTGTTCGCTGCAGGACACGCCCGTGGACGTGGTGTTCGTAGGCTCGTGCACCAACGGCCGCCTGCGCGACATGCGCGAGGTGGCCAGCGTGCTGCGCAACCGGCGCGTGGATCCGCGGGTCCGCATGCTGGTGGTGCCGGGTTCGGAAAGCGTCAAGCGCCAGGCCGAAGCCGAGGGCATCGACCTGATCGTTCGTGCTGCCGGCGCGCAGTGGCGCGAGCCGGGGTGCTCGATGTGCATCGCCATGAACGGCGACCTGGTGGCGCCGGGACAACTGGCCGTCAGCACCAGCAACCGCAATTTCGAGGGCCGCCAGGGGCCCGGCTCCCGCACCCTGCTGGCCTCACCGGTGACGGCGGCATGGGCGGCGGTGAACGGATGCGTTTCGGATCCGCGTGAGCTGTGCGCAACGAGCGTGCCGGCGCGCGAGGAGACTGCGTGATGGCCGCTTTCGATTTCCTTCTCCCCCCGGCAGAGGGTGCCCGCAGGGCGGATGAGGGCATGGCAATCATCAGCCATCGAACCTCGTTATCAGCGGAACCTTACTTCCCTCGTGCCACGGGCACGCCCGTTGGTCGTCCGTCGCTCCGCGCCACCTTCTCCCGGTTGGAGAAGGGGCGCGCCAGCGCGTCTGCGTTGAGAACAACCCCATGACCCCCTTCGCCGCCCTCACCTCGCGCAGCGTGGTCCTGCCGCAGGCCAACATCGACACCGACCAGATCATTCCCGCACGGTTCCTCTCGACCACCGAACGTGCAGGCCTGGGAAAACACGCGTTCAACGACTGGCGCTGGGATGCCGATGGTTCGCCGCAGCCGGAGTTCGCCTTCAACCAGCCAGCTAACGCCGGCCGCCAGATCCTCATAGCCGGTCCAAATTTCGGCTGCGGCTCCTCACGCGAGCACGCGCCGTGGGCGCTGGTGGACCTGGGGCTGCGCGCCATCATCAGCAGCCGGATCGCCGACATCTTCCGCAGCAACGCGCTGAAGAACGGGCTGCTGCCGATCGTGCTGGACGAAGCGATCGTTCAGGCGCTGATGCAGAGGCCCGATGACGAACTGACCGTGGACATCGAGGCCTGCGAACTGCGTCTGCCCAACGGCTCCTCACACCCCTTTCCGCTGGACGCCTTTGCGCGCACCTGCCTGATCGAGGGCGTGGACGAGCTGGGCTACCTGCTGTTGCACCAATCCCACATCGACCACTACGAGGAGCGAACCCATGCACGCTGAAATTGCTGTCCTGCCCGGCGACGGGATCGGCCCGGAGGTCACTGCCGCCGCGGTCAACGTGCTGCGTACGGTCGGGCGCCGCTATGGGCACCAGTTCGATTTCCACCAGCACGACATCGGCGGCATCGCCATCGACCGCACCGGTGATGCACTGCCGGCGGCCACGCTGAGTGCCTGCCGCAGCGCCGACGCTGTGCTGCTGGGCGCCGTCGGTGGTCCCAAATGGTCGGATCCCGGCGCCGCGGTGCGGCCGGAACAGGGGCTGCTGGCCCTGCGCAAGGGCCTGGGGCTGTTCGCCAACCTGCGCCCGGTGCGCCCGCACCCCGCCGCCCTGCACGCCTCGCCGATCAAGCCGCATCTGCTGACGGGCGTGGACATCATGGTGGTGCGCGAGCTCACCGGCGGCATCTACTTCGGTGACAAGTGCCGCACGAGCGACAGCGCTAGCGACACCTGCACCTACAGCGTGGGCGAGGTCGAGCGCGTGGCGCGTACCGCATTCCTGCTGGCGCGCCGCCGCCGTGGCTTCCTGGTCTCGGTGGACAAGGCCAACGTGCTGGAGACGTCACGACTGTGGCGCGAGGTGGTGACCCGAATGGGCCGCGAGGAGTTCGCCGATGTCCGCCTGGAGCATGTGCTGGTGGATGCGATGGCGATGCACCTGCTGGCGCATCCGCGCGAGTACGACGTCATCGTCACCGAGAACATGTTCGGCGACATCCTCACCGACGAGGCCTCGATGCTGGCCGGTTCGCTGGGCCTGCTGCCTTCAGCGTCGCTGGGCGACGGCAAGGTCGGCTTGTACGAGCCGATCCACGGCTCGGCGCCCGACATCGCCGGCAAGGCCGTGGCCAATCCCTACGCGGCGATCCTGAGCGCAGCGCTGCTGCTGCGGCATTCGCTGGGTCTGTACGAGGAAGCCGATTGCATCGAACGCGCGGTCGACGGCGCGCTCAACGCGCATGCCTTCACTGCGGACCTGGCCGGCGGCGGACGCAGCCTCTCCACCGAGGGCGCCGCCAGGGCCGTGGTCGAACAGATGCAGGCCAGCTGCTACGTGGCCGAACTGCGGGACTGAGCGACCGACCAACCGGATGGCCGCTACGCCGATCCGCGCGGGGTCACGGGGTCTTGTGAAGCGGTGGCGGCTTCCTGCGGCCTGACCTTGAACCAGGCCGCGTACAGGGCCGGCAGGAACAGCAGGGTCAGCGCCGTAGCCACGGTCAGCCCGCCCATGATCGCCACGGCCATGGGCCCGAAGAACGCGCTGCGCGACAGCGGGATCATCGCCATCACCGCGGCCAGCGCGGTCAGCACGATCGGCCGGGACCGCCGCACCGTAGCTTCCACGATCGCGGTCCAGCGATCATGCCCGGCATCGATGTCCTGCTGGATCTGGTCCACCAGGATCACCGAGTTGCGCATGATCATTCCCGACAGTGCGATCGCGCCCAGCATCGCCACGAAGCCGAACGGAACCCGGAACACCAGCAGCGCCAAGGTAATGCCGATCAGCCCCAAGGGCGCGGTCAGCATCACCAGGGCAACGCGCGAAAAGCTGCGCAGCTGCAGCATCAGCAAGGTGACCACCACCACCAGGAACAGGGGCACGCCGGCAATGATCGAGGCCTGTCCACGCCGCGAGTCCGCCACCGTGCCGCCGGTTTCCAGCCGGTATCCGGTCGGCAGCTGCGCGCGCACCTCATCCAGGGTCGGCAGGATCTGCGCCACTACCGTCGGTGGCGTGATGCCGTCGATGATGTCGGCGCGTACGGTGACCGTGGGCAGGCGGTCGCGATGCCAGATGATGCCGTCCTCGAACACGTATTCGATTTCGGCGATCTGCGCCAGCGGGACGCCGCCGTTCGGCGTGGGCACCGCCAGGCTTCCGAGCATGTCGATGCGGGCGCGCTCCTCTTCCGGACCCCGCAGCAGGATCTCGATCAGCTCGTTGCCCTCGCGATAGGTGCTGACCCGCAGTCCGGACACGGCGCTGGTCAGGAACCTGGAGACATCGGCGCTGCTGACTCCAAGCGCGCGCGCGCGATCCTGGTCGATCTTCAGGCGAATGGATTTGCTCGGCTCGTCCCAGTCCAGGTTGACGTTGCGGGTGGCGGGATTGGCGCGCACCTGGTCGGCCACCAGGCGCGCCAGCGTCTGCACCTGGTCTATGTGCTCGCCTGAAACCCGGAACTGGACCGGGTAGCCGACCGGCGGCCCGTTCTCCAGCCGGGTGACGCGGAACTGGAGCTCGGGAAAGCGCGGGCCGACCTCGTCTATCAGCCAGCTGCGCAACGATTCACGCGCTTCTGCGTCGGCCGACAGCACCACGAACTGGGCGAAATTGGCCTGCGGCAGTTGCTGGTCCAAGGGCAGGTAGAAGCGCGGCGATCCGGTGCCCACGTAAGCCACGTAGTTCTCCACGCCAGCGCGCGAGGCCAGCATCGCTTCCAGGCGCTCGGCCTGCTGGCGGGTGGCGCGCAGCGAGGAACCCTCGGCCAGCTCCATGTCGATCATCAGCTCCGGGCGCACCGAGTCGGGAAAAAACTGCTGGGGCACGAACCGGAACAGCAGGATGGAAAGCACGAAGGCCAATACGGTGGCCGCGATGACCAGCCAGCGACGCCGCAGGCAGGCATCGACCAGCCTGCGGAAGCGCTGGTAGAACGGACGCTGGTACGGATCCAGCGCGTGTTCCCCATGCGGCTTTGGCGCAAGTCGACGGGCGTGCGCCGGATGCCGGTCGGCCAGGCGCAGGCGCCAGGCCTGCCAGCGCGCCGCAAGCGAGCCCGGCCGTGGCGGCGCTTCGCGCTGATGCAGGTCGGGCAACATCCGGTCACCCAGCCACGGAATGAACAATACCGCCACGATCCACGACACGATCAGGGCGATGGTCACCACCTGGAACAGCGAGCGGGTGTATTCACCCGTGCCCGAGGCGGCGGTGGCGATCGGCAGGAAGCCCGCTGCGGTGACCAGGGTTCCAGTCAGCATGGGAAAGGCCGTGGTTTCGTACGCGAAACTGGCGGCGCGCAGTCGGTCGAATCCCTGCTCCATCTTGATCGCCATCATCTCCACGGCAATGATCGCGTCATCCACCATCAGCCCCAGGGCCAGCACCAGCGCGCCAAGGGAGATCTTGTGCAGCCCGATGTCGAAATAGCGCATCAGCGCGAAGGTCAGCGCCAGCACCAGCGGGATGGACACCGCCACCACCATGCCGGTGCGCCAGCCCAGTGAGAAGAAGCTCACCAGCAGCACGATGACCACCGCCTCGGTCAGCACCTGCACGAACTCGCCGACCGACTCGCGCACCGCCTGCGGCTGATCCGAAACCTTGCGCAGCGCCATGCCCACCGGCAGGGTCTGCTGCAGCCGCGCGAATTCTCCATCCAGCGCCTTGCCCAGCTGGATGATGTCGCCGCCGCCCTTCATCGCCACGGCCAGGCCGATCGCGTCTTCACCCATGAAGCGCATCCGCGGCGCGGACGGATCGGCGAAGCCACGACTCACTTCGGCGATGTCGCCCAGGCGCAGGGTGCGCCCGCCCGCCTCGATGGGAAAATCACGGATTGCCTCGACCGAATCGAACTCGCCGTCGACACGCACCTGCATCCGCGCGCTGGGCGTCTCGAAGAAGCCGCTGGCGGTGACCGCGTTCTGCTCGTCCAGCGCCTGCTGCACCACCGACAGCGGGATCCCCAGCGTGGCGAGCTTGGTGTTGGACAGCTCGATCCAGATCTTCTCGTCCTGCAGCCCGACCAGTTCGACCTTGCCCACGTCCTGCACCTTCTGCAGCTCCAGCTGGATGCGGTCGGCGTAGTCCTTCATGACTGCGTAGTCGAAGCCCGCTCCGGTCAGGGCGTAGATGTTGCCGAAGGTGTCGCCGAACTCGTCATTGAAGTAGGGTCCGGACACGCCCTGCGGCAGGGTCGCGCGGATATCGCCCACCTTCTTGCGCACCTGGTACCAGAGCGGTAGCACCTCGCTGGAGCGCATCGAGTCGCGGGCCATGAAGATCACCTGCGATTCTCCCGGCCTCGAGAACGAGCGGATGAACTCGTAGTTGCCCGTGGTCATCGCCGCCTTCTCGATGCGCTCGGTGACCTGCTCGGCCACTTCGGCGGCGGTGGCGCCCGGCCATACCGTGCGTACCACCATCACCTTGAAGGTGAAGGGAGGATCTTCCGACTGGCCCAGCTGCCGGTACGACCACGCGCCGATCAGCGCGACCACGATCATCGCGTACAGCACCAGTCCGCGATTGGTCAGCGCCCACTGCGACAGGTTGAAGCGGCGCATCGCCTAGTTGTCCTGCCCGGGCCGGACCTGCGCGGCAGGTGCCGCGGGCCTGCTGTTCGCCGGCCTGCTGTTCACGGGCCTACTTTCCACCGGCCTGGCGTCTACTAGCTTGTTGTTCCTGTCCACCGGAGTGACTGGCTGCCCTTCCCGAAGCAGGTGGCCGCCGGCTGCCACCACCCATTCGTCCGGCTTCAGGCCGGTGAGCACCGGGACGCTGTTCTCGCCGTAGCGGCCCAGGGTCACCGCACGCGATCGCAGCTTGCCCTGGGCGTCCACGAGCCACACGGCGGTCGCGCCCGACGCACCGCGCTGGACGGCCGAAAGCGGCACGCTCAGCCCGGCTTCGGTGCCACTGTCCTGCACATACACGCGCGCGCTCTGTCCCAAGTCGACAGCGGCCGAGGCCTCTGTCGAGAGCGCAATGCGCGCCGCGTAAGTGCGGGTGCGCGGATCGGCCGACGGGGAGATTTGCCGCACGCTGGCTGCGTACCGCCGCCCCGGCGTGCTCCAGAGTTCGACCAGCACCGGCTGTCCGATTTCAAATTCGCGGATCCGGCTTTCCGGCAGGCTGATGGCCACTTCACGCGAGCCGTCGGCAGCCAGGGTGAACACCGTCTGCCCGGCCGCGACCACCTGGCCCGCCTCGGCTTCGCGACTGGCAATGACGCCGTCGCGCGGCGCGCGCAGCCTGGCGTAGCCGGCCTGGTTGTTGGATACGTCCCGCTGCGAACGCGCGGCGCGGGCGCGCCCGTCAGCCGCCTTGTATGCGGCGACCTGGGCGTCGTAGGCCGAGCGACTGACCAGCTGTTGTTCGACCAGCTGCCCGAAACGGTCACGATCGCCGCGTGCGCGCGCCAGATCGGCCTCGGCCGCCGCCAGCTGCGCCTGCGCGGCCTGGGCCTGCAGGGCCAGGTCCTGCGCATCCAGAACGGCCAGCACGTCGCCCCGCCGTACCTGGGCACCGACGTCCACGTTGCGCTCGATCAGGTTGCCGCCGACGCGGAAGGACAGCGCGGATTCTTCGCGCGCGCGGATTTCGCCGGGGTAGGCGGAAAGCGCGGCCTGCGCGCCGCCCGAAGGATGGGTCACCAGTACCGGGCGCGGCGCCACCGGCTCGGCGTCACCGCTGCCGCAGCCTGCCGCCGCGGCCGCTGTTGCCGCCATCAGGAACCACTGCACCGCGCGCGCTCTGACCATGCCTGACTACCCCGTCGTCATCTGTAATAATGCACTTCCCGGTATAGTATAAATATCAAACCGGCTAGTCTAGTATTGCCCTATGCCACACGATGCTTCCTCTCCCGAAAGCGAAAAATCAGGCTCCCGGTCCCTTGGGCCGGGTCGACCCAAGGACATGGGCAAGCGCGCCGCCATCCTTGACGCGGCCAAGCGCCTGTTCCCGCGCGAAGGATTCGGTGGAGTGAGCATGGATCAGATCGCCGCCGAAGCGGCGGTGTCCAAGCTCACCGTCTACAGCCACTTTGGCGACAAGGAAACCCTGTTCGCGGCCGCGGTACGCGCCAAGTGCGAGGAGATGCTGCCTGATGACCTGTTCCAGCAGACGCCCACCGGCCCGCTGCGCGAGCAGCTCATGGCCATCGCGGCCGGCTTCTTCGCCCTGGTCAGCAGCGAGGAAGCCATCAGCACCCACCGCATGATGATCGCGCCGGGCAATGCCGACGACCCGCTGCGCAAGCTGTTCTGGGAGGCGGGCCCGCAGCGCACCCACGACGCTTTCGCGACCTTCCTGAAGGCCCGCGTCGACGCCGGCGAAATGCAGATTCCGCAGGTCGAGCATGCCAGCGAGCAGTTTTTCGCCCTGCTCAAGGGCCAGATGCACGGCAAGATGCTATGCGGTATCTGCGACAAGCCGTCGCGCGGTGAGGTGATGGCGCACGTCGAGGCGACGGTCGACATGTTCATGCGCGCCTACGCCCGCCGATGAGCATTCGCTTTGCCCCGACGGTGGTCCCGGTGACTTCCGGCACTGCGTGCTGGTGTGCTGGTACGGCCATCCTGTCCCCGACGATGCGCGGCAGCCTCTAAAATGGCGCGCTCCTGCGCCGGAACCCGAACATGACGATCAATTACAGCCAAGCCCGAGAAAACATGGTCGAACAGCAGGTCCGTCCCTGGGATGTGCTCGACCTTCGCGTGCTCGAGGTGATTTCAGGCGTCCAGCGCGAACAGTACGTGCCGGAACTGCATCGCAGCCTGGCCTACACCGATGTGGAGATCCCCCTCGGTGGCGGGCAGCGCATGATGAAGCCGGTGGTGGAAGGACGCACGCTGCAGGCCCTGAACCTGCAGAGCGGCGAGGATGTGCTGGAGATCGGCACCGGCAGCGGCTACCTCACTGCATGCATGGCGCGCCTGGCGCGCGATGTCGTGAGCCTGGAAATCCAGCCGGAGCTTGCCGCGCACGCGCGCAGGCAGCTCAATGCCGATGGCCACGGCGGCAACGTGCGAATCGAAGTGGCCGATGCGCTGCAGTACTCGACCGACCGCCGTTTCGACGCCATCTGCGTTACTGCCGCGGTGGCCACGCTGCCGCTCGTTTTCATGCAGTGGCTGCGTCCACAGGGGCGGCTGTTCGTGGTCCACGGGCAGTCACCGGTAATGGAAGCGGTGCTGGTCCGCCATGGCGATGACAACGCGCGGCTCAAGTCGCCGCAGTTCGAATCACTGTTCGAAACTGATCTGCCCTATCTGCAGGGTGCCGCACCGGTCCCCGAATTCGTCTTCCAGAAATGATCAAGGAATCCACATGAGTCGTCGTCCCCTGTTCCTCGCACTGGCCTTGGCCATGCCGTTGGCCTCCGCGGTCGAGGTGGCGAGCGCCGCCGACCTCATGGAAACCTACGAGTTGGCCCGGCTGAGCGATCCACAGCTGTCCGCCGCCGAGGCCGGCCGCCTGGTGACCCGCGAAGGCGTCGCGCAGGCGCGTTCGTCCCTGCTGCCGCAGTTGGACGGGACCGCCACCCTGACGCGCTCGCGTTCGACCAACAGCGGTTCGTCGACGCAGCTGGATTTCGATACCGGCCGCCCCGTCCTGGTGCCGTCGGTCGAACGCGAGGTGGATTCCACCTCGCGTAACTTCAGCGTCAACGTCCAGCAGATGATCTACGATCGCGGCAACTTCACCCGGCTGCGCAGCCAGCGGGCGCTGAGCCGCGCGGCTGATTTCCAATTGGAGTCGGCCGGTGATTCGCTGATCACGCGCACTTCGTCAGCCTATTTCAACGTGCTGGTCGCGCTGGAGACGCTGGCGGCGGCCCAGGCGCAGGAAGCCGCGCTGCGCAAGCAGTTCGATTTTGCCGACAAGCGCCTGGAAGTAGGCCTGGCACCAATTACCGACGTGTACGAGGCACGCGCGCAGTACGACGGCGCGCGCGCGAATACCATCGTCACCCGCAACGCGCTTGAGGACGCCTACCAGGCGCTGGTGGCGCTAACCGGACAGGACCTGCGCACCCTGAAGGCGCTGCCGGAAGACTTCCAGCCGACCCTCCCGAGCCAGCAGCTCGCCGAAGCCTGGGTGGTGTCGGCAGTGCAGAACAATCCGGCGCTGCTGGCCAAGCAGTTCCAGGTGGAGTCGGCCGAGGCCAACATCGACACGGCGCGCGCCGGGCACCTGCCTACGCTGTACCTGACCGGCGGCTACGGCGACCAGGACTCGTCAAGTGACGTGACCTTCAGCGGCGCCAATTTTCCATCCGACAGCAAGAGCAGCGGCCCCAATCTGGGACTGACCCTGCGCGTGCCGATTTTTTCAGGCGGCTTCGTGCAGTCCCAGGTCAGGCAGGCCATCGCGCAGCGCGACGTGGCGGCATTCGAGCTGGAAGACCAGAAGCGCGCCCTGGTGCGCAACACCCGCAACGCGTACCAGGCCCTGGTGGCCGGCATCAGCGAGGTCGAAGCGCGCAAGAGCGCCGTGACGTCGGCACGCAGCGCCTATGGCGCGTCGCAGGTCGGACTCGAGGTCGGCACGCGCACCGTGCTTGACGTGCTCAACAACCAGCAGACGCTGTTCAATGCCGAACGCGAGTACGCGCTGGCCCGCTACAACTTCCTGCAGAATCGCCTGCTCCTGGGCCAGGCCGCCGGCACCGTGGACGCCGCCGCCGTGCAGGAGGTCAACCGCCTGCTGACGGTCGACGCCGTGCCGCCAGCGCCAGCGGTCGCTCCCTGACGCCTTGCAGCGTCGCTTTCGAACGGAACGGCGGACCTTACGGTCCGCCGTTCCTGTTTACGCAGCCCGGTAAATGAGGCGACGGCCTGCTCAATGCAGCGGTTCACCGTGCCCGGACGGACGGGCGAGCGGCACGTCGGCCGCGATCATCTGCAGTGTGCGCTCCAGCGCCCCGCGCCCCTGTTCCACCAGCTCCTGGCCGTTGCGCCGCATCCGCGCACGCGCCTCGTCCTGCTCCAGAAGCCGCTGCAGCGCATTCGCAACCCCATCGGCATTGGCGGCGATCTCGAGTGCGCCGGCCTTCTGCAGGCGTCGCGAAATCTCGGTGAAGTTGTGCAGGTGCGGCCCGGTCACCACCGGCGTGCCGACCGCCGCAGGCTCGAGCAGGTTGTGGCCGCCAACCGGCTGCAGGCTGCCTCCGACGAAGGCCACGTCGGCACACGCGTAAAAGGACATCAGCTCGCCAAGGGTGTCGATGACGAACACCTGCTGGTCGGCGGCTGGCCAACGCGATGCGGTGCGCTTGCCGACGCTCCAACCTGCAGCGCGTGACAGCTCGGCGACCCGCGCGAAGCGTTCGGGATGCCTGGGCGCCCACAGCAGGAGCAGCTGGGGCCAGCGTTCGCGCAGTTGGTGATGGATCTTGACCACGGCAGCTTCCTCGTCTTCGTGGGTACTTGCGGCGATCCACACCGGTCGCCCGCCAAGCCGGACGGAAAAGTGGCGTACGAATTCGTCGAGGCCCTCGGGCACCGCAATGTCGAACTTGAGGTTGCCGGTGGCCAGCACGCTCCCGGACAGTGCACCGAGGTGTACGAAACGGCGCGCGTCGGTATCGGACTGCGCGCCGATGCGCTTGACTGAACGCACCACGCGGGCGATCAGCGGGCCCAGCACGCGGTAGCCACGCAGTGATCGTGCCGACAGTCGCGCATTGAGGATATAGCCGGGTACGCCGCGATCGCGGCAGGCGAACAGCAGGTTCGGCCACAGCTCGGTTTCCATGATCAGCGCCAGGCGCGGCCGATAGTGCCGAAGGAACCGCCGCACCGCGCCCGGAAGATCGTATGGCGCGTACACGTGCTGCACCTGGTCGCCCCAGAGCGCGCGCACGCGCGCTGAACCTGTCGGGGTGATGGTGGTGATCAGCCAGCGCAGATGCGGATGCTTGCGGCGCAGTGCCTCGACCACCGGCACGGCCGCGTTGACCTCGCCCACCGACACCGCGTGCAGCCAGATGTCGATCGCGGGAGACGGCGCCGAATAGGACGCGTAGCGTTCGTTCCAGCGCTGCAGGTACTCGCGGAAGCGGAAGCCGCGCCAGATCAGGTGATAGACGGTGACCGGGGTCAGCACGTACAGCACGGCCGAATACAGGCCACGCAGGAAACGCTCGGTCAGGTCCATCCGCATCGCGGAAGGATACCCAACTGAGCCGTTAGAATCGCTGTATGGCAGAGCGCGCACGACATTCCGAACCGGCTCCCAAGGGCGTGCGCGAATGGCCGGCGTGGCTGGGCGTGGGCGTGGCCACCGCCTGCGCCTACCTGCCGTGGCCGTGGCAGCGGGCGCTGGGCCGCGGACTCGGCTTGATGCTGCACGCATTGGCGCGGACCCGTCGCCACGTGGCCGAGCGCAACATCGCGCTGTGCTTCCCCGGGCTCGACCCGGCGGCGCAGGCGACGCTGGTCCGCCGCAGTTTCCAGGAACTCGGCATCGGACTGTTCGAATTCGCGCGTGCCTGGTGGGGTAGCGTCGATCCGATGCGACGTGGCGTGCAGGTCGAAGGCCTGGAGCACCTGGAGACGGCGCGCGCGGGCGGCCGCGGCGTGATCATCATCTCCGGCCACTTCACCACGCTTGAGATCGCGGCACGGCTGATGTGCGACTACGCACCGCTGGCCGGCATGTACCGTCCGCACGACCAGGGCGCAATGGAATGGGCGGTCAAGCACGGACGCATGCGCTACGCGCAGGCCATGTTCACCCGCGACGAGCTGCGCCCTGCGCTGAAGCATCTGAAGCAGGGCCGGTTGCTGTGGTTCGCGCCCGACCAGGACACCCGCCGGGGCGAAAGCGTGTTCGTGCCGTTCTTCGGCCAATCAGCCTATAGCCTGACCTCCACCCACCAGCTTGCGCGGATGTCGGGGGCCAGGGTGATCGCCTTCGCCCACGAACGCCGCGACGACGGCGGCTATACGCTGCGGCTGTCGGCGCCGTTCGAGGATTTCCCCTCCGCCGATGCCACCGCCGACACCGCTCGGGTGATGGCCGCGATCGAAACCATGGTCCGCCAGGCACCCACCCAGTACCTGTGGATCCACCGCCGCTTCAAGCGCCAGCCCGATGGCCGCGGCGCGCTTTACGAATAATCCGGGTTGTGGGCATTATTTGTAGATCCGAGCTTGCTCGGACGTTTTCGCCTTGAGGCCGAAGCATCCGAGCAAGCTCGGGTCTACGAGGCTAGCCTTGCCTGGCGTACAACTCAGCTTCACCGGGCGGCCGAGTCTTGAACCGGCGGTGTACCCACAGGTACTGCTCGGGATGCATGCGCACCACCTGCTCCAGTTCGGCCATGTAGCGTGCCGCATCGACGGCGGCGTCGGCGCTGGGCCAGCCCTCCCATTGGGGCTCGATGCGTAGACGGTATCCACCAGCGGTATCGCGATGGAACCAGAACGGAAGCACCACCGCATTGCCACGGCGTGCGATATCCGGCGTGGCGGTGAGCGTGGCGGCGGGCACTCGGAAGAACGGCACGAACGCGTTCTGGTAGTTGAAGTTCTGGTCGGCCGAATACGCCACCACTCCACCTTTGGCCAGCGTTCGCAGCAGTCCACGCACGTCCTTCTTGGCGATGGTCCCGGCGAAGACACGTCGCCGCGCGCGGTCGAACATGGATTCGATGCAGGGATGGTTGTTTCGTCGTGCCACCACGTGCACCGGCGTTCCCGAAAGGTGCTGCAGCAGGCGGGCAGCCAACTCCGAATGCACGAAGTGCCCGCCGAACAACAGCACGCCGCGGCCGCTGGCCTGCGCGGCCTGCAGATGCTCCAGACCCTCGACCGTGGCCAGGTCGCGCAAGCTCCGTTTGGGCGCATACCAGGCGCGGATGAGCTCCAGCGCGCCGGTCACGGTGGCGCGCAGGTTGTCGCGCAGAAGCCGGTCGCGCTGCTGCTGCGCCATTGTGGGAAAGCAAAGCGCCAGGTTGGCCGCCGCATAGCGCCGGCGCCGGCCCATCAGCGGTGACAGCAGCACCGACAGGACCGTACCGAACCGAAGCAGCGCGCCCTGCGGAAGCCGCGCGACAGCGGCGGCCAGATGCTCCAGCGGCGGCACGAACCAGCACCGCGTCGCGCTTGCTTCAGTCATCGTCCCGGGCCAGCAGGCTGCCGGCGTAAAGGGCCGCGAGGAGCAGCGTAAGCCCACCCCAGAAAGTCGAGTAAAACGCCAGGTGGGTGTTGAATGGAAACACCGTCACCGCCAGTGCCAGCATGGCCGGCCGTGCGTGGTCGCGCGCCTGTGGCGTTGCGTAGCGCCACACGCGGATTGCCATGGCCGCACCGGCAAGCCACAGCAGCAGCCCGATCAGGCCGGTCTCGCTGGCGATCTCCAGCACGATCTGGTGCGCGTGCAGCGCCGGGCCTTCGCCCCACGCCGGCGTTGCATCGGGAGTGGGATTGCAATGCGGAAACTCGTAGCGGAAATTGCGCGCGCCCACGCCGTTTATGGGGTGCTCGCGCACCATGCACATCGCCGCACGCCAGATCTGCGCGCGACCCGAAAGCGCTATGTCCACCCCGCTCTCATCCGCGGCGAGCAGCTGCGAGCTGCGCTGCATACGCTCCTGGAACTGCGGCGAAGCCATGGTCAGCACGACCAGCGCCAGTGCGCCGAAGGCGAACACGCCCAGCAGCTTCTTCCAGCCGAGCAGACGCCAGCCCGAGAACAGCAGCACCAGCCCGAACGTCACCCACGCCGCCCGCGCACCGGCCAGCAGCACGACCACCCCGACGGCCGCGGCGGCCAGTATCCAACCCGTCATGCCAAACCGCCGGGTCGCCGCAAACAGCACGAATGGCGACAGGCTGGCCAGGACCACACCCAGCTTGAGGTTGCACGGCCCGAGTACGCCGCTCAGCCGGTCGACGGCAGCGGTGTCCGCGGCCGAACACATGCCGTGCCCGCTCATGAGGTACTTGAGCTGGTCGATACCCCAGAACAGCGGACTGGTGCCGAACATCACCTGCGCCAGCGCGTCCAGCGCCCACACCCCCATGACGATGGCAAGCCCAGTGAAAGTGACGCGCCTGCCGTGCTCGTTGGCCACGGCCGCTGCCGCCAGCCACAGGAAAGGCAGGTAGCGCAGGTCCACCAGCGATTCGCGCAGCGCACGTCCCTGGTCGATCGCGTCGATGGACGAGATCAGCTGCGGCAGCCAGTAGGCGGCGAACAGGACGCTGGTCAGCGCCCAGGCTGCGCTGCTGAGCAGTCGGGAGCCGCCCCGGAAACGCACCAGCAGCAGGCGCACGATCGCGGCCAGCGCGCCCAGCACCATCACCCCTTCGGCGATACCCACGGCCGGCCACAGCGCCACGAAGGTGATCACCCACGCCGGCGCCCAGCGCCAGCCGTGCTCGGGCGTGGACACTATGTGCTCAGCGGTGGGCGTGTTGGGCAGGGTCATCGATCAGTTCCCGGTACAGCGCAAGCGTGGCGTCCTGCATCGCGCGCAGGGTGTAGGGCATGGTAGCCAATGGCATGGACGGTTGCCGCAGCGCGGCCCGCGCAGCAGCCGCCAGCGCCGCTGCATCGAAGGGTTCGATGGCCCCCTGCGGCTGCAGCTCGGCGAGCAGTTCACCCACGCCGCCGTGGTTCCATCCGAGCACCGGTCGGCCCACCGACACCGCTTCGATCACCGAGCGGCCAAACGCCTCCGGCTTGCGTGACAGCTGCAGCACCAGGTCGCTGGCGGCGTAGGCCTCGGCCATGTTCGCGGTCGGCGGCGTGAACGCCACCGCGTCGCCAAGGCCAAGACGATGCGCTTCGGCTTCCATTTCCGCGATGTAGTCCCCACGACCGACCTGACGCGCGCCCGGGAACCACAGGCGAGCGTCACATGCGTCCGCGCGCATCTTCGCCAGCAGGTGCAGGGCATCGGCGTGGCCCTTCAGGCGGGTGCCGCGACCGGGCAGCAACAGCAAGGGTCCGTCGCCACCGAGTGCGGGATAGCGGCCGGCAAGGGATTGCCGGAGCAGCCACCCCTGCCCTGCAGGCACCGGAGGAAACTGCGACGGCTCGATGCCGCGCGGTATCACCCGCAACAGCGTTGGATCAGTACGCGGGTAGTGCTGCAGCAGGTAGCGCCGCACCGTCTCCGAAACGCACACCACCCGCTCGCCGCGGGTCATCACCGCGCTGTACCGGCCGGGCGAATTGAGTCCATGCATGGTGGTCACCAGGCGCGGCCTGGCGTCAGCGGCGATGCCCTTGAGCGCACTCAGCGCCAGCCACGCCGGCAGGCGCGAGCGCGCATGCACGATGTCGATGTTTTCGCGCACGAAAAAACGACGCAGGGTGGAGGCGTGGCGCAGGGTGACGAGTGATTTGCGGCCGATATCGAGGCTGACGTGCTCGGCGCCGGCGGCGGCCAGCTCCGGGAGCAGCGGTCCACCGGCGGAAACCACCAGTGCCCGGTGCCCGGCCTGCACCAGCGCCGTGGCGATCTCGATGGTGGACTTTTCCACCCCGCCCGATTCGAGCGCGGGCAGCAGCTGTACCACGGTCAGCCGGCGCATCGGGTTTGGCGCGCCCGGCGTCAGTCGGTCAGCACGAAATGCGCGCCGCAGTAGGGGCACGGCACCTCATGGTTGGGCGCATCCTCGATGGCCAGGTACACGCGCGGATGTGAGTTCCACAGCGCCATCGATGGCAGCGGACAGCTCAGCGGCAGGTCGGCGGTGGTGACCTCGTAGCGCTTCTGTGCATTGGCGGGTGAACTGGCGACCTGGGTCATGGCGCGGCATCGGAATCGTGAGGCGGCAAGTTTAACAGCCGCCCCGAGCAAGCCGCCCCCTCTCCAGCAGCCCACAAAAAACGCCGGCCACGACAGGCGCGACCGGCGTCCAATCGTCACGCCAGCTGGGCTTATTCGGCCTTGGGCACCATGGCTTCGGTGGTGATCCTCAGCTCGACCTCGTCGCTCACCGCCGGTGCGAACTTGCCCAGGCCGAAATCACTGCGCAGGACGCTTGCGGTGGCGTCGAAACCGATGGTCTGGCGCTTGGCCATGGGGTGCTCGCCGGCCTGGTTGAGGGTGACGTCCAGCACCACGGCCTTGGTGATGCCCTTGATGGTCAGGTCACCGGTGACCTGCAGCTTGCCCTCACCCGCGGCTTCGACCAGGGTGCTCTTGAACGTGGCATCGGGGTATTTCTCGGCCTCGAAGAAATCGGCGCTGCGAAGGTGGGTGTCGAACTTTTCCACGAAGCTGTTCAGGCCCGACAGCGGCAGGGTGACGTTGACGCTGGATGCGGACACGTCGTCGGCGTCATACACCAGCACGCCGTCGGCCTTGCCGAAGTGCGCGCTGGGGTTGGAGAAACCGAAGTGGCTCCACTGCGCGATGACGTCGGTGTGGTTCGGGTCGATCACGTAGGTCACAGGCGCGGCGACGGCGGTGCCGGCAACGGCGACCAGTGCAGCGGCGAGCAGGCTCTTGCGCATGGTGTGTCTCCAGGGAGGGTGGGAGAAAGGTAGTGGGTCAGCGCTATTGGATGCGTGAGGCTTCATCGAAAGACAGCCGCGGCGAGCGCGGGAAGACGCCGGCCGGATCGCCGTAACCCAGGTTGACCAGGAAGTTGGACTTGATCGCAGTGCCGGCAAAGAACGCCTCGTCGACCTTGGCGTTGTCGAAACCGGACATCGGCCCCGCGTCCAGGCCCAGCGCGCGCGCCGCCAGGATCAGGTAGGCACCCTGCAGGCTGCCGTTGCGGAACGCGGCCACGTGCCTGCCCTCGCGCGGGCCGTCGAACCAGCTCTTGGCATCGGGGACGTGCGGAAACAGATATGGCGTCTTCTCGTGGAAATCCTCGTCGAAAGCCACGATCACCGTGACCGGTGCGGCCAGGGTCTTTTTCCGGTTGCCTTCGTCCAGCGCCGGGCCAAGCTTGGCCTTGGCCTCCTTCGACTTCACGAACACGAAGCGGGCCGGCAGGGTATTGGCTGCGGTCGGTCCCCACTTCAGCAGCTCGTACAGCGCATGCAGCTGCGCGTCCTCCACCGGTCGGTCCAGGAACGCGTTCTGGGTTCGGGCGGTGCGAAACAGCTGGTCTAGGGCGGCGTCGTCAAGGACTCGGGACATGGCAAACCTTTGCAATCAGAAAAGGGGGCGGGCCAGGCTGGAACGTGACCGCGGACCAGAGTGTAGAGTGTCCCGGCAATGACGACATCCGGCCAGCTCGGAACGTATTGTGCTCATTGATGGAACAAAGGACGCTCGGCAGCATGGTTTCCAACCAATTTTGGACCCTCACTGACGGCCACGCGGGCAATCGACGCCAGGCCGATGCACTGGCCAGCGCCCTGGACCTCGGCCCGATCCGGAACTGGGACCTCGCCATCCACAGACCCTGGCGATGGCTGTCTCCGTGGCGCCTGCCCGGCAGCGAGCGCGCGCTCGGACACGAACTGAGCCAGCAGCTTGCCGCGCCACCCCGGCTGGCGATCGGCTGCGGGCGCCAGGGCGCCCTGGCCACGCGGCTGCTCAAGACGCATGGGGCCCGCGTGGTGCAGATCCTCGACCCGCGCATCGACCCGCGTCATTGGGATCTGGTGATCGCGCCGGCCCATGACCAGCTGACCGGTGCAAACGTGCTGACCGTGCAGGGCAGCCTGAATCCGGTCGACGAGGCGTGGCTGCAGGCTGCCCGGGCGGAGTACCCGGCGATCGGCGAGCTGCCGCAGCCGCGCACCGCGGTCCTGCTGGGCGGTTCGAGCGCGCACGCGCGCTTCGATCGCAGCGCCTTCGAAGTCCTGGCCTCGAAGCTGGAACCGGTGCTGGCGCGTGACGGGGGCAGCGTGCTGGTGACCACCTCGCGGCGCACGCCAAGCGACCTGCGACAGGCCCTGCAGCATCGCTACCTGGAAACGCCAGGCGTGGTCTGGTGCGGTCCACGCGACGGCGACAATCCGTACGCGGGAATGCTGGCGTGGGCGGACCGCATCGTGGTCTCGCCCGATTCGGTGAACATGGTGTCCGAAGCCTGCGCAACCGGCGCGCCGGTGTTCGTGTTCGATCCGACGCGCGTGCGCGGGCGTCCGCGGGCGTTCCTCGACGCGCTGCTGCGCAGCGGCCGGATCCGCCCCATGGACGCAATGCTGGCACCGTTCGAATCGCAACCGCTGCGGGAAACCGCCCGGGTGGCGGCGCTGGTGCGCGAACGCCTGGCGCTCTAGTTGCTCCGCTTCGAGGGTTTGCGTGCGGGGTGCAGCCGCGCCACACGCCTCACTGCTCGAAATGCAGCCCGTGCGCCGCCGCCGCCGCTTGCACCTGCTGGCGGTCCTGGTCCACCGTCGCGCTTTCGATGACCCAGCGCGGCCGCCGGTCCAGGGTGCAGCCCAGGCCTTCGCCAACGAAGTCTGCGTGCACCGCTGCCAGCGTCCGCGCCGCATCGGGATCCAGGATCGCAGCGCGTGCGAGCGCCGCGATCAGTCCCTGCGAATCGCGCGGAACCAGCAGGCCGGGATGGGCATTCGACTCGCGCAGCACCAGGTATTGCAGCAGGAACTCGAGGTCTACCAGACCGCCGCGCCCCTGCTTGAGGTCGAAGCGCATGGCGTCGCTGCGATCGAGTTCGGCACGCATGCGCTGGCGCATGGAGACCACGTCGTGCACCAGCACCTCTGCGTCACGTGGCCGGGCCAGGGTGGTGGCACGTATCGCTTCGAATGTAGCCAGCAGCGCGCCGTCGCCGGCGATGCCACGCGCCCGGACCAGGGCCTGGTGTTCCCAGGTCCAGGCGCGGTTGCGCTGGTAGTCGGTGTAGCTGGCCAGCGATGACACCAGCAGCCCCTTGGCTCCGTCGGGGCGCAGGCGCACGTCCACGTCGTACAGGCGTCCGGCCGCGGTCACCGCGCCCAGCAGCGCCACCATCTTCTGCGCCAGGCGCGCATACCAGCGGCCCGGCTCCAGTGGCCGCGCACCATCCGACAGCTCGGCGCCGTCCGCGTCGTACAGGAACACCAGGTCGAGATCCGAACCAAAGCCCAGCTCCTCGCCACCGAGGCTGCCGTAGCCGATCACCGCAAAGCGCCCGCCCGGAATACTGCCGTGGGCTGCCGACAGCTCGCGCTCGACCATGGACAGCACCACGCCGACCACCTCGTCGGCCAGCCACGCCAGCTGGCGGGTGCTGTCGCGCGCCGGCTGGCGCCGATCCAGCGCGGCCATCGCGATCCGGAAACTCAGGGCCAGGCGGCGCTCGTTGAGCACCCGCAGTGCCGTCTCCGGGTCGGTCTCGCGTAGTGCCCCTGCGCAGGCCTCGCGCATCTGCGTGCGGTCCGGCAGCGGCCCGCCAACGCGTGCATCGAGCAGTTCATCCAGCAGCAGCGGATACATGGCCAGGCGCTCGGCCAGCAGCGCGCTGCGCGCCACCACGTCGACCAGCCGGGCCAGCGCGCCGGGCTCCTCGTCGAGCAGCGCGAGATAGCTGGCGCGGCGCAGGATCGCCTGCAGCAGCACCAGCAGGCGCTTGAGCGCGGCGTCCGGCTGCGAGGACTCGGCCGCCGCATGCAGCAGCGCCGGCAGGACCCGGTCGAGCCGCGCCCGTGCTCCGTCGGACAGCCCGGCCACGCCGGAAGACCGCGCAAAGTCGCGCAGCGCGTGATCGGCCTGCACCGGCGCGGTGAATCCCGCGTCGGCCAGCACCTCGACGTCGCCGTCCTCGGGCAGCGCGCGCCAGTAGCGGCTCATGCCGGTACTGGCGCCATCGCGCGGACGCGGGGCCAGCAACTCGTTGAATTCGGCGGCCACGCGCGTGCGCTGCACGTCCAGCGCGACCACCAGTGCGTCCCAGTCGGCGTAGTCCAGCCCGCGCGCGATACGCAGCCGATCCACCGGGTCCGCGGGCAGCGCATGGGTCTGCGCATCGCGCAGCATCTGCAGGCGATTTTCGAGCCTGCGCAGGAATCGATAGGCGTCGATCAGCGCATCGGCCTCTCCCTGCCCCATCTGGCGCGCCGCCACCAGCGCATGCAGCGCCGGCAGCAGGCGCCGCTCGCGCAGGGTTGCTTCGCGGCCGCCGCGGACCAGCTGCAGCGCCTGGGCGAGGAATTCGATTTCGCGGATCCCGCCGGGACCGCGCTTGATGTCGTCGGCCAGCTCGCGGCGCGCTACTTCGGCGGTGATCGCCGCCTTCATTTCGCGCAGGCCATCGAGCGCGGTGAAGTCCAGGTAGCGCCGGTAGACGAATGGACGCAGCGTACGCAGCCAATCCTCGCCGGCTTCGATGTCGCCGGCTACCGGCCGTGCCTTGAGCCACGCGTAGCGCTCCCAGTCGCGGCCCTCGCGCTGGAAATACTGGTCGAGCCCGGTGAAGGAGAGCGCAACCCGTCCGGCGTTGCCGAACGGTCGCAGGCGCAGGTCGACGCGGTGGCAGAAGCCATCCACTGTGGGTTCGTCCAGCAGCTTGGCCAGGCGCTGCCCCAGGCGCGCGAAATAATCTTCGGCCGCAAGCGGTCGCGCGCCGTCGGACTCGCCCCCTTCGGGATACGCGTACACCAGGTCGACATCGGACGAGAAATTGAGCTCGCCGCCACCCAGTTTTCCCAGGCCGAAGACCACCATGCGCTGCACCTGCCCGTCCGCGCTGCGAACCCGTCCGTGGCGCTGCTCGAACTGCAGCTCCAGCGCCTCAAGTCCGATGCGCAGGCAGGTTTCGGCCAGCGCCGTGGTTCCGGAAAGCGTGGCGTCCACGTCGTCGAACTCCAGCACGTCGCGCCAGACCAGGCGCGCGGATTCGGCGGCGCGATAGCGGCGCAGCTGCGCAGGCCATTCGGCTTCGCCATCTGCTTCGAGCACCGGCACCGGCAGCGGCGAGGTCCCATTGTCCGCGGCCCAGCGCGCCAGCAGTTGCGGCTGCCGCACCAGGGTCTCGACAGCGAAGTCGCTGGCGCGCAGCACCCGCATGACGCGAGCGACCAGGTCCTGGTCCTCCAGCAGCGACGCCACTCCATCGGCCGCACGCAGGCGCTCGAGCGCGCGCGCGCCCAGCGCGTCGAGCGCCTGCTCAAGCGCCTCATTGGTTGTGCTGGCATCGCGCGTCGGCATCACCGCCGATTGTGTCATGGCGCTCCTGCCCGCTTCGCGTGCGAGGGTGGCGCGCAGGGCGAGGCGCGGGTCAGTGCGCGGCGCGTGCCTGCAGTTGCAGCTCGGGAAGCTCGGGGTGGGGCTGCAGTGTCAGAACGAACTGCCTTGCCAGGTGCTCGAGCAACGCGGGCTTCACGGTATCCATAGACGAGGGCCCACCCAGTTCGGCAAGCGCCACGACCTGCAGCCCGGCATATCCGCAGGGGTTGATCCGGCGGAACGGCTCCAGGTCCATGGCGATGTTGAACGCCAGGCCGTGGAAGGTGCAGCCGCGCCGCACCCGGATACCCAGCGCGGCTACCTTGGCGCCGGCCACGTACACGCCGGGCGCGCCGCCGCGTCGCTCGGCGTGGATGTTCCAGTCCGCACACGTGTCGATGATGGCTTGTTCGATGCGCTGCACGTACTCGCGCACACCGATCTTCATGCGCTTGAGGTCGAACAGCGGGTAGGCCACGATCTGGCCGGGGCCGTGGTAGGTCACCTGGCCACCGCGGTCGACGTGGACCACGGGAATGTCACCGGCGGCAAGCACGTGCTCGGGCTTGCCGGCCTGGCCCAGGGTAAATACGGGGTCGTGTTCCACCATCCAGATTTCATCGGCGGTCGCCTCGTCGCGCCCATCGGTGAATCGCTGCATCGCGCGCCACACCGGTTCGTAGGGTTGGCGTCCGAGTTCGCGGACGATGCACTCGCGCGTGGCTACAGCGTCCACTTCACTTCCGGATGGCCGCGCAGCGCCAGGTGCGCCGCGTCGTACTGGACCCGGTCGTGCGCATGGAAGCCGATGCGCACCGACACGTAGCTGCCGCTGGAGGAGTGCTTCCAGGAGATCGATTCCTCCAGCACCTGGATGCCGGCGGCAGTGAGCAGCCTGGGAAGTTCGCTTTCCAGGTTCTTGCCGGCCGCGCCCATGGCGCTGAGCTCGAACGTGCCGGGAAACTGGAAGCCGTGGTCGGGGTTGTCGGGAGAAATGTCCATCCACCGATTATTGCGCCGCGACCGCCGAAACCCAAGCTGCGGGCAACCTGGCCAGATGCTCAGGGCGCGCTTTCCCGACACCAAAAGGGGAACTACCACCAACCAGCAGTACGGCTTCCGAACAATGCGCCAGCGCTGCCGCTGGAGTGACTTCGGCAGCGACGCTTTGACACTCGAGGGTTTCGCGACTGACGTCGCTCCCACCGCGGGGCGCTACAACAAGGGCCGCAGCTGACTGCGGCCCTTCGTGTCGAATCTGTCCCAGCTGCGGACTACTTCGACAGCTCCACCAGCAGCGATGATACCCAGCCCCGGTTGCCCAGCTCGTCCTCCACTTCCCACATCACGCCGTCCTTGGTGCCGGTGGGATACAGCATCATCCCCACGTCCAGCGGACGCACGGCCTTGCCGGTACCGGCGGCATTGGCGAACAGGCGACCGGGCTTGACCATGGTCACGGCCTGCTGCGAGTTGGCTGCCGACGCATTATCGGGCAGGCCACCGAGCTCGGTGACGATGTTGGTGTAGGCCTGAAGATAGGCCAGGGTGATCACCTGGCCGATTTCGGTATTGGCATACCCACCCGCACCGGCGGCACCGAAGCCACCACCGCTGAACAGGCCGCCGCCCGCGCCCCAGCCGATGTCGGTTTTCTTGGCGTTGCCTTCGGCCATGGCCACCTGCTCGGACGAGCGGACATCGGTCACGTTCAGGACCACGTCGGCGGTCTTTTTCTTGAAATTCAGGCCGCCGATCAAGGCACCGGCATTGCCGCCGATAAGCCCGCCGATCAGGCCTCCAAGCGCGTTGCCGCCGGCATCGCTGTTCTGCGCAATCAGGTCGGGCACCATCACGTAGTCTGCGGCGCGCACCTGGCCCTTGCCCATGTTGGACTTGTTGCGCAGTTCACCCCCGGAACCCAGCGCGCGTTCGCGCATGGCCGCGTCCATCCCCGCGCCGCGGTCGACCAGGGTGAAGCACTTCGACTTGTTGACGAACACCTTGATCAGCTTGGACGGCGCGGGCAGCTGTTGGCCGGTCCACCAGTTGGTGGCGTCTTCGGGTTCGATCACCGAGATCGCGCCCAGCGACTTGCTGCATACCGGGATCTGTGCGGCCTGCTCCTTGCGTTGATCCTGCGCGCTCTTGCGTTGTGCCAGCGCGGGCGGGGCCAGCATGACAACACAAAGCCCAAACGAGCCGGCCACGAGTGCAGCGATATTGAAGCGTTGCATGTTCATCCTTGATTCCTTTGAGAGTCGTGGACGCCACCTTGGCGTCCTCCTTGGCCTGCTGGTCCGGCGCGATGCCGGAGCCTTCCGTGCTGGACGCTCGCGAGCGCTCCAGGCCCGAATCATAAGCCAAGCCGTGACCGTGGCGAAGGCAGCCCTCGCCTCACCCCGCGATGGAGTGGTCGCCAACGCACGAAAGCCGGCTTGCGCCGGCTTTCCCTGCTGTTTCTATCCGCTGCCGGATCAGGCGCTTTCCCACCACATCCAGAAGCTGTCCCAGAGGCGACTGAAGAAACCGCCCTCTTCCACCGCATTTATGGCCACCAGCGGCGACTGCGCCACCAGCTTGCCATCCAGCGTGACCTTGACCGTTCCCAGCACCTCGCCCTTGGCGATCGGCGCTTCCAGCACCTTGGGGATGTCCATCGTCGGCTTGAGTTCGGCGTAGCGGCCGCGCGGGATGCCCACCAGCAGCGGCTCAGCCACGCCCAGCTGCACCTGCTTGGACTTGCCCTTCCACACGCGCTGCTCGGCGATCTTCTTGCCGGGCTCGTACAGACGATGGGTCTCGAAGAAGCGGAAACCCCAGTTGAGCAGCGCCAGGCTGTCGGAGGCACGCTGCTTTTCCGAGGTCGATCCCATCACCACCGCGATCAGGCGCTGGTCGCCGCGCAGCGCGGAACTCATCAGGCAGTAACCGGCGCCGGAATGGTGGCCGGTCTTGATGCCGTCCACGCTGGGGTCGCGCCACAGCAGCAGGTTGCGGTTGGGCTGGGTGATGGTGCCTACGGTGAATTCCTTGATCTTGTTGTAGGCATACGCTTCGGGATAGTCGCGGATCATCGCGCGGCCAAGGCGGGCCAGGTCGTGCGCGGTGGAATAGTGCTCCGGCGCCGAAAGACCGTGCGCGTTGACGAAATTGGAACCCGTCATGCCGATGCGCTTGGCGTAGCTGTTCATCAGCGAGGCGAAGGCTTCCTGGCTGCCGGCGGCGTGCTCGGCCAGGGCGATGGCGGCGTCGTTGCCCGACTGCACGGCCATGCCGATTTCCATGTCCTTCAGGCGTGCGGTCTGGTTCACCGCAAAGCCACTGTAGCTGCCGTCGGTACGCGCGCCGCCCTCGCGCCAGGCGCGCTCGCTCAGCATCACCTGGTCGTCAGCCTTGATCTTGCCGTTCTTCTGCTCGGCGGCCAGCACGTAGGACGTCATCACCTTGGTGATGCTGGCCGGTTCGACGCGCTCGTCGTAGTTCTCGCCGGCCAGTACCTGGCCGGTGGTGTAGTCCATCAGGATCCAGGCCGTTGCCACCGGTTCGGGCGCCGGTGGCACCTCGACCGCCGCGGTCGGAGCTGCAGGCGGGGACGCCGGCTGCGGCATTGGGGTCTGGGCAATGGCGAGACTGAAGCTGGCCGTGGCCAGCGCGACAAACGCGAAACGCAACTTCATGTGGTTTGGTTCTCCGGTTGAGCCAGACCTGCTTGGGCCGGCAACGTATGCGCGGGGCAGGCCGTCGGACCGACCCCATGAATCCTGCTTGTCAGTGAAGGCGGTGGCTCCGCACCTGCCGGCATTGCGTCTAGTCGCTTACCACCTGCGGCTGTCCCAGACCCAGGTCGGCGATGCGCAACGCGATCCCCTGTGCGCTGGCGGGATCGCTGGCACTGACCCTCAGGCGCCACAGCGTGTGTACATCGCGCACGACCTCACTCAGTCCTGCGCCACTGATCCCGGCCGCGGTGATCCGGGCCAGCGCACGCTCGGCGTTCTCGCGACTGGCAAAGCTCGCCACCTGCAGGTAGACGGGCGGATCAGCGGACACTGGCGCCGCAGTTGCGATGAGCGCGCCTGCTTCGGCCGTTGCCACGGCGGGCGCGGGAATGCCATTTGCGACGCCCGCAGCGGCGGCGGACAGCACCGCGGGCTTGCCGGTGGCCACGCGCACGCCGCGCGCCTGCATCCAGGCTTCAAACTCATCCGTGCCCGCCGCTTTCTCCGGCGTCGGCTCCACCTGGTAACGCCACGCCTGGGTTGCGGCGCCGGCCGATGCCTCGACCTGCGGCGAAGCGGCGCGGGCCGTGTCGCCCTGCAAAGCCGCGAGGCGCGTCGTCGGCTGGGGTGCAGGAAGACGCTCGACGAGCTCGTCCATGGGTGTTGGTCTGCCGGTCGCGATTCGCGTGGGAATGCCGGTGGCGATAGTGGTCGGAACCGATGCCGAGGCGGCGGCCAACTGCAGCCCCGCCTCTCCAGGAACCAGTGCCCGCACCTCGACCCGGCCGGTACCGCGCCGCGTGATGTCCAGCTTCACCGCGGCCGCGTAGCTCAGGTCGATGACCCGTCCTTCATGAAACGGCCCGCGGTCGTTGACCCGCACCACCACCGATTTGCCATTGTCCAGGTTGGTCACCCGCGCGAAGCTCGGCAGCGGCATCGACTTGTGCGCTGCAGTGAAGGCGTACATGTCGTACACCTCGCGGTTGGAAGTGAGCCGCCCATGGAACTTGTTGCCGTAGTAGGAGGCCGTGCCCTGCTCGACGTAGCCGTCCACGCGGTCGAGCACCTCGTAGTTCTTGCCCAGCACCGCATACGGCGAACGATTGCCAACCGCCGAACGCGGCAGCGCGACCACCAGCGGCTCGGCAATGCAGTCCACGTCGGGGACGTGGTCCGGCGTGGTGTCGGCGACGCCGGGGGCATACAGGCCACCGGCCCTGTAGTTGCCGCGCTTGGCCAGGTCTTCCTGGGCCGGCGCATACACCTCGGCGCAGGCGCTACCGGGGGGAGCCATCGCGGACACGGACGCGGGCACGGCTGCAGCGAGCCCCGATTGCGCTGGCGCGGATTTCTTCGGCGCCGAGTTGCAGCCAACCAGCGCGGCCATCAGCAGCGCGGGCAGGAGGTACCGCCTCATGCCGCGGGGATTTCCCGACCGGCGATGGCCTGCGACAGCTGGTACACCGCCATCGCGTACATCTTCGAGTTGTTGTAGCGGGTGATGGCGTAATAGTTCTGGAAGCCAAGCCAGTATTGCTTGCCGGTGCTGCCGTCAAGCGAGACCAGGGTGGCTGTGGCATCGGGGGCTACGTTCTCCAGCGGCCGGTAGCCGCGCTGTGCCAGCTGCGCGAGGCTGTAATCGGGCGTCCAGGTTTCCGGATTGAACTCGGCAAAGCCCGGCTGCAGCTGCGCGCGCGCCACCACCGGCGCACCCGGCACCCATCCGCCACGCTCACCGCCCTTCTTGAGGAAGTAATTCGCTATCGAAGCGAAGACATCGGCGTGACTGCCGAACAGGTCGCGGCGGCGGTCGCCATCGCCGTCCACCGCGAAGTCGCGGTAGCTCGACGGCATGAACTGGCCCAGCCCCATGGCACCGGCGTAGCTGCCGGTGAGGCTTGCCAGGTCCAGGTTTTCCTCTCTCGACAGCGCGAACAGCTGCGCCAGCTCGTCACGGAAGAACTGCTCACGGCGATATTCGTACGCGGCGCGCTCGGGATTGCCACTGCGCGGGTAACGGAACGCGAGCGTGTACAGCGCATCCAGCACGCGGTGCTTGCCGGTGTAGCCGCCGTAGCTGGTCTCCACTCCGATGATCGCAACAATTATTTCAGCGGGAACTCCGGTCTTGGCCTGCACGCGCTGCAGTTCGTCGCGATGGGCGGCCATGAACTTGCGACCGCCCTCGATGCGCGAGGCAGTGATGAAGTTGGGACGATATTCGGACCACGGCTTGACCCGCTCCGCGGGCCGCGACATCAGCGACACGATGTCGTCACGGAATCGCGCACCGCTGAGCGTGGCATCGATGGTTGCCGGGGGAATTCCGAAGCGCGCCGCCGTATCGCGCACGAACTCGGCGCGCGCCACTTCAAAGGGCACCGGGGTGATGTCCACCGGCAGCGCGCTGCCCACGGTTTCCACCGAAGTTTCCGGAAGTGCGACCGGCACCGCTGGGGTGCTCTGCACCGACTTCGCGGCCTGCGGCACCGCCGGCGGATTCTGCGTTGCGCAGGCCGCCAGGGCGAGTGGAATCAGGCAATAAAGTGCGCGTCGGCTCATCGGCGCGGAGGTTAGCACGCGAGGAAATTGCATTCGTGAACCGGGTGCCGGTGACGCAGCAGGATCGGGAGCCTGGAGGGAGAGGTGTGGCTTCCAGCACGCGGAGAATTCTGCAAGCGGACTGACCTTCCCTTCGCGGATAGGAAAAGCAAGCACAGCTCCACGGGCTTGGAACACCTTCTAATTCGCGTGTGAGCAGTGCCTGCAGTCAGGTAAGCCGCGCTGGAGCTCGCGCACGACACACCCTCCCCGCTCACCGGATCACTTTGTTCGACTTTCCCGGATCTGCGCACCCATCAATACCCATGCACCGGTCGATGCGCACGGATCGCCATCACCAGGCCAAGCCCGGCCAGCAGCGACACCGCTGCAGTGCCGCCGTAGCTCAGCAGCGGCATGGGCACGCCCACCACTGGAAGGAGGCCCGAGATCATCCCGCCGTTCACGATCACGTAGACGAAAAACGCCATGCCCAGCGATCCGGCCAGAAGCCGCGAGTAGGTGTCCCGTGCGTCCATGGCGATCCACAGGCAGCGGGCGATCACGAACAGGTACAGGGCCAGCACGACCACCACGCCGATCCAGCCGAACTCCTCGGACAGCACCGCGAAAATGAAGTCGGTGGTGTGCTCGGGCACGTAGTTGAGGTGCGACT